>DATFEQ010000105.1:0-22256 GCA_035250905.1 Steroidobacteraceae bacterium
TCACGCGTTATGCCGATCTGCCGCGCAATGCGTGCCGCTACCTCGAGCGGCTCCAGGAGATCGTCGGCGTGCCCATCGATCTCGTTTCCACGGGGCCGGAGCGCGACCAGACGATCGTGCTCAGGCATCCCTTCGACTGAAGAGGTGGCTCAACGCCGCGATCACGATGGATGGGCGATGGATGCGCGACTCGAGACCTGGGGAGAATCGCCGTCGATATCCAGAACTGCTTGATGAATGGTGCCCAGGAGAGGACTCGAACCTCCACGGATCGCTCCACTGGTACCTGAAACCAGCGCGTCTACCAGTTCCGCCACCTGGGCATCGCGGAGCCGCCTGATCGGGCCCCGAAGAAGGCGCCGCACTTTACGTGCGACCTCTTACCTTGTCAAATCACCAACTTGAATGCGTTCGCGCATTCGAAAATTGCATCCAACACACGAACAAATGACCACCAAGAAACAAGACACACGCGCGCGCAAATCCCGTTGGCAGGAGCGCGATCCGCATTTCAAGGACGAGAGTCGCCGCTACGAAGAGCCGATTCCGAGCCGCGCCCTGATCCTCGCCGAGCTCGGCGCCTCGAGCGAACCGCTCAGCTCGCGCGAGCTCGCCAAGCGCTTCGGGCTGCGCAAGGTCGCGCTGGTGCGCGCACTCGACAGCCGCCTCAACGCGATGCATCGCGACGGCGCGGTGACGCGCGCCGGACGCGATCGCTACACGATGGCGCGCGATCGCGGCGAGCTGGTCGGCAAGGTGAGCGCGCACCGCGACGGCTACGGGTGGTTCACGCCGGAAGAGGGCGGGACGCCTGACGTGCATCTCGATCAGACCCAGATGGCGGGCGTGATGCATGGCGATCGCCTGCGCATCCGCATCACCGCGGATGACGGCCGCGGCCGGCGCTCGGGCGCGGTGCTCGAGGTGCTCGAGCGCGGCGCGCGTAAGCTCGCCGGGCGCTTCGAGGACTCGGGCGACGTGGCCTACGTCGTTCCAGAGAATCCGCGCTTCCGCCAACGAGTGATGGTGCCTGCGTCGGCGCGCGACCGCGCGCGGCACGGCGACCTCGTCGTGGTCGAGCTTACCGAAGCTCGCACGCGCTACGCGACGCCCGTCGGCAAGGTCGTGCGCGTGGTCGAGACCGGCAACGCGGCCGACCTGGCCGCCGAGCTGGCGATCGTCACGCATGGCCTGCCGCAAGCCTTCCCCGGGGAATGCGAGCGCGAAGCACGCGCCTGGGGCGATCGGGTGCGGCCGGAAGATCTCGCCGGACGCGAGGATCTGCGCGGCCTGCCGCTCGCGACCATCGACGGCGAAGACGCGCGTGATTTCGACGACGCGGTCTATTGCGAGCCGGCGCGCCGCGGCTGGCGGCTCGTGGTCGCGATCGCCGACGTGAGCCACTACGTCGCACCCGAAGGCGCGCTCGATACGGAAGCGCGCCTGCGCGCGACCTCGGTCTATTTCCCCGACCGCGTGCTGCCGATGCTGCCTGAAGCGCTCTCGAACGAGCTCTGCTCGCTCAAGCCCCAGGTCGAGCGCCTCGCGATGGTGTGCGACATGCACGTCGAGCAGCATGGCGAGGTCGGGCGCGCACGCTTCTATCCGGCCGTCATCCGCTCGCAGGCGCGTCTCACCTATACCAAGGTTGCCGCGATTCTGCTGGCCAAGGACGCGGCGCTGCGGGAGGAGTATGCGAGTCTCGTCCCGCATCTCGAGAATCTGCACGAGCTCTATCTGGCATTGCGCACTGCGCGCGAGAAGCGCGGCGCGCTTGACTTCGATGCACCCGAGATCAAGGTGCGCCTGAACTCAGAAGGTTCGGTGGCGGCGCTCGAGGTGCACGCGCGCAACGACGCGCATCGCCTGATCGAGGAGTGCATGATCGCAGCCAACATCGAGGCGGCCAGGTTCCTGAAGAAGCACCGCCTGCCGACGCTCTACCGCGTGCATGGCACCCCCGAGGAGCGCAGGGTCAGCGAGCTGCAACGCATGCTGCGCGCGCTCGGCATCGGCGTGCACTTTCCGGCGAAGATCGGCACGCGCGAGCTCCGGCAGGTGAGTGCGCTCATTGCCGGGCGCCCGGACGCCGCCTTCATCGAGAGCCTGCTGATCCGCTCGCTCCCGCAGGCGGTTTATCAACCGACCAACATCGGTCACTTCGGCCTGGGACTCGCCGAGTACGCGCATTTCACCTCGCCGATCCGCCGCTACCCCGACCTGCTGGTTCACCGCGGCATCCGTCACGCGCTGGCGGGCGCGGGTCCAGCGCGCTTTGCCTACTCGGTGGGTTCAATGGAGCAGCTCGGCGCCGAGTGCTCGGCGCGCGAGCGGCGCGCCGACGAGGCCGCGCGCGAGGTGATGGCGTACCTCAAGTGCGACTACATGCGGGCGCACGTGGGCGATGAGTTCGAAGGCGTGATCACCGGTGTGGTCGAGTTCGGCTTCTTCGTGCAGCTCGCGAACCTGCAGGTGGACGGCCTGGTGCATGCGTCCGAACTGCACGGCGATCGCTTCGACTTCGACGCCGGCCGCTGCGCCTGGATCGGGCGGCGCACGCATCGCGTCTATCGGCTGGGCATGCGCGTCGCGGTGCGCCTGAAGAGAGTCGAGATGCGCGAGCGTCAGCTCGATTTCGAGCTTGCGACCGAGCCGCGCACTTCTTCCACCGTGCGCACACGCGTGCGCCGTCGCGAGCGCTAGTCATGTCGGAACCGACCCGGGTCTACGGCGTGCACGCGGTTCGCTGGCTGCTCAAGCAGCACCCGGAGCGCGTGCGCCGCCTGTGGCTGCAGAGCACGCGCGACGATGCGCGGACGGAGGAGGTCGCGGCGCTCGCCCGCGCGGCAGGCATCAGCGTCCAGCGCGTCGACGGGCGCAAGCTCGACGACTGGACAGAAGGCGCGAGCCACCAGGGCGTGATGGCGGAGGCCGAGCCGAGCCGCGGTTGGAGCGAAGATGACTTGTACGCGCATGTCGAAGCGCTGGCGGGGCCGGTGCTCCTCCTGTTGCTCGACGGGGTACAGGATCCGCACAACCTGGGCGCGTGCCTGCGTACGGCCGATGCCTGCGGCGCGCACGGGCTCATCATCCCGCGCGACCGCGCCGCGGGCCTGACGCCGGTGGCGCGCAAGGTCGCGGCCGGCGCCGCCGAGACCGTGCCGGTCGTGAGCGTGACCAACCTGGCGCGGACAATGCGCGCGCTCAAGGAGCGCAACATCTGGCTGATCGGCGCGGATGCGCACGCGGATCGCGAAGTGTTCCAGGCGGACCTGAAGGGATCCGTCGGTCTGGTGCTGGGCAGTGAGGGAGAGGGCATGCGGCGCCTCACCCGAGAGTCGTGCGATCTGGTCGTGCGGCTGCCGCTGCTTGGCGCGGTCGAGAGCCTCAACGTGTCCGTCGCGGCCGGCATGCTGCTGTATGAGGCGGTGCGCCAGCGGAGAAATCGGTGAGAAACCGGGGTCAGAATTCAATTCTGACCCCGGTTTCGCCCGATTTATCACCTTGCCACGTGAGCGCCGCATCAAGTATTCTTCGCGCCCCTCGTCCGGGGCCTGCCTCCGGCGAGTTTATGTAACTCCTTGCCGCATCTGGTCTTTCGCATGCCGGGCGGCTTTATCCACAGGGAGAATCGATGCGACATTACGAAATCGTGTTCCTGGTCCACCCTGACCAGAGCGAGCAGGTTCCCGCCATGCTCGATCGCTACAAGGGCATGATCGCGGCCGGCGGCGGCACCGTGCACCGTCTCGAGGACTGGGGCCGGCGCCAGCTCGCCTATGCCATATCCAAGGTTCACAAGGCGCACTACGTGTTGATGAACATCGAGTGCGACCACAAGACGCTCACCGAGCTCACCGGCGCCTTCCGCTTCAGCGACGCCGTGCTGCGGCACCTCGTGATCAAGGCAGACTCCGCCATGACGGAGCCGTCACCGATGGCACGCGCTGGTGAGGAAGGGGAAGAGCGTCGCGGCCGCGACGAGGGTCCGGGCGGCGACCGCGACGACGACGATGACCTCGGTGCGGGCATGCGCTGAGCCGCATCCCACGACAACGAATTCGGGAAGCACACATGGCAAGATTCTTTCGACGCAAGAAATTCTGCCGCTTTACGGCAGAGGGCGTGAAGCAGATCGACTACAAGGATCTGGCGACGCTCAAGAGCTACGTCACCGAGACCGGCAAGATCGTGCCGAGCCGCATCACCGGCACCAAGTCGCACTATCAGCGCCAACTCGCGCTGGCGGTGAAGCGCGCGCGCTATCTCGCGCTCCTGCCGTACACCGATCAGCATTGAGGGTGCCGCGATGGAAGTGATTCTCCTGCAGAAGGTCGCGAACCTCGGTGGCATCGGCGATCGCGTCAAAGTGCGCTCCGGCTTTGCACGCAACTTCCTGCTGCCGCAGGGCAAGGCGACCATGGCCACGGCGGCCAACATCGCCAAGTTCGAGGCGCGACGTGCCGAGCTCGAGCGCGTCGCGCAGGACGAGCTGCAGGTGGCGCAACAGCGCGCCGCGAAGATGCACGATCTGAAGCTGCACCTGACGGCCAAAGCCGGCACGGAAGGCAAGCTTTTCGGCTCCATCGGCACCGCCGACATCGCCGAAGCCTGCACGGCGGCCGGCTACGAGGTGTCGCGCAGCGAAGTGCGGCTTCCCAACGGCCCGATCCGGCTGGTGGGTGAGCATGTCGTCAGCCTGCACCTGCACGCGGACGTCAACGTCGCGGTGCCCGTGACGATCGTCGCCGAAGAGTAGCCGCGCGGCTGACAGCCCGATCAGCGCCCGCCAGCGTCTGCATTCAGGCTAGTGGCTACCACCTTCAAAACATTTTCCCCCTCCGCAGATCCCCTGCGGATGCCGCCGCACTCCGTCGAGGCCGAGCAGAGCACGCTCGGCGCCCTGATGCTCGATGCGACCGCCTGGGACACCGTGGCGGACGTGCTCACCGCGCAGGACTTCTACCGCGCGGATCACCGCATCATCTTCGAGGCCGCCGTCGCGGTCAGCGAACAAGGCAAGCCGATCGACGTGCTGACCCTCTCGGAGCACCTGGAGCGGCACGCCCAGCTCGACGACGCGGGCGGACTTGCTTATCTGGGGACCCTGGCGCGCGACACACCGAGCGCAGTCAACATCCGCGCCTATGCGGAGATCGTGCGCGAGCGCTCGTTGCTGCGGCGGCTGAGCGAGGTCGGCGCCAGCATTGCGACCTCCGCCCTCAATGCCGAGGGGCGCAGCGCGCGCGAGTTGGTCGACGATGCCGAGCGGCGCGTATTCGAGATCGCGGAAGCGGGTGCGCATGGCCGCAGCGGCCTGATATCCGTGCGCAGCATCCTGCCGAGCGTGGTCGACGGCATCGACCGGCGCTTCCGTTCGCCCGACAAGATCACGGGTGTCGCGACCGGCTTCGGCCAGATCGACAATTTGACCGGCGGCCTGCAACCGGGCGATCTGATCATCATCGCGGGACGCCCCTCGATGGGTAAGACCACGCTCGCGGTGAACATCGCCGAGAACGCCGCCATCGGCGCCGCCGTGCCGTGCGCGCTCTTCAGCATGGAAATGTCCGCGGAGCAGCTCAGCCTGCGCATGATTTCCTCGCTCGGACGCATCAACCAGTCGAACCTGCGCACCGGGCGGCTCTCGGACGAGGACTGGCCGCGCATCGACAGCGCCATGAACCAGCTTTCGCAGGCGCCGATCTTCATCGACGAGACACCGGCGCTCACGCCCACCGAGCTGCGCGCCCGCGCGCGGCGGCTCAAGCGCGAGCACAAGCTCGGCCTCGTGGTGGTCGACTACCTGCAACTCATGCAGGTACCGGGCACCAAGGAGAACCGCGCCACGGAGATTTCGGAGATCTCGCGCACACTCAAGGCGCTCGCGCGCGAGCTGAGCGTGCCGGTGATCGCGCTCTCGCAGCTCAACCGCAGCGTCGAGCAGCGCGTCGAGAAACGCCCGGTGATGTCGGACCTGCGCGAGTCCGGCGCGCTCGAGCAGGACGCGGACGTGATCTTCATGATCTACCGCGAGGAAGTGTACGAGCCCTCCACCACGCGCAAGGGCATCGCCGACATCATCATCGCCAAGCAGCGCAACGGCCCGACCGGCGAGGTGCAGCTCACCTTCCTCGGCGCCTTCACCAAGTTCGAGAACTACGCCCCAGAGGCGTACGGAGAGGGCGTCCTGCGGTGACGCGCCTCGTCCGCGCGATCGTCGATTCGGGCGCGCTGCGCGACAATCTCGCCGCCGTACGGCGTGCGGCACCGCGCTCGCGCGTGCTCGCCGTCGTCAAGGCGAATGCCTACGGTCACGGGCTGGTGCCGACCGCGCTCGCGCTCGCGGACGCCGATGCGTTCGCCGTGGCGCGCCTGGAGGAGGGCCTGGCGCTGCGGCACGCGGGCGTGCGCACGCCGATCGTCCTGCTCGAGGGCGTGTTCGACGCGCCCCAGCTGGCCGAGGCCGCGCGCCAGGATTTCGAGCTGGTGGTGCACAGCGCGGAGCAGGCCGCGCTTCTCACCGCGTGGCGCGGCGCGCATCGCTTCACCGTGTGGATCAAGATCGACTCAGGGATGAACCGTCTCGGTTTCCGGCCCGAGGAGTTTCCCGCCGCCTATGCCACGCTTCTCGACAGCGGAGCGGTGGCGCCGCGCATGCGACTGCTCACCCACCTCGCCAATGCCGATGCGCTCGACGAAAGCGTGACCGGCGAGCAGATCGCGCTCTTCGAGCGCACCGTCGCCGGGCTCGAGCTCGAGCGCAGCATCGCCAACTCCGCCGGCATCCTCGGCTGGCCCGCGAGTCACGCCGACTGGGTGCGCCCCGGCCTGATGCTCTACGGCGTGTCGCCGTTCGCCGGCCGCACGGCCGCGGAATTCGGTCTGCGCCCGGCCATGACGCTCGAAAGCACCGTGATCTCGGTGCGGCGCGTGCGCGTGGGCGAGCGCGTCGGTTATGGCGGGCGCTGGACCGCGCGGCGCGCGACCACGCTCGCGATTGCGGCGGTCGGCTACGGCGACGGTTATCCGCGCCACATCGCCAATGGCACACCGGTGCTCGTGAACGGTGTGCGCGCGCCGATCGCCGGTCGCGTGTCGATGGACATGATCGCGCTCGATGTCACCGAACTGCCGCCGGTACACGCCGGCGATCGCGTGGTGCTCTGGGGGGCGGGGCTGCCGGCAGAGAGCGTGGCGCCCCACGCAGAGACGGTCGCCTACGAACTGCTTTGCGGTGTCAGTCAGCGGGTCGCGATAGAGCTGAAGTAGTGTTGGTTAGAGCCTGAGAAGGCGGACGGTACGCAGGGGTGAAGTCATGAGCACGCGCGATGCGAGTTGGATGCTGCTGGCGCTGTCGCTGGCTTGGGCCGGGACGGCCATCGGACAGGAGGGCAAGGGGTTGTGGCGCGTCTATGACGAGACGCTGAAGGGTGCGAAATACATCGATCTGACCCACGTCATTGCTCCGGGCATTCCCGTCTGGCACGGCTTCGGACCTTCCAAATTCGCGCCGGCCAAGGCAGCGGCCGACATCGAAGGCTTGGCCTCGAGGGGCGACTCCTACAATTATGCGAAGCATGGCTTCGAAGCCACCGCCTACACCCTCACCACCGACCAGCTCGGCACCCAGCTCGACCCGCCCGCACATTGGGCGCCCGAGTATCCGTCGATCGATGAACTGCCACCGACCTATGCGGTGCGTCCGCTCGTGGTGATCTCGATCGTGGACCAAGTCAGCACGGATCCCGGCTACCACCTCAAGGTCGCTGATATCGAGACGTTCGAGAAGAAGCATGGGCGGATCCCCGCAGGCTCGATCGTCTTCATTCGCTCGGACTGGTCGAAGGGCTGGCCCAAGCCCGAGCTTGCCACGCGCAAGCCGTTCCCCGGCGTCTCGCTCGACGCGCTGAAGTTCCTGCACGAGCAGCGGCACATTCTATTCCACGGCCACGAGCCGCTCGACACGGACACGACGCCGACGTTAGAGGGCGAGGCCTGGCTGATGCATCACGGGTACGCGCAGGCGGAGGGTGTAGCGAATCTCGACGGAGTCCCGTCGACCGGTTGCCTCGTGACGCTCGGCTACCCGAAGTTCAAGGGTGGCACGGGCGGCTACGCGCGCTATGTCGCGATATGCCCGCCGGAGACGCGGATCGGGGTAACCATAGGGGCAAACGATGCGCCGCTGCCGAAGTCCAGCCGGCCGCTCCATTGGGACGCGGCGGCGGGCACACGCGTCCGCTAGCTCTCGAAGAATCCCATCTTCACGCCGGCGAGCTGGATGACGTCGTTGTCGCGCAGCCGTCGCGCCTGCGGACCGATCGCGGCGCCGTTGACCAGCGGGAAGTCGTTCTCCTTGCCGCTGTCGACGTGCACGATGAAGTAGCCCTCGGCGCGACGCGTGATCGCCGCGACCTGGACGCCCGGCCGGCCGAGCGTGGTGAGCGCCTTGGTGAGCTCGAGCTCGCGACCGGCGAATGCGCCGCTCAGCACCTGCAGCTTCGCCTTCGGCAACGCCACCGGCTGATCGCTCGGTGCCCTGTCCGTCACGGGGGCGAGCTTGGCCGCCGCCTGGTCGACCGATTGCGCGACCTTGCGCAGCTTCTCTTCGGGTTGTGAGCTCGGCTGGATCACCATCGTCTTTTCGAACTCGTCCTGCTCCGAGTCGTCTTCGACCTGGTCGACGAATCGCAGCTGGTGATGGCCGACGGTGATGACGTCGCCGTGCTGCAGGGCATGCTTCTTGATCAGCTTGCCGTTGACGTAGGTGCCGTTGGTGCTGTTGAGATCCTCGAGGAACGAGTCGTTGAGGATGTTGATGATGAGCGAGTGATGGCCGCTCACGGCCGGGTTGTCGATGCGGATGTCGTTATCCGGCAGCCGGCCGATCGTGTAACGCTCCTTGTTCATGTTGTATTCCGCGAGGATCTGACCGTCCAGGCTGAGCACTAACCTTGCCATGCATTACGCCTCGTTCCTTCAGCCGAACCATCCCAGAATCTTGTCGAGCATCCGCTGGCGAGCGGGAAAGGAGTCTACGACATGGGCCATCGCGACAGATACGTTGTCGCGCCCACCGTTGTCGTTCGCCAGCTGCGTCAGTTGCTTAGCAACTGATTCAAGATTAGCACTAAAAGTGTTGATAGTTAAGTGAATATCTTCGTCTTCCACCATGTCCGACAGACCATCCGAACAGAGCACGTAGAAATCGCCCTTGTGTACCGGCTCCTCGTTGATCTCGACCTGCACGTTGGGCTCGACGCCGAGCGCGCGGGTCACGTAGTTCTTGTTGGTGGCGCGTTGCGCCTCCTGCTGTGAGTAAAAGCCGCGATCGACCAGCTCCTGCAGGAGCGAGTGATCCATGGTGACCTGCTCGAAGTTGTCGTTGCGCAGGCGATAGAGGCGCGAATCGCCGACGTGCGCGATCGAGACCTTGTTGTCGTAGAACAGGCAGCACACGACGGTCGTGCCCATGCCTTCGCACTGCGGTTGCGTCTTCGAGGTCTGGTGGATGATCTTGTTGGCGCGGTAGATCGCATCGCGCAGGATGATGCTGGGACGCGCGAGGCCGCTCTCCGAATCCTGGCCCTCGAGGTCCTCGCGGATCACCGCCTCGCGCACCAGGTTGACGATCGTCTTGACCGCGATGCCGCTCGCGACTTCGCCCGCGTTGTAACCGCCCATGCCATCGGCGAGCACCAGCAGGCCGATGTCCGGATCGATGGCGATGGTGTCTTCGTTGTGCTCGCGCACCTTGCCGGTGTCACTGAGCGCCACGCACCGCAACTTGCCCTTGAGGTTGTTCATGCGTGCTCAGTCGCCCTGTGCACGCAGGAGCCGCGCGCAGTCGCGCAGCGCGACCGCCATTTCGCCGCCGCTCTGGTAACGCTGGTCAGCGCGCTTCTGCAGCGCGCGGCCGAGGATCGCCTCGAGGAAGCCCGGCAGGTCGGGGCGCACCGCGCGCAGCGGCGGGTAGGCCTCGTTGGCGATCTTGAACATGAGGCCGGTCATTGAATCGGCGCGGAACGGCAGCTGCGCGGTGAGCAGCTGGTAGAGCGTGACGCCGAGGGAGAACAGATCCGATGCGCCCTGGACGGTTCGCCCCTCGAGCTGCTCGGGCGACATGAAGGACGGAGTGCCCAGCACGATGCCCGATTTGGTGGTGCCACTGTCAGTGAGTCTGGCAATGCCGAAGTCGGTGATCTTCAATCCGTCGTTGGCGCGGTCGAACACTATGTTAGCGGGTTTGATATCGCGGTGAACGACGTTGAAGCGATGCGCATGCGCTAGGGCGTCCGCGGCGCGCGCGATCAGGTCGACGACGTCAGCTGCGGGCAGGAGGTCGGCGGAGGCAGTGAAGTCGCTCAGCGGCTGTCCGGTGAGGAACTCCATCGCGATGTAGGCGAGCTGCTGGTCCTCGCCCGCGTCGAAAACCGTGACGATGTTCGGGTGGTTGAGCCGCCCCGCGCTTTCCGCCTCGCGAAAAAAACGCCGGCGCGCCTCCTCCAGCTCCTCGTCGCTGAATTCGCGTGCGAGCGCGATCGCCTTGACGGCGACCACGCGGTTGATTTTCGGATCGCGCCCCTGGTAGACGACCGCCATGGCGCCCCGGCCGATTTCGCGCTCCACCTGGTAGCGGCCGAGCGTGCGCGGAGCGGCCGCTGAACGGCCGGGAGCGGGTTTGTACTCGGGACGGTTCATCGGGTCGGTCTCAGGCGGGCCCGAGGCTTAACAAAAGATCCGCAAGAGTATCCGTTTGGCCGTAGGCCCGAGACGGGCGAGCGCGGTTTCGTGCGCTGCGCCACGCCGCGCGCCGTCGATTTTTGCACGCCATCACACATTAGCCGTCGAGCCCCACCCCCCGGGTTCGCGAGCGGGCCGCAGTATAGACGACGGCAGGCCGCGCATTCAGGCCCTCCGGCAAGTTTTTTGGCCGTCCCGCGGCGGTTCTGAGCGCGCATGCTACGATGCACGGCCCTTCATTCGCGCCCAACCTCTTTGCCCAAACCCAAGACGCTTTTCGTCTGCGCTGCCTGTGGATCCTCCACGCCACAGTGGCAGGGCCAATGCCCGGCCTGTGGTGAATGGAACGCGCTCGAAGCGGCCTCCGCACCCGCTCGTGGCGCACGGCGCGCAACCGTGGCCGGCGCGAGCGCCGAGCTGCGCGCGGTCAGCTCGCCCGAGGTCGAGCGACGCACGTCCACCGGTGTCAGCGAGCTCGATCGCGTCCTGGGCGGCGGCCTGGTGGCGGGCTCGGTCACGTTGCTCGGCGGCGATCCGGGCATCGGCAAGTCCACTTTATTGCTGCAGGCAGCGGCGGCCGTCGGCGCCGAGCAGCCGGCGCTCTACGCGACGGGCGAGGAATCGCTGCACCAGGTCGGATTGCGTGCGCGCCGGCTGGGGCTCGACACCGCGGCGGTGCGCCTGCTCGCCGAGACTTCCGTGGAACGGGTGATCGCGGCGGCGGGCGAGGCGCGTGCGCACGTGGTCGTGGTCGATTCGATCCAGACCATGGCGAGCGAGGAGATCGACGCCGCGCCGGGCGCGGTGTCGCAGCTGCGCGAGTCCACTGCGCGGCTGGTGCGCTTCGCCAAGTCGAGCGACACCGCGGTGCTGCTGATCGGTCACGTCACCAAGGAGGGCGCGATCGCGGGCCCGCGCGTGCTCGAGCACATGGTCGACACGGTGCTCTACTTCGAAAGCGACAGCGGCAGCCGCTATCGCGTGGTGCGCGCGGTGAAGAACCGCTTCGGGGCCGCGAGCGAGATCGGCGTGTTCGCCATGACCGAGGCGGGACTGAAGGAAGTGCGCAACCCGTCGGCGATCTTCCTCTCGCGTCACGAGGAACCCGCTTCCGGCAGCATCGTCACCGTGGTGCGCGAGGGCACGCGGCAACTGCTCGTGGAAGTGCAGGTGCTGGTCGATCCTACGGCACTCACGAACCCGCGCCGCGTCGCCGTCGGGCTCGATCACAACCGCCTCGCGCTGCTGCTCGCGGTGCTGCATCGACATGCCGGCATCGCCCTGCACGCCCACGATGTATTCGCCAATGTGGTCGGCGGCGTGCGCATCGGCGAGACGGCCGCCGATCTGCCCGCCCTGCTGGCCGCGGTTTCGAGCCTGCGCTCGACGCCGCTCGCGCAGGACCTGATCGCCTTTGGCGAGATCGGCCTGGCCGGTGAGATTCGCCCCGTTCCGTACGGCGAGGAGCGGTTGCGCGAAGCCGCCAAGCACGGCTTTCGCCGAGCCATCGTTCCCGCGGCCAACCGGCCGCGCCAGGCCATCGAGGGCCTGCAGGTGGTCGCGGTGCAGCGCCTCAGTGAGGCGCTCGCGCAGACGCTTCGCTGACCTTTTCGCCGGCCGCGGACGGCTTGGGCGGAATCATGCGCACCGTCTTGACGATATTCTCGCCCGTCTGCAGCACTTCCACCGTGTAGTCGCGGATCTTGAACGTGGTCCCCGGCTCGGGGATCGTTTCGAGATACTCGACGATCAGCCCGTTGAGCGTCTTCGGCCCGTCGGTCGGCAGGCCCCACTGCATGGCGCGATTGAGCGCGCGCACCGTCACGCTCGCGTTGACGACGAAGCTGCCGTCGGCTTCCCGGTGCACGTCCTTGTGCATCATGGTGGCCGGGTCGGTGGTGAACTCGCCGACGATCTCTTCCAGGATGTCCTCGAGCGTCACCAGCCCCTGCACGTCGCCGTACTCGTCCACCACCAGCGCGATGCGCCGCCGCTGGCGCTGGAAGTTGAGCAGCTGCGTATTGAGCGGCGTGCCCTCGGGCACGAAGTAGGCCTCGCGCGTGCGCGCGAGCTCGATCAGGAGGTCGCGGTCGAGGCGCCCAAGCACGAGCTCGCGCGCCACGGCCTTGAGATGCAGGATGCCGATGATGTTGTCGAGCTCGCCCTCGTACACCGGCATGCGCGTGTGCTGGCTCTGGTTGATGTGGTTCAGGATCTGGTCCCAGTCATCGTTGACGTCGAGGCCCACCACCTCGTTGCGCGGGACCATGATGTCGTCGACCGAGACCTTTTCGAGGTCGAGGATGCTCAAGAGCATCTGCTGGTGGCGCTGGGGCACCAAGAGGCCCGCCTCGGCAACCACGAGCCTGAGCTCGTCGACACCGAGCGAGTGCTCGCTCACCGCCTGCTTGGATACGCCGAGCAGGCGCAGGAACCCGTTGGCCAGCTGATTCGCCACCCACACCACCGGCGTGCTGATCCACACGAGTGGCCGGTACACGTACGCGGCCGGCAGCGCCATGCGCTCCGGCCGAACCGCGGCGTAGATCTTGGGCGCGAGCTCGCAGAACACCACCGTGAACAGTCCGAGACCGAGCGTGGTCGCCCACACGAGCGCGTCGCCGCCGTAGCGTTGCGCGAGCAGCGTGCCCACCGTCGGCGCGGCCATGGTGGTGAGCGTGATCCAGAGGAGATTGACGCCGAGCCAGCGGTCGGGCCTGCGGATGAGCGCTTCGGCGAGCTTCGCCGCGCGGTCGCCTCGGCTGGCGCGATTGCGCAGGCGATAGCGATTGACCGTCAGCAGGGCCACTTCCGTGCCGGCGAAGAACGCCACCAGCAGGAGCAGAAATAAGAGGTAGAGAATCAGCGTGAGGGTGGATTGGTCGCTCAAGGGGGTTGCCTCGTGCCGCGCGCCGGTGAGAGCGGCGTGTCAATGATGCATGGGCGGGGTCGATCCTGCATCTAGGGCAACTCTGCACAGGTTTCATGGGCGCGACCGGTCTCCGCGAGCTTCTGGCTAGGCGTGAGGCGCAGTCGATATTGTCGATATCGACAAGACTCACAAGGACGCCAGCAGCTCGCAGAGGCCGCGTGCAGAGTTGCCCTAGGTATAATCCCGCGACCGATGTTCGACCAACTGACACAACGCCTGGGCACGGCGCTCGATGCGCTGCGCGGCCGCGGCCGCATCACCGAGGACAACGTTGGCGATGCGCTGCGGCAGGTGCGCGTGGCGCTGCTCGAGGCGGACGTCGCCCTGCCGGTCGTGAAGACCTTCATCGAATCGGTGAAGGCGCGCGCGATCGGCGCCGAAGTGAGCAGGAGTCTCACGCCCGGACAGGCTTTCATCGGCGTCATCCATGGCGAGCTCGTGAGCGTGATGGGTGGCGCCAGCGCCGGCCTCAACCTGCGCGTGCCGCCGCCGCTGGTCGTGCTGCTCGCGGGACTGCAGGGCGCCGGCAAGACCACCACCGCGGCCAAGCTCGCCCTGTGGCTGCGCGCACAGGGTCGCAAGCGCGTGCTGCTCGTGAGCGCCGACGTGCACCGCCCGGCCGCCATCCTGCAGCTCGAGCGCCTCGCCGCACAGATCGAGGCGGGATTCTTCCCAACGCCGGCGGATGCCGTGCCCGAACAGATTGCGGCCGCAGCGCTCGCGCAGGCGCGGCAAGGTCTCTACGACGCGCTCATCGTCGATACCGCCGGCCGCCTGCACGTCGATGCCGAGATGATGGACGAAGTGCGGCGCATCGATGGCGCGCTCACGGCGCACGAGCGGCTGTTCGTGGTCGACAGCATGGCGGGCCAGGACGCGGTGAACGCCGCGCGCGCCTTCGACGAGGCACTGGCATTGACCGGCATCGTTCTCACCAAGGCCGACGGCGATGCGCGCGGCGGCGCGGCGCTCTCCGTACGGCAGATCACGGGCAAGCCGATCCTGTTCCTGGGGACTGGCGAGAAGGTCGAGGCCCTCGAGACCTTCCACCCCGAACGCGTGGCGTCGCGCATCCTCGGCATGGGCGATGTGCTCGGACTGGTGGAAAAAGTCGGGCAGCAGGTGGATCGCGAGAAGGCCGAGAAGCTCGCGCGCAAGCTGACCAAGGGACATGAGTTCGATTTTGCGGATCTGCGCGAGCAGCTCACCCAGGTCCGCAGCATGGGCGGGCTCGGCGCCCTGATGGAGAAGCTGCCGGCGGAGCTCGCGCGCGGCGCGAATCCCGCGCAACTCGACGATCGCCAGCTCAAGCGCCAGGTGGCGATCATCGACTCGATGACGCCGCGCGAAAGGCGCCGGCCCAACCTCATCGACGGCTCGCGCAAGCGCCGGATTGCGTCGGGAGCGGGTGTGCAGGTGCAGGATGTCAATCGCCTGCTCAAGCAGTTCCTGCAGATGCAGAAGACCATGAAGCAGTTTTCGAAAGGCGGTTTCGCGCGCATGTTGCGCGGCATGGGCGGCCGGTTTCCGCGGCCCTGACGCAGGGCGCGGCTCGATCGAGAGGAGAAGTCATGAAAGCCCTTTGGTTCATCATCCTGCTGTCGCTGCCCGGGGTCGGCCTGGCCGAGGACGACAACGACATCGAGAAGGTCAACGGCGCGATCGAGGTGGAGGCCGGCCAACGCGTGGGCGACGTGTCGACGGTGAACGGCTCCATCCGCATCAAGAGCGGTGCGACCGTCGAGGAGGCGGAAACGGTCAACGGCTCGATCGACCTCGGTGAGCGCGGCACCGCCGAATCGCTCGAAACCGTCAACGGCACGATCAGGATAGGGGCGGCAGCGCGCGTGACCGAGGAGGTCGAGACGACCAATGGCTCGGTGAGCCTGGCGCGCGAGGCGGACGTGCAGGGTGGCGTCCGGACCGTCAACGGCGACATCACGCTCGTCTCGGCGCACGTGGGCGGCGGCATCCGCACGCGGGAGGGCGACATCGAGGTAGGCGCTGGCTCGCGCGTCGAAGGCGGCATCAAGGTGGAGAAGAGCCAGGGCGGCTTCAACATTTCGTTGTTCAAGAGCACGCCGCAGGTCGTGATCGGGCCGGGTGCGGTGGTGCAGAGGGCCCTGGAGTTCGAGCGCGAGGTGAAGCTCTACGTGAGCGAAAGCGCCACGATCGGCGAGGTCAAGGGTGCTACGGCCGTGCGTTTTTCGGGGGCAGAACCGGAAGACTGACTCGCGACGTCGCGCCCTCGAGGTGGGGCGTCGTGTCCGGGAGGTCTTTTCAGGAACGCCGTGAATACATCCCTGTAGGCTCCGGCGAAAACATCCCTGTTTTCGACGGTCCTGAAAAGACCTCCCGGACACGACACCCCAATGGCCCGGGCGTGATCGTAGCCGCTTGATCTGCAAAAAAGTTTCGCCTTCCGGCGGCAGTTTGAGTAGAATCCGCGCCTCGTTTTTTAGGGCCCCCGAGAGAACCCCCCAAGATGGTGACGATTCGACTGACACGCCGGGGCGGCAAGAACCAGCCCTTCTACCACGTGGTAGTGACCGACAAGCGCACGCGCCAGGGTGGCGCCAGCCTCGAGCAGGTCGGCTTCTTCAATCCGCGCGCCCGGGGTGCGGAGCAGAAGCTGCGCCTGGATCTCGCGCGCATCGACTACTGGACTGGCAAGGGCGCCGAGGTCTCGGATCGCGTCAAGTCGCTCGTCTCGGGGTATCGCAAGCAAGCGAGCGCCTGAGGCAGGTCGGGCCCGCGGCACCGTGAACGCCCTGGGCCCGCAAGGCGCCACGTCGCAGTGGCTGCCGCTCGGTCGAATCGTCGGGGTATTTGGCGTCAAGGGCTGGGTCAAGGTCGAGTCCTACACGGACCCGCGCGAGGCCATCTTGGCGTACCCGGAGTGGCACCTGGACAAGCCGGCGCAGGGCGCCCGCCGGGTGATCGCGGGTCGCAAGCACGGGCGCCAGGTCGTGGCGAGTCTCGAGCACATAGAAGACCGCGACGTGGCCCGGCAACTGGTCGGGGCGACGATCAGCGTGCAGCGTTCGGCGCTGCCGGAACTGAAGCCGCGCGAATACTACCGCGCCGACCTGATCGGGCTGCGCGTGGTGAACGAGCAGGGGCGGGAGCTCGGCCGCGTCGAACGGTTCATCGATACGCCGGCACACGCCGTGATGGTGGTGCGCGGCGCCGCAGAGCACTGGTTGCCGGTGACGCCGCAGTATCTGCGCCGCGTCGATCTCGCGGGCGGCGAGATCCGGGTCGACTGGAGCCCGGCCGAGGACTGAGTCTGCACTTTGAAGTGGTGACATTGTTCCCGGAGCTGGTCCGGGGAGCGCTCGAGGCGGGCGTCACGGGACGCGCCGTCACGCGCGGGCTGGTGAGCGTCGGGTTGCAGAACCCGCGCGATCACGCCACGGACGCGCACCGTTCGGTCGACGATCGGCCTTACGGCGGCGGACCCGGGATGGTCATGATGATCGAGCCGCTGCGCAGCGCGATTCGCGCTGCGCGGACGCGAGCACCGCAGGGCAGCCTGACCGTGTACCTGTCGGCGCAGGGCAGGCGGTTCGACCAGGCGTGCGCGGTGCGCTACGCGCGCTTGCCGGGCCTGATCCTGGTGGCCGGGCGCTACGAAGGCGTCGATGAACGATTGATCGAGCTCGAGGTCGAGGAGGAACTGTCGATCGGCGACTACGTGCTGAGTGGCGGCGAATTGCCAGCCCTCACCGTGATCGACGTGGTGACGCGGCTGTTGCCGGGCGTGCTCGGCGACGCCCAGTCGGCGGAGCAGGATTCGTTCGTCGCTGGGTTCCTCGACTGGCCGCATTACACGCGGCCCGAGGACTTCGAGGGGCGCACGGTGCCGCCCGTGCTGGTGAACGGCAACCACGCGGCGATCCGCCGCTGGCGCCTGAAGGAGGCGCTCGGGCGAACCTGGCAGAGGCGGCCCGAGCTGCTGGCCGGGATCGGGTTGACGGCCGAGCAGCGCGAATTGTTGCGGGAGTTCATCGCCGAGAACACCGCCGAGCAGAGTGAGGATGCGGGACCGAGTCCCGCCAACAGAAGCGAGTGAGATGGCAGCCATGAACAAGATCATCGAGCAGATCGAGAGCGAGCGCATGTCGCGCAAGGTCCCGGACTTTTCCCCGGGCGACACTGTGCTGGTGCAGGTCAAGGTCGTGGAAGGCGATCGCGAGCGCGTGCAGGCGTACGAAGGTATCGTCATCGCCAAGCGCAACCGCGGCCTGAATTCCTCCTTCACGGTGCGCAAGGTGTCGCACGGCGAGGGCGTCGAGCGCGTGTTCCAGACCTACAGCCCGGCGATCAGCGAGATCCAGGTCAAGCGGCGCGGCAACGTGCGGCGGGCCAAGCTCTACTACCTGCGCGATCTCTCCGGCAAGGCCGCCCGCATCGAAGAGAAGGTCTGATCGGCGGCTCGCCATGAGCCTCGCGCGTCGTCTGGGCCTGCTGGCCGTCGCACTGGGCTGGTGTGCTGTCGCCGCGGCAGCCGACCGCACGGCATTGCTGCAGGCGCTGAAGCTGCCGCCCGGCTTCCACATCGAAGTCGCGGTCGACGACGTGCCGGGCGCGCGCTCGATGGCGCTCGGCGACAAGGGCACGCTCTTCGTCGGCACTCAAAAGCTGGGCAAGGTCTACGCGATCCCCGCGGTCGCTGACGGCAAGCCGCGCGTGCTCACCATCGCGCAGGATCTCAATTGGCCCAACGGCGTCGCCTTTCGCGATGGCGCGCTCTACGTGGCGGAGATCAGCCGCATTCATCGCTACGACGGGATCGAGGATCTGCTCGAGAATCCGCCGAAGCCGGCGCTCGTGACGAGCGAGCTGCCCCGCGATACGCATCACGGCTGGCGCTACATCGCCTTCGGTCCCGACGGCAAGCTCTATGTGCCGCTCGGCGCTCCGTGCAATGTCTGCGACCAGCCCAAGTACGCCCAGATTCTGCGCATGAATGCGGACGGCAGCGGCCGCGAGGTGTTCGCGCGCGGCGTGCGCAATACCGTGGGGTTCACCTGGCACCCGACCAGCGGCGAAATGTGGTTCACCGACAACGGCCGCGACTGGATGGGCGATGACAAGCCGCCGTGCGAGCTCAATCACGCGCCACGCGCGGGGTTGCATTTCGGCTTCCCGTTCTGTCACGGCGGCGACCTCAAGGACCCGGAGTTCGGCAGCCTGGGGAGCTGCACCGAGGCTGTGCCGCCCGCCCGCAGGCTCGACGCGCACGTCGCACCGCTCGGGGTGAAGTTCTACACCGGTACGCAGTTTCCCGAGGAATACCGCAACCAGGTCCTGATCGCGGAGCACGGCTCCTGGAATCGCAAGGAGCGCGCCGGCTATCGGATCATGCTGGTGAAACTTGACGGCGCCAAGACGCTTGCCTACCAGCCGTTCGTCACCGGCTGGAATCAGCCGAAGAGCGTCCTCGGCCGCCCCGTGGACCTGCTGGTGATGGCAGACGGCTCGATGTTGGTATCCGATGACAGCGCGGGCGTAATCTACCGGATCAGCTACCGCGCACCCGGTTGACGTCCCGCACCGAGTGCAGTTGCAGCCAGCCCCATGTCCATACGCACGACCCTTCTCACGTTCTTCAGCTTCACCTGGCGTGTGCTCGATGGCCTGCGCAAGGTGCTGCACCTCATCCTGCTGCTGATCCTGTTCGCAGCCGTCATCGGCGCGCTGCAGACCTCGATTCCCATCGTGCCGCGGCACGCGGCGCTCTTGTTGAACCCGCAGGGTCGCATCGTCGAGCAACTGAGCGGCGATCCGATCGAGCGCGCGATTGCGGATGCCGCCGGCGAGGGCGAGCCCGAAACGCTGCTGCGCGATGTCGTCGACGCGATCGATGCGGCTAGGGACGACAAGCGCATCCAGCTCATGGTGCTCGACGTAAGCCAGATGAGCGGCGCGGGTCTGAGCAAGTTGCAGGAGATCGGCGCGGCGATGCGGGCCTTCCGCGAGGGCGGCAAGAAGATCGTGGCGGTGGGCGAATACTTCGACCAGGGCCAGTACTACCTCGCGGCCCAGGCGGACGAGGTCTACCTCGATCCGCTCGGCTTCGTGTACGTGGACGGCTTTGACTACTACCGCATGTTCCTGAAACAGGCGCTCGACAAGCTGGCGGTGGACGTGAACGTGTTCCGTGTGGGCACGCACAAGAGCTACACGGAGGTCTACACGCGCAGCGACATGTCGCCCGAGGAGCGCGAGGAGACCACGCTCTGGCTCAACGCGCTCTGGAACGCCTACCAGGCGGACGTGAGCGCCGCGCGCAAGCTCCAGCCGGGCGCGCTGGCTGCGTATGCCTCGCAGATGGGCGCGCTGGTCAAGGGTGCGCAGGGCGACACGGCGCGCGTCGCATTTGCGCAGGGACTGGTGACGGCGATACGCACGCGCGAACAGGTGTCGGACGACCTGAAGGCGTTGGTGGGCGAGGACGACACCACGCATTCGTTCCGCAGCGTCGAGCTGCACGACTACCTGGCGGTGGTGCGATCGGAGGAAGTGCTCGCGCGTGGCTCGGGCAACCAGATCGGCGTGATCGTGGCGGCGGGCGAGATCCTCGACGGCGAGCAGCCGCCGGGCACCGTGGGCGGCGATTCGACCGCGGAGATCATCCGCAACGCACGCTACGACGATGAGGTGAAGGCGGTGGTGGTGCGCGTCGACAGCCCGGGCGGCAGCATGTTCGCCTCGGAGCAGATCTACCGCGAGCTCAAGGCGCTGCGTGATGCCGGCAAACCCGTGGTGGTCTCGATGAGCAGCGTCGCGGCCTCGGGCGGTTACTACATCGCGACCGGCGCGGACGAAATCTGGGCGAGCCCGACGACCATCACCGGTTCGATCGGGGTGTTCGCGGCGATCCCGACCTTCCAGGGCACGCTCGGCAAGGTCGGCGTGAACGTGGACGGCGTCGGGACCACGCCCTTGAGCGGCGACTTCCGGCTCGACCGGCCCCTCGGTCCGGCCGCGCGCGACATCCTGCAGTCGGGGGTCGAGCATGCGTACGAGGTGTTCCTCGACCGCGTCGCGGAGAACCGCAAGAAGACGCCGGCCGAGATCGACGGTGTCGCGCAGGGCAGAGTCTGGGCCGGGAGCGACGCGCAGACCCGCGGACTGATCGACTCGCTCGGCACGTTCGAGGAGGCCGTCAAGTCAGCCGCCAAGCGCGCCGAGCTGGGCGACGACTACGACGTGACGTATCTCGACCCGCAGCTCAGCTGGCGCGAGGCCCTGGCCATGGAGTTTCGTGGCGCAGCTGCCTGGGCGGCCGGGAAACTCGGCATCGGCGCCACGCAACCCGCGCTGGTGCGCCAGGTGCTCGATCCGCTGCAGCGTGAAGTCGCACGCTGGGCGCGCTTCAACGACCCGCGACACCTTTATTCTTATTGCTTCTGCGCGCCCTAGGTCCAGTCGAGGATGATCTTTCCCGACTGGCCGCCGTTCAGCGTCGCGAACGCCTCGCGGAACTCTCCCGCTGGCAGGTGATGCGTGATGACGGGCGAGATGTTGAGGCCGCTCTGCAGCAGGCTCGACATCTTGTACCAGGTCTCGAACATCTCGCGCCCGTAGATGCCCTTGATCACGAGGCCCTTGAAGATCACCTGGTTCCAGTCGATCGCCGTCTCGCCCGGCGGGATGCCGAGGAGCGCGACGCTTGCTCCGTGAACCATGCTGGCCAGCATTTCACGCAGCGCCGCGGGATTGCCTGACATCTCGAAGCCGACGTCGAAGCCTTCCTCCATGCCGAGCTGGCGCATCGCCTCGGCGAGCGAATCGCGCTTGACGTTGAGCGCGAGGCTCGCGCCCATGCGCCGAGCGAGCTCGAGGCGATAGTCGTTCACGTCGGTGATGACCACGTGGCGCGCGCCCACGAAGCGCGCGATCGCGGTCGCCATGATGCCGATGGGCCCCGCGCCTGTGATCAGGACGTCCTCGCCGACGAGATTGAAGGAGAGCGCGGTGTGCGTGGCGTTACCGAAGGGATCGAGAATGGCGGCGATGTCGTCGTCGATCGCGGGCGTGAGCTTGAAGGCGTTGGCGGCCGGAATCGACAGGTACTCCGCGAAGCAGCCCGGTCGATTCACGCCGACGCCGACGGTGTTGCGGCACAGGTGGCGCCGCCCGGCGCGGCAGTTGCGGCAATAGCCACAGGTGATGTGCCCTTCGCCCGACACGCGATCGCCTGGCTTGAAGCCGCTCACTTCGCCACCGATCTCGACGATCTCGCCGCAGAATTCGTGGCCCACGGCCATCGGCACCGGGATGGTCTTCTGCGCCCACGCGTCCCAGTTGTAGATGTGCAGGTCGGTGCCGCAGATCGCTGTCTTGCGCACGCGGATGAGCACGTCGTTGTGGCCCACGCCCGGCTCGGGAATCTCCTCCATCCAGATACCGGGTTCGCGGCGCGACTTGACGAGTGCTTTCATCGGCGGTGCTCGCAGCCTGGACTGTTTGCGCGGCGGAGGCTCGGTTGGGAGGGTGTTTTCCGGACCGTAGAAATCAGGACGTTCTCTCCGGAGCCCCCAGGGATGGGTTTACGGCGTTCCGGAAA
>DATFEQ010000020.1:0-9963 GCA_035250905.1 Steroidobacteraceae bacterium
TTTCAATTCCGCATCCGCGGACGGTCTGTTGGAGGCGTCGTTCATGTGGGCGACAATATAGAACCCGCCCGGAGGTCGGTCAATCGAAGACCGGCAGCGCGCGTCCGCAACGCGAGGTGCTACGATATAACCGCCCGTCACGAACACGCGCACCCATGCTCAGCGTCGCATTTCCACGGCTCGAGGACACACTCGCGGAGGCGGGTGGCACGGCCGATGCTGCCGAGGCCCACGGCACGTTGAGTGGCACGCTGTGCGTGGGGTCGACGGTCGCGCTCGACGACTGGCTCGAGGAGTTGTTGCACGATCCGGCCGGGCATTGCGGCGAGTGTCGGGCCGTGTTCGAGCGCGTCTTCAGCGAGACCACGCAAGCGCTCTGCGGCGGCACCATGGAGTTCTCACCCCTTCTGCCCGATGACGATGCCACGCTCGCCGACCGCACGGCGGCACTGGCGCAATGGTGCCAGGGTTTTCTCTACGGGTTGGGAACGGGCCGGCTCAACTCCATCGAGGAGCTTCCTGGCGAGGTCGGCGAAGTCGTCCACGACCTCACCGAGATCAGCCGCGCGACGCCGGGTGAGGACGATCCGACCGAGGACGACGAGCAGGCCTATGCCGAGCTGGTTGAGTTCGTGCGGGTCTCCGTGCAACTGATCTACGACGAACTCGAGCCCCTCCGGGCCGCGGTGCGACCCGCCACGCCGCATATTCATTAGGCCCTGAGCCCGCTCCATGAACCGCGACGAGTTCGCCCGGCGACGCCGCCAGCTGATGCGCATGATGGGCAGGGAGTCGATCGCGATCCTGCCGGCCGCCCCCGTGCGTCACCGCAACAACGACGTGGAATACGCCTATCGCCAGGACAGCGATTTCTACTACCTGACCGGTTTCCCGGAGCCCGAATCCGTGGCGGTGCTCATCCCGGGGCGTCCGCAGGCGGAGTACGTGCTGTTCGTGCGCGATCGCGACGCGGGCCGCGAGGTCTGGGACGGAGCAAGAGCGGGGCCCGACGGGGCGACGCGTTCCTACGGCGCCAACGATGCATTTCCCATCGCCGACGTCGACGAGATCCTCCCGGGACTCCTCGAGAACCGCAGCCGGGTCTATTACACGATGGGCGTGCATCACGACTTCGACCAGCGCGTCGTCGGCTGGGTGAACACGTTGCGAGCGCAGGCGCGCCAGGGCGTGCAGACGGCGCACGAGTTCGTGGCGCTCGATCACCTGTTGCACGATATGCGGCTCTACAAGAGCCGGCCGGAGTTCGACACGCTGCGGCGCGCGGCGCAGATCGCCGCGCGCGCGCATGTGCGCGCCATGCGCAGTTGCCGGCCCGGGCTCATGGAGTACCAGGTGGAGGCCGAGATCCTGCACGAGTTCCGCCGCCACAACGCCGAAACTTCCTACCTCCCCATCGTCGGGTCAGGGCGCAACACCTGCGTGCTCCACTATCGCAACAACAACGCCGAGCTCAGGGATGGCGAGCTGTTGCTGATCGATGCGGGTTGCGAGTTCGACTACTACGCATCGGACATCACGCGCACCTTTCCGGTGAATGGACGCTACAGCCCGGAGCAGCGGGCCATCTACGAGCTGGTGTTGCAGGCGCAGGCCGCGGCGCTCGCCAAGATCCGGCCCGGCAATCACTGGAACGATCCGCACGACGCGGCGGTGCGCACCATCACGCAGGGGCTGGTGAAGCTGGGCCTGCTCAAGGGCAAGGTGCCGGCGCTGGTCCGCTCGAACGCCTACAAGCAGTTCTTCATGCATCGCACCGGGCACTGGCTCGGCATGGACGTGCACGACGTCGGCGACTACAAGGTCGGCGGCGAGTGGCGCGTACTCGAGCCCGGGATGGCGATGACGGTGGAGCCCGGAATCTACATTCCGGCCGGCAGCAAGGGCGTGCCGCGGCGCTGGTGGAACATCGGCGTGCGCATCGAGGATGACGTGGTCGTGACGCGCGGCGCGGCGGACGTGCTCACCAGGCAGCTGCCGAAGGATCCCGACGAGATCGAACGGCTGATGCAGGCCGCGTGACATGAGCGATTCGTTCGATGTCGCCATCGTCGGCGGCGGCATGGTCGGCGCAAGCCTCGCGGCGGCGCTCACTCCGCTCAGGCTGCGGGTCGCGCTGATCGAGTCGGTGCCGCTGCAATCGCAGGCGCAGCCGAGTTTCGACGAGCGCACCACGGCGCTCTCGAACGGCAGCCGGCGCATCCTGACCAGCATGGGAGTGTGGGACGCGGTGGCGCCGGAGGCCGCGCCGATTCGCCGCATCCACGTGTCGGACCAGGGCCGGTTCGGCTTCGCACGCATCGATGCGGCCGAGGAGGGCGTCGCGGCATTGGGATTCGTGCTTCCCAACCGCGTGCTCGGTGCGGCGCTGTGGGAACGGCTGACGCGCGACCCGGCGATCGAGATTCTCTGTCCGGCGCGCGTCGAGGAAGTGACCGCCGGGACCGAGGCGGTCGCGTTGCGGGCGAGCACGGGGGAGCTGTCCCGCACGCTGAGCGCGCGTCTGCTGGTTGCGGCGGATGGCGCCAACTCGACCATCCGCAAGGCGCTCGGGATCGAGGCGAGCAGCTGGGACTACGAGCAGACCGCGATCATCACCAACGTCGCGACGCGCAAGTTTCACGACCACGTCGCCTACGAGCGTTTCACGGCCACTGGCCCTCTCGCCGTGCTGCCGCTGGCCGATGGGCGCTGCACGGTCGTTTGGACACTGGCGCCGGAGGCTGCGCAGGCGACCATGCAGCTCGACGATGCGACCTTCCTCGCCCGCCTGCAGGAGCGTTTCGGATTCCGGCTCGGCCGCTTCACGCGCGTCGGTCGCCGGCACGCGTATCCGCTCGCGCTCACGCGCGCGCAGGAGCGCGTGGGGTCGAGAGTCGTGATCATCGGCAACGCCGCCCAGGGTCTGCACCCGATCGCGGGACAGGGATTCAACCTGGGACTGCGGGACGTGGCCACCCTCGCCGAGGTGATCGCCGACTCGCGCGCGACGTTGGGCGAGGGGTCCATGCTCGAGCGTTACGATGAATGGCGTCGTACCGATCGCCGCGGCGTGATCGCCTTCACCGATGGACTGGTGCGCCTGTTCGGCAACCCGCTCGGCTCCGTCAAAGTAGCGCGCGACCTCGGCATGCTGCTGTTCGACGTCCTGCCGCCCGCCAAGAGCGCCCTGTCGGCGCTCAGCATGGGCGTCACGGGCAAGCTTCCGCGGCTCGCGCGCGGCGTGCCGCTCACGTGAGCTAGGACGACCATGAGACCTGTGCAGAGCCACCCTGGCGCCGACGTCGTCATCGTCGGTGGCGGCATGGTGGGTGCGTGCCTGGCGGCGCTGCTCGCGCGTCGCGGCATCGTGCCCGCCGCGCGGCTCGTGCTCATCGAATCGCACCTGCCGCCGCGACCTGCCGCCGACGACGAGATCGATCTGCGCGTGTCCGCGTTGTCACGTGCCAGCGAACGCATCCTGCAGGCCTGTGGCGCGTGGGCGGCGATCAGCAGCACGCGGGCTTGCGCCTACGAGCGCATGAGTGTGTGGGATGCGTCGGCCCGTCCCGGCGGAGCCGGCGCGATCGAGTTCGATTGCGCCTCCCTGGGTCAGCCGAGCCTCGGACACATCGTCGAGAATCGCCGCATCCAGTGGGAGCTGCTGCAACAGGCGCGTGCAGCCGGGGTACGCGTGGTGCAATCGCAGGTCAGGGGGCTGGAGCGAGCAGCGCGCTGCCTGCGCATCGAACTCGCGGAGGGTCCGCTCATCGAAGCCGCGCTGGTGGTGGCTGCGGATGGCGCGGAGTCTCCGACGCGCCGCATGATCGGCATCGAAGCGCGGCATCATGCGCACGATCAGCAGGCCGTGGTGAGTCACATCGAGACCGAACGATCGCATTGCTCGACGGCCTGGCAGCGCTTCCTGGAAACCGGTCCGATCGCGCTACTGCCCTTGCACGATGGCCGCTCATCGATCGTGTGGACGACCACGCCGGCGGCCGCGGCGGATCTCCTCGCGCTCGGCGAGGAGCAATTCTGTGCCGCGGTCGAACGCGCCGCCGACGGTGTGCTGGGTGCTGTCAGGCGCTGCGGCCGCCGCGCGTCATTCCCGTTGAACAGCAGCTATGCCGAGGCGTACGTCGAGTCCCGGTTTGCGCTCGTGGGCGATGCCGCCCATTCCGTGCATCCGCTGGCGGGGCAGGGCGTGAACCTGGGCTTTCTCGATAGCGCCGCGCTCGCCGAGGTCATCGCCGGGGCGCGGGCGAACGGCGACGATGCCGGCGATCTCAAGTGCCTGCGCCGCTACGAACGCTGGCGCAAGGGCGAAAATCTGCTGATGCTGGCGGCACTTGACGGCCTCAACCGCCTGTTTTCGAACTCGAGCCCCGCGGTGGGGGTCCTGCGACGGGCCGGCCTGACGCTTGTGAACCGTGCCGAACCCGTGAAGACTCTCTTCATGAAGCGGGCCATGGGTCTCGCGGGCGATCTGCCGCGGCTCGCGCTCGTCGACGGTTGAATAACCTGAACCATGAACACGGTGCCCAGGCTGGCTGCCAGTTCCTATCGGCGCGCGCTCGTCGACCTGCTGGCGCGCGCGGGAGTCACCGTGGACGGTACCGAGCCGTGGGACCTGCGGGTACACGACGAACGCATGTTCCGGCGCGTGCTCGCGCAGGGCTCGCTGGGCGCGGGAGAGTCCTACATGGACGGCTGGTGGGACTGCGACCGGCTCGATGAGATGATGCGCCGGGTGCTCGAAGCGCGCATCGATGCGGAAATGCCCTCGTTGCGCCAGGTGCTCGCGGGCTTGCGCGCGCGACTGCTCAATCCGCAGACTCCGCGTCGCTCGTTCACGGTCGCGCAACAGCACTACGATATCGGCGACGACCTGTACGAGCGCATGCTCGATCGGCGCATGATTTACAGCTGCGCCTACTGGCGTACGGCACACGATCTCGACGGCGCGCAGGAGGCCAAGCTCGACCTGGTGTGTCGCAAGCTGGGTCTGCGCGCCGGCATGCGCGTCCTCGACATCGGTTGCGGGTGGGGTGGAGCGGCGCAGTTCGCGGCGGAACGCTACGGCGTCAACGTCACCGGCATCACGATTTCGCGCCACCAGGCGGAGGCGGCACGCGCGCGCTGCCGCGGCCAGCCGGTGAACATCTTGCTCGAGGACTACCGCAGCCTCGCCGGGCAGTTCGATCGCATCTACTCGCTCGGCATGTTCGAGCATGTCGGGGTGCGCAACTACCGCAAGTTCTTTGAAACCATGCGCCGCCTGCTCACTGAAGACGGCCTGTTCCTGCTGCATACCATCGGCGCCAATGTCTCGGCGACGGCGAACGATCCATGGGTCGAGCGCTACATTTTCCCCAACTCGTTGCTGCCCTCGATGGCGCAGATCGCGCAGGCCACCGAAGACCTGTGGGTGACCGAGGATTGGCACAGCTTCGGCGCCGACTACGACCGGACGCTCCTCGCCTGGTATGGGCGCTTCGAGCGTCGCTGGCCTGAGATCGCGGCGACCTACGGCGAGCGCTTCCGGCGCATGTGGCGTTTCTGGCTGCTGAGCTCGGCCGCTGCCTTCCGCGCGCGCAGCAACCAGCTGTGGCAGATCGTCTTGTCCCCCCATGGAGTGTCAGGCGGCTACACCGAGGTGCGTTGATGCAGGGCTTCGTACAGCCGGCACCGGCGCTCGGCAACGAGTATCTCGCCGACTCACTGTTGCGCTCCTACCTGTCGCGGCGCCTGCCCCGTGAGCTCCGCAACGGTCTCGAAGCGCAACTCAGCGCGCTGGGCGCGCTCTGCGGGGGCGAGCTCTACCAGGCTCAGCTCGCAGATCGCCTCAACGAGCCGCGCCTGACGAACTGGGACGCGTGGGGCAATCGCGTCGATCACATCGAGCTCACGCCGTTGTGGCGCAACGCAGCGCGCATCGCCCTCGAGTACGGGCTCAATGCGATTCCCTACGAGCGCCGCGACGGCCGCTATTCCCGCACGCACCAGTTCGCGCTCGTGTACCTGTTTCATGCGTCGAGCGATGTCTATACCTGTCCGCTCGCAATGACGGACGGCGCGGCGCGCACGCTGCTCGAGGCCAACAACCGCTCCCTGATCGCTCGCGCCGTTCCGCGTCTCACCAGTCGCGACCCGGACTACTTCTGGTCCAGCGGGCAGTGGATGACGGAAGCGAGCGGCGGTTCGGATGTCGGCGCGAGCCTTACGATGGCGCGACGCGACCCCGACGGCGTGTGGCGACTGTACGGAAAGAAGTGGTTCACCTCCGCGGCGACGTCGCAAATGGCGCTCACCCTCGCGCGCCCTGAGGGCAACGGGCCGGGAGGGAGCGGGCTCGCACTGTTCTACGTCGAGACGCGCGACGCGGAAGGAAGACTGCAGGGCATTCGCATCGAGCGCCTCAAGGACAAGCTCGGCACGCGCAAGGTGCCTACTGCCGAGCTCACTCTAGATGGCACCCCCGCGGAGCTCGTGGCCGGAACCTCGCACGGCACGCGCGACATCGAACCGATGCTCAGGATCACGCGCGCCTGGAACAGCGTCTGCGCCTGTGCTTTCATGCGCCGCGGCATTGCGCTCGCGACCAGCTACGCACGACGGCGGCGCGTATTTGGTGCTGCGCTCATCGATCAGCCCCTGCATCGCGACACGCTCGCAGCGCTCCAGGCGGAGCTTGCGGGCGCCTTGCACCTCACGTTCGAAGTGGTGGACCTCCTCGGTCGCGAGGAATGCGGCGAGCTCGACGAAAGCGGCCGCCACCTGCTGCGCCTGCTTCTCCCCATAGCCAAGCTGGTGACCGGCAAGCAGGCGGTGACGGTCGCGAGCGAGGTGCTGGAAGCTTTCGGAGGCGCGGGCTACGTCGAGGACACAGGCCTGCCGGTGCTGTTGCGTGACAGCCAGGTGCTGCCGATCTGGGAAGGGACGACGAACGTCCTGTCACTCGACGCGCTGCTGCGCACCGACCTCGACCAGGGCTTGCAGGCGCTCGCCGAGCGCATCGGCCACGCCCTCGATGCGACCCGCGATCCGCGGCTCGCCGCTGCGGTGAAAGCGGCACGCGACCTGTTGCAACGCGCGCGCGACTGGATCGTGGCCACCCGCGATCGCGTCGAGTTGCAGGCGGGTGCGCGGCGTTTCGCGATCACGCTGGGCCGGAGCTTGCAACTGGCGCTGCTTTGCGAGCATGCGCAGTGGGCAGCGGTGGAGGAGAAGGATCAACGCGCGCTGGCGCTCGCGCGCCGGTTCAGCCGCGTTCCGCTGGCAGACATGGAGAGCGAGCCCGCCGCGGAGAACGGCGTGCTGTTCGGCGATCCTGCGGATCAGTAGATCCGGAACAGGTGGAAGTCGCCGGAGTAGTTGTCCTGGAAATCCGGAACCGACCGGTGACGCCTGGCGAACGGGCCCGCCAGCAGCGCCTCGGTCTCGAACGGCGATAACCACCGCTCGGATTCGCGAAGCCGCGGGCGTCCCGCGCTATGCGGATGCGACCGCTCGCTCTCGTCCAGATTCTGTAAAACCCGCAGAAGATCGCGCATGGCTACCTCAACAAACGAGGCCGCCACGCTACGCCAGCGCAGTCGCCAAAAAGGTGCACCACCGCAAGTTTCGCGGCCGACATTTCCGAAGTGCGAGATGGCTCACCGATCGGCGAGCGGCGCTCGGGGCGAACAGCCGGTAGCCGCGGCGATTGCCGGGCGCATGCTGCGCCGCCGCGTCGCTTCGTGTGAAGTGTTGCGCGCTTGCCTAGGCCGTCAGGCGATCGATCTTCGCGGCACAGATGAAGTCGTTCTCCGACAGTCCCTTGATCGCGTGCGTCATGAAGCGGACGTTGCAGTAGTTGTAGCCCACTTCCAGGTCCGGGTGATGGTCCTCGGCGTTGGCGATGCAGGCGATGCCGTTGACGAAGCTCATGGTGCGATAGAAATCCTTGAAGCGATACTCGCGCCGGATCTGGCGCGCATCGTCACTCAGCGCCCAGCCAGGCGCGAGCTTCTTCAGGTACCTCTCGGCTTCAGCGCGCGTGAGCGGCTGCACGCCGCCTTCACATGGCACGCACTTGCGGTCGGTGAGCTCGCTCATGTCGGACTCCTCCGTGAATAATGACGCTCGACGTAGTCCTCGACGAGCTGCTGGAATTCTTCCGCGATGCGCTCGCCCTTGAGCGTCACGGTTTTTTCGCCGTCCACGTACACCGGCGCGACCGGGCGCTCGCCGGTGCCGGGCAGGCTGATGCCGATGTTGGCGTGCTTGCTCTCGCCGGGGCCGTTGACCACGCACCCCATCACCGCCACGGTCAGCTCCTCCACGCCCGCGTGCGTGCGGCGCCATTCCGGCATCTTGTGGCGAATGTAGCCCTGGATGTCCTGCGCGAGCTGCTGGAAGTACGTGCTGGTGGTGCGCCCGCAGCCGGGGCAGGCGATGACCATGGGCATGAACGAGCGCAGCCCCATCGTCTGCAGGATTTCCTGTGCCACGATCACTTCATTGGTCCGGTCGCCGTCGGGCTCGGGTGTGAGCGAGACGCGGATCGTGTCGCCGATGCCTTCCTGCAGCAGCACCGACATCGCGGCCGTCGAGGCGACGATGCCCTTCGAGCCCATGCCCGCCTCGGTGAGTCCGAGGTGCAACGGGTAGTCGCAGCGCCCTGCGAGCGTGCGGTACACGGCGATCAGGTCCTGCACGCCACTCACCTTCGCGCTGATGATGATGCGATCGTGCGGCAAGCCGAGCTCTTCGGCACGACGCGCGCTTTCGAGTCCCGATTGCACCATGGCTTCGCGCACCACGTCGCTGGCATCGAGCGGCTGGGCGCGGCGCGAGTTTTCGTCCATGAGGCGCGTCAGGAGGTCCTGGTCGAGACTGCCCCAGTTGACGCCGATGCGCACCGGCTTGCCGAAGCGGCACGCGACTTCGATCATTTCCGCAAACTGCGGATCGCGCTTGCTGCCGCGGCCGACGTTGCCCGGGTTGATGCGGTATTTCGCCAGCGCCTCGGCGCAGGCGGGTTGCTCCCTGAGCAGCTTGTGACCGTTGAAGTGGAAGTCGCCGATGAGCGGCACGCTCAGGCCGAGTTGCGCCAGGCGCGCGTGGATGCGCGGCACCGCGGCCGCGGCTTCCGCGGTGTTGACCGTGATGCGCACCAGCTCGGAGCCGGCACGCGCCAGCGCCCTGACCTGCTGCGCGGTCGATTCGACGTCCGCCGTGTCGGTATTGGTCATCGACTGCACGACGATCGGCGCGCCGCCCCCCACTTTGACGGTGCCGACGTAGACGGGAACGGATGCGCGGCGGGTGGTCATGGAATCCAGCTCGGAAGCGAGCGCCCATTGTAACGCGCGCGACGCCGAACTCTTGCTGCCCGTCTACTCCTGGGGCAGGCGCGTCGACTGCCAGGCGACGAGCTGCCAGCGGCCGTCGCGCTTCACGTAAGCGTCCGTGTATCGCAGGTTCAGCATCACCGGCCCGGTGCCGGCACGACCGCTGATCAGGATCCGCCCGGTGACGATCGCGACATTCCCATACTGCCGCACCGCGAGCTCCTGCACGCCGATCGCCTCGTAGCGCAGGCGTCCCTCCCGGATGGTTTCGAGAAACTCGGACTTGTTCTCGAAGGCGCCATTCGAGTGGCCGTAGGTGAGGTCCTCTGCCAGGAGTGGCTCGAGCGCCGCGAGGTCCTGCGCCACCATCGCTGCGAAGCGCCGCCGCTCGACCTGTTCCACGCTCTCGTCCGGATTCGCCTGGATTGCTGCGCAGGCGCCCAGGAACAGGAGCGCCGCCCAGGCGAGTGATGTCGTTCTCATAGGACCCTTATATGGACCCGTCCGAATTGCAACAACTTGTCTCGAGGACGGCAGGAAGGATTGCGACCTTATATCCGGCCCTGTGCTGAGGCCGTTTCGGCCTCTGGCCTTGATGGTCTGCGCGCACGGCGCTGCTCCTCATCTC
>DATFEQ010000069.1:0-13223 GCA_035250905.1 Steroidobacteraceae bacterium
GCAGGGCCACTACAAGGAGTCGGCGGAGCGCAGCCGCCTGGCGCTCGCGGTCTACGACCGGATCTCGCCGACGGGCTACGAGCGGGCCGAGGCGCTCTACGGGCTTGGCATCATCGCGCGCGATCAGAATCGCCTCGAGGCCGCGGCCGATCTGCTGCGACGTGCCGTCGAGGTCATCGAAATCCAGGAGCAATTGATCGGCGGCCGCCAGGACGTGCGGGCTTCCTATGCCGCGCGCTTCGCGCACTTCTACAAGGATTACGTCGACGTGCTGATGCGTCTCAAGCGCGAGCCGGCGGCCTTCGAGACTCTCGAGCGCTATCGTGCGCGGCTCTTCCGCGCGATGTTATCGGAGCGCGACGCGCTGCTCGAGCGCCGCCTGCCGGGCGACCTGCGCGCCGACCGGCTGCGGCTCGATGCCGAGGTCGAAAGCACGAGCGAGGCGCTCGCGCGCATCGGCGATCCGCTCAAGCAACAGGCCGAGGTCGATCGGCTGCTCGCCCAACTCGCCACCTTGCAGGACGAGCGCACGGCATTCATCACGCGCGTGCGTGCCGCGGCGCCCGCGATCGCGGCGGTGCGCTATCCGGCACCCTTCAGTCTCGAGCAGGCGCATATCGGTCAGGCGCCGGATACGGTCATCGTGTCCTTCGCCGTGACCGCCGAGCGCGTGTATGCCTTCCTGCTCGAGCCCGCATCGTCGCCTGCTGCCGCATCCGGCACCGCGAGGTTGTCCGCGGTGCCCCTGTCGCTGGGCGAGCAGCAGGTACGTGAGCTCGTGGAAGCGTGGCGCGTGCTGCTCGTTTCGCCCCATGCGACGCCCGAATCCACGGCCGCGCTCAACCGGCGCGCGCAGGAGCTGCACCGCGCACTGCTCGCGCCGCTCGGCGAGCGACTGAATCGCTACCGGCGCTGGCTCGTCATCCCCGATGGTCCGCTGCATCTCGTGCCCTTCGGCGCGCTCGTGACGCGCATCGAGGCAAGCGGTGCGCCGCGCTACGTGATCGAGGATCATGCAGTCGCCATCGCGCTCTCGCTGTCGCTGCTCGGCGAATCGGCGCCGGCACAGGTGGCGCGGCCTGCGACCGTCGATCTCGTCGCGTTCGGCGACCCGCTCGTGGCGGAGGGCGCTTCAGCGAGCCTGGCCCCGACACCCGCCGTCCTGATGCGCTCTTCGGGCGCGGGTCCGCTGCCGTGGTCGCGCGAGGAAGTGGCGGCGCTCGGCGGGCTGTTCGGGAAGGACGCCCGGGTCTACCTCGGCGGCCAGGTCACGGAGCAACGCGTGCTCGCGGAAATTCCGCGGGCCCGACGCATCCATTTCGCGACGCATGCCGTCACCGACGCCGGCTCGCCGCTCGATTCCTACCTGGTCCTGGCGCCGGCCTCGCGCGGCGGCGCCGAAACCGAAGGGCGGCTGCGCGCCGAGGAGATCTTCGAGCACCTCGAGCTCGATGCCGATCTGGTCGCGCTTTCCGCCTGCGCCTCGGCGATCGGCACCGAGTCGGCCGGTGAAGGCCTGCTCGGGCTCACGCGCGCGTTCCATTTCGCCGGTGCGCGCGAAGTGCTCTCGTCGTTGTGGCCGGTGGCCGATCGCTCGACCAGCGAATTGATGATCGATTTTTACCGCCATATCCGCGAGGGAGTCACGACGGATGAGGCGCTGCGCCAGGCGCAGCTCGCCATGATCGTCTCCGCGCGCCACCGCTCGGCTATCGATCGCTGGCTCGATCGCGTGCGCGGCGACGACACCCGCGACCACCCGTTCCACTGGGCCGGTTTCCAGGTCAGCGCAACCAGCCGCGCGCCCTAGCGCGCAGCGCATCAAGGCGTTACAGCAGGTCGCGGAGTCGGTAGTACAGCATCGCGAGCACCAGGGTCGGGCGTCGCAACAGTGCGCCGCCGGGAAAATCGCGGTGCGGAATGCGGGTGAACAGGTCGAAGCGCTCCGCCGTTCCGGCGACCGCTTCCGCGATGAGCTTGCCGGCGATCCCGGTGAGCGCAACGCCGTGGCCGGAAAACCCCTGAACGAAGTACACGTTGGGCGCGAGCCGACCGAAATGCGGGGCGCGGTTCAAGGTGATGTCGAGAAAGCCGCCCCAGGCATAGTCGATGCGCACGTCGGCGAGCTGCGGAAACACATTGAGCATGCGCGCGCGTGTCGCGCTCGACGTGCCGAGCGGGTCGAGCCCGGAGTAGCTGACGCGCCCGCCGAACAGCAACCGGTGGTCGGCCGAGCGGCGAAAGTAATCGATGATCCAGTTGAGATCGGCCACCGCCATGTTGTTGGCGATGAGCCGCCGCGCACGCTCTTCCCCCAGCGGTTCCGTGGCCACGATGTACGTGCCCACGTTCATGATCTTGGCGGCGAGCTCGGGCGCGGTGTCCCCGAGATAGACGTTGCCGCTCAGCACCAGGTGCCGGCAGCGCACCGCGCCCTGCGCCGTGTGCACCACCACCGGGTTTCCCGACGTAAAGCGCAGCGCGCGCGTGTTCTCGAAGATGCGCGCGCCCTGTTGTGAGGCGGCGCCCGCAAGACCCAGCGTGTAGTTGAGCGGGTGCAGGTGTCCGCACTGGCTGTCGTAGAGACCCGCGATGTAACGCCGCGTGTCGAGCAACGCGTGGAGCTCGGCGCCCTCGACCAGCCGTACCGAGCGGTACGCGTAGTCGCGCTCGAGCTGCTCGGCCCACTCGATGAGCTCCGTGCGGTGGCGCGGCTTGATGGCCGCGAGCATCTGGCCGTCCGCCCAGTCGCAGGCGATCGAGTAGCGGCGGATCAGGTCGCGCGTGAGCGCGAGCGCCTCCACCGACATGTCCCACAACGCGCGCGCCGTGTCGGCGCCGACCAGCCGTTCGATCTTGTCCTGGCCGGCGGAGAATCCCGGCAATACCTGCGCGCCGCTGCGGCCTGACCCACCCCAGCCGATGCGCTTGTCTTCGAGCAGCACCACGCTGAAACCACGCTCGGCGAGGTGCAGCGCGCTCGAGCAGCCGGCGATCCCCCCGCCGATCACGCACACGTCGCAATCGACGTCACCGGCGAGCGCCGGATAGGGCGGCGCTGGGTTCGCCGTGGTCGCGTAGTAGGACTTGATGTACTCGGCCGGCATGGCTGGCTGTTTAATATTCTGCGATGGCGCGCTCTGCTTGACTTTCGCGAGGATAGCGGCACGCCTGCGTTATGGGCAAACATGCGGCGATGCAATATTTCGGCCTAAGCCTTGGAATCTCTGCATTCTTTAACCCCTCGCACAAGGCCCGCGACCGACGGGCAGGGGGATGTGGTGTAATGCGCCGGTTCTGAACGCCTGCGGCTCTCGTGGGCTGTTTAAAATAATTAACATGCGTGCAACAAGGCCCTTCATTGGGATACCGGCGGACCGTCGCCTGCTCGGCCACCATTGGTTTCACCTGGTGGGCGAGAAGTACATCGAGGCCATACGGGAGGCCGCGGAGGCCGTACCGGTGCTCATCCCGGCACTGGGGCCGCAGCTCGACCCCGGGGTGCTACTCGAGCGCTTCGATGGGCTGCTGCTCACGGGTAGCGCCTCCAATGTCGAGCCGCATCACTACAGCGGCCCGCAAAGCGCTCCGGGAACGCTGCACGATCCGGCGCGCGATGCGACCACCTTGCCGATGATTCGGCAGGCGATCGCGGCGGGAATGCCGGTGCTCGCGGTGTGCCGCGGTTTCCAGGAGATGAACGTGGCGTTCGGCGGCACGCTCTGGCAGAAGCTGCACGAAGTCGAGGGGTACGAAGACCATCGCGAAGATGAGGCAGCGCCGCTCGAGGTCCAGTACGGGCCGGCTCACGACGTGCTCCTCGAGGCCGGCGGCGTGCTGCGCGAGCTCGCGGGGAGCGAGCGCATCCGTGTCAATTCGCTGCACTGGCAGGGTGTCGACAAGCTCGGCCCCGGGCTCACGGTCGAGGCGCGCGCGCCCGACGGCGTCGTCGAGGCCTTCCGCGTCAGCGATGCACCGCGTTTTGCCCTCGCGGTGCAGTGGCACCCCGAATGGCAGGTGATGAACAACTCTTTTTCGCGCGGGCTGTTCGCCGCCTTCGGCGCAGCCACCCGCGAGCGCGCCGAGGAGCGCAAAGCCGGTTAGCCCTATGCCCAGCAAAATCCAGCAGTTCTTCAAGGATCACGGCATCTCCGACGTCGAGGCGATCATCCCCGACATGGCGGGCGTGGCGCGCGGCAAGATCATGCCGGCGGAAAAATTCGCCGAGGAGGAGGGCATGCGCCTGCCGGAAGGCATCTTCCTGCAGACCGTGACCGGTGAGTACCCGGACGACGACAGCGCCATCAGTCCTTCCGAGATCGACATCGTGCTCAAGGCCGATCCGCGCACCGTGCGAGTCGTGCCCTGGGCAGCGGAGCCTACCGCGCAGGTTATTCACGACTGTTTCTATGGGGATGGGACGCCGGTGCCGATGGCACCGCGCCACGTCTTGCGCCACGTGCTCAACCTGTACGGCGAGCGCGGCTGGCAGCCGGTGGTGGCGCCCGAGCTCGAGTTCTTCCTGGTCGAGCCCAACACGGATTCCGACTACCCCCTGAAGCCCCCGGTCGGGCGTTCCGGCCGTCCCGAGATTGGCCGCCAGTCCTACAGCATCGCCGCGGTCAACGAGTTCGACCCGCTGTTCGACGACATCTATGCCTTCTGCGAAGCGCAGGAGATCGAGATCGACACGCTGATCCACGAGGACGGCGCCGCGCAGATGGAGATCAACCTGCTGCACGGCGAAGCGCTCGATCTCGCCGACCAGGCGTTTCTCTTCAAGCGCACCGCGCGCGAAGCGGCCATGCGCCACAAGATGTACGCCACCTTCATGGCGAAGCCCATGGCGCGCGAGCCGGGCAGCGCCATGCACATCCACCAGAGCATCATCGACAAGAAGAGCAAGCAGAACATCTTCGGCAACGCGGACGGCACGCCGAGCCAGCTGTTCTTCTCGCACATTGCCGGCCTGCAGAAGTACCTGCCCGCCGCGATGTCGCTGCTCTGCCCCAACGTCAACTCGTACCGTCGCATCACGCGTTATCTGTCGGCGCCGATCAACGTGCAGTGGGGCTACGACAACCGCACGGCGGGACTGCGGGTGCCGATGTCGTCGCCCGAAGCACGCCGCGTGGAGAACCGTGTCGGCGGCGCGGACGCCAACTCCTATCTCGCCATCGCTGCTTCGCTCGCGTGCGGCTACCTCGGCATGATCGAGGGACTCAAGCCCACCGACCCGATCACCGGGAGCGCGCACGACCTGCCGTTCGCGCTGCCGCGCACGCTCGACGAGTCGCTCAAGCTCCTGCGCACCTGCAAGCCGCTGGTGGAGCTCTTCGGCGAGCGCTTCGTGCGGGCTTACGCGGCGGTCAAGGAAAACGAGTACGAGACGTTCTCGCAGGTGATCAGCTCCTGGGAGCGGGAGCACCTGTTGCTCAACGTCTAGGGGGCACGACACGGGGTGGCACCATGGCACCTGTGCAGCGCTGGCCTATGCTGCTATAAACGCGTCAATCACAACAATTTCGAGCCGCTCAATCGAGGAGAACTTCGTCATGACGAGCAAGCTGCTACGGGGTCTGCTGGGGATCGCTGTCACGCTGGCGCTGGTCGCTTGCGGGAAGGGCGAGCAGGCCAAGGAGGGCGAGCAGGCGCAGGGTGAGCAGGCGGGCGCGCCTGCCGGCGCGGGAGAAGAGAAGGTCGTCAGCGTCTACAACTGGTCGGACTACATCGCCGAGGACACGGTCGCCAACTTCGAGAAGGAGACCGGGATCAAGGTCAACTACGACGTCTATGACGGCAACGAGACACTCGAAACCAAGCTCCTGGCCGGCAACTCCGGCTACGACATCGTGGTGCCGTCGGCGTCGTTCATGGAGCGCCAGATCAAGGCAGGGGTGTACCAGAAACTCGACAAGTCGAAGATCCCCAACCTCAAGAACATGGATCCGGACATCATGCAGCGCGCGGCGCTGCACGATCCCAACAACGAGCATTCGGTCGTCTACATGTGGGGCACGACGGGCATCGGGTTCAACCCGGACAAGGTCAAGAAGGCCTTGCCGAATGCGCCGGTCGACAGCTGGTCGCTGGTGTACGAGCCCGAGAACGCTGCGAAGCTCAAGGGCTGCGGCATCGCGCTCCTCGACTCGCCGTCCGAGATCGTGACCACGGTGCTCGCCTACATCGGCAAGGACCCGAACAGCCAGTCGCCGGACGACCTGGCGCAGGCCGAGGCCAAGCTCCTCAAGATCCGTCCCTTCATCCGCTACATCCACTCCTCGCAGTACATCAACGACCTCGCCAACGGCGAGATCTGCGTGGCGGTGGGCTACAGCGGGGACATCCTGCAGGCGCGCGATCGCGCCGCCGAGGCCAACAACAACGTCAAGGTCGAGTACGCCGTGCCGAAAGAGGGCACGATCATCTGGTTCGACGAGATGGGCATTCCGAAGGATGCGCCGCATCCCGACAACGCGCATGCCTGGATCAACTACATCCTCAAGCCCGAGGTGACCGCGTCGATCAGCAACTACGTGAACTACGCCAATGGCAACGCCGCGTCGCTCCCGTTGGTGGACGAGGGCGTGCGCACCGACCCCGGCGTGTATCCGCCGGCTGAGATCAAGGCCAAGCTCTATCCGGATCTCGCCGAGACGCCGGAGTACACGCGCCTGCTCAACCGCAGCTGGACGAGATTCCAGACGGGACAATAAGCACACGAGAATCGGGTTTCACCCCCGGGCGGCGGCGCGCATCGTCCTGAAGGGACCTGCGCGCCGTGCCAGGCGGCCGAAGCTCCGGGATCTGCAGCGGGGGAGCTCATGGTCAGCGCGGCGCGAGTCGAGAAGAAGATCGAGCCCTGGAACGATCCGCACGCCACGCCTTACGTCCGGATCGAGCGGGTCACCAAGAAATTCGGCGACTTCGTCGCCGTCAACGACGTCTCGCTGAAGATCTACAAGGGCGAGATCTTCTGCCTGCTCGGCGGCTCGGGCTGCGGCAAGACCACTCTGCTGCGTGTGCTGGCGGGGTTCGAGGAACCCACCTCGGGATCGGTCTTCATCGACGGGCAGGACATGGCGGGCATCCCGCCCTACGAGCGCCCGGTCAACATGATGTTCCAGTCGTACGCGCTCTTCCCGCACATGACGGTCGAAAAGAACGTGGCCTTCGGGCTCGAGCAGGAAGGCATTCCGGGCGAGGATATACGCCGGCGCGTCGGGGAGATGCTGGAGATCGTCAAGCTCCCGGAGTTGCGCAAGCGCAAACCGCATCAGCTGTCCGGCGGCCAGCGCCAGCGTGTCGCCCTGGCGCGCGCGCTGGTGAAGCGTCCGAAGCTGCTGCTGCTCGATGAGCCGCTCGGAGCGCTCGACAAGAAGCTGCGCGAGCACACGCAGTTCGAGCTCGTCAACATCCAGGAGCAGCTCGGCGTCACCTTCGTGGTCGTGACGCACGATCAGGAGGAGGCGATGACGCTCGCCTCCCGTATCGGCGTGATGAATCACGGCGAGATCGTCCAGGTGGGCACGCCCTCGGATATCTACGAGTATCCCAACTCACGCTTCGTCGCCGACTTCATCGGCTCGGTCAACATGTTCGAGGGGCGCATGATCGAGGACGAGCCCGATCACGTGCGCATCGAGTCCGAGGAGCTCGGCGGCACGTTCTACATCGATCACGGCGTGAGCGCCGCGCCCACCGCCACGGTCTGGGTGGCCGTGCGCCCCGAAAAGATCTCCCTGGCGCGCGACAAGCCGCCGGGCACGGACAACCAGGCGCGCGGCGTGGTCAAGGAGATCGCCTACATGGGCGACCTGTCGATCTACCTGGTGCGGCTGCAGACCGGCCGGATAGTGCGCGTGACGCAACCCAACACCGTGCGCCATGCGGAAGGTCGAATCACCTGGGACGAAGAAGTGTACCTGCACTGGCATTCCACCAGCGGTGTGGTGGTGACCCAGTGAGCGCCTGCTACTAGGGCACTTGCATGGCGCGCTCCGCCTACCTGTCCCTCGGAGAACGGCTGAGCTTCGCGCTCGTGCGCCTGATCGAGGGCGTGACGCACAGCCCCGTCTACCTGTGGTCGCAACGGTGGCTGCGCCGCGTCGGGGTCACCGGGCGCGCGCTGGTGATCGCGATTCCCTATCTCTGGCTGCTGCTCTTCTTCGCGATCCCGTTCCTGATCGTCCTCAAGATCTCGTTCTCCGAGACCCAGCTCGCGATGCCGCCGTATGCGCCGCTCATCGAGTGGATCGGCGAGCAAGCGCTCGCGATCAAGCTCAACCTCGAGAACTTCGTCTACCTGATGACGGACGCGCTCTATGTGCGCGCCTACCTCAACTCGCTCGGGGTCGCCGCGGTCTCGACGCTGCTCTGCCTCATCATCGGGTACCCGATGGCTTACGGCATCGCGCGCGCCACCCCCGCATGGCGCAACGTGCTGCTGATGCTGGTGATCCTGCCGTTCTGGACCTCGTTCCTGCTGCGCGTGTACGCCTGGATCGGGCTGCTCAAGAGCAACGGCGTGATCAACAACGTCCTCATGGCGCTGGGCGTCATCGACGAGCCGCTGGTCATGCTGCAGACGGATTTTGCGCTGTACGTCGGCATCACCTACTCCTATCTGCCGTTCATGGTGCTGCCGCTGTACGCCACTCTCGAGAAGATGGATCTCACGCTGCTCGAAGCGGCGGCCGATCTCGGTTGCCGGCCGACGAAAGCTTTCCTGACCATCACCTTGCCGCTCTCGATCCCCGGCATCATCGCGGGCGCGATGCTGGTGTTCATCCCGGCGGTCGGTGAGTTCGTGATCCCCGCGCTGCTCGGCGGCCCGGACTCGCTCATGATCGGCAAAGTGCTGTGGAACGAGTTCTTCAACAACCGCGACTGGCCGGTGGCGAGCGCGGTCGCGATCGCGATGCTGCTGCTGCTGGTCGTGCCAATCATGCTGTTCCAGTACTTCCAGGGCCGCCAGATGGCGGTGCATCGCTGATGCAGCGGCGCTCCTTCTTCGTGCTCACGGCGCTCGCCTTCGGCTTCGCGTTCCTGTACGTGCCGATCCTGTCGATGGTGCTGTTCTCGTTCAACGAATCGAAGCTGGTGACGGTGTGGGCGGGCTTCTCGACCAAGTGGTACGTGTCGCTGTTCTCCAACGACCAGATGCTCGATGCCGCGCGCCTGAGCCTGCAGATCGCCAGCATCAACGCGACCGGCGCCGTGATCCTCGGCACCGTCGCGGGGCTGGTGCTGGCGCGCTTCGGTCGCTTCAAGGGGCGCACGATCCTCTCCGGGATGACCACTGCGCCGCTGGTCATGCCCGAAGTGATCACGGGACTCTCGCTGCTGCTGCTGTTCGTCGCCATGGAACAGCTGTTCGGCTGGCCGCAGGGACGCGGGGTCACCACGATCACGCTCGCGCATATCACGTTCTCGATGGCCTACGTCACGGTGGTGGTGCAGTCGCGCCTCACCACGTTCGACGAGTCGCTGGAGGAAGCGGCGATGGACCTGGGGGCACGGCCGGCGAAGGTGTTCTTCGTCATCACCCTGCCGATCATCCTGCCGGCGATCATTTCGGGCTGGCTTCTGGCCTTCACGCTGTCGTGGGACGACCTGGTGATCACGAGCTTCGTGTCGGGACCGGGCTCCACGACGCTGCCGATGCTGATCTTCTCCAAGGTGCGCCTCGGAGTGAGTCCCGAGATCAACGCCCTCGCCACCATCCTGGTGCTGATCGTCACCATCGGCATCGTGGGTTCCGCGATCTGGATGCAGCGCCAGGAACGCAACCGCCAGCGCGATGTCCAGATGGCCAAGGCGGCGAATGAGTAGCGATGGTCGTCATCGGAATCGACGTTGGCGGTAGCTCGATCAAGGGTGCGCCCGTGGACGTGACGAGTGGCGCGCTCGCCGTGCCGCTGGACGCCGTTCCCACGCCCACTCCTTCGACGCCAGCCGCCGTGGCAGGCGCGATCGCGAGCCTGGTCGCGCGGCTCCCCTCGACCGGCCCGATCGGGATCGCGGTGCCGAGCGTCGTCAAGCGCGGCGTGACGCAGACGGCGGCCAACGTCGATGGGAGCTGGATCGGCGCAAACGTCGAAACGCTGACCAGCGAGCTGCTGGGCAGGACAGCAGTGCTTCTCAATGACGCCGACGCCGCGGGCATCGCCGAGATGCGCCTCGGCGCGGGCCGGGGCGAGCGCGGCGTGGTGTTGTTGCTCACGTTCGGCACCGGGATCGGCAGCGCGCTGTTCGTCGATGGGCAACTCCTTCCCAATACCGAGCTCGGCCACCTGGCGCTCGGGGGTCGCGAAGTCGAGCACTTCGCTTCCGGGCGCGTGCGCACCGAGGAACGACTCGACTGGCCGCAATGGGCCGAGCGCGTGAACATGGTGCTGGCCGAGTTCGAGCGCCTGTTCTGGCCCGATCTCTTCATCCTCGGCGGCGGCGTGACCGAGTGCTACGAGCAGTTCGCGTCGCTGCTGCGCGCGCGTGCGCGGGTCGTGCCGGCGCACTTTCGCGCGCAGGCTGGCGTCGTCGGCGCCGCGCTCGCGGCGGCCGAATCGCTCAGCCACGGCGGGTCGGCATGAAGCGATTCCCTTCCAAGCTGCCCGACGTGGGCACCACGATCTTCACGGTCGTGACGCAGCGTGCGCAGGAGCTCGGCGCGATCAACCTCGCGCAGGGGTTCCCGGATTACGACATTTCGCCCGACCTCGCCGCGCTCCTCGACAAGCACGTGCGCGCGGGTCGCAACCAGTACGCCCCGATGACGGGCGCCGTGGAGCTGCGCCAGGCGATCGCGCGCAAGATCGCACGCAGCTACGGTGTCGAGGTGGACCCGGATCGCGAGATCACGATCACCGTGGGCGGCACCGAGGCGCTGTTCTCCACCGTGAGCGCGACGATCGCGAGCAACGATGAAGCGATCATGTTCGATCCCGCCTACGACTCGTACGATCCCGCGGTGCGTCTCGCGGGCGGGCGCTGTGTGCATCTGCCGCTCGAGCCGCCGCGCTTCGAGATCCCCTGGGAGCGGTTGCGGGCGGCGCTGTCGCCCCGCACGCGCCTGGTGATCATCAACAACCCGCACAATCCGGCCTGCACTGCGCTCGAGCGCGCCGATCTCGACACGCTCGCCGAGATCCTGCGGCCGACCGAGGCGCTGCTGCTTGCGGACGAGGTCTACGAGCACATCGTGCTCGACGGGCGTCGCCACCACTCGGTGCTCGCGCATCCGGAGCTGCGCCAGCGCAGCTTCGCGGCCTTTTCCTTCGGCAAGACCTTTCACGCCACCGGCTGGCGACTCGGTTACTGCGTCGCCCCGCCGGATCTCACCGCCGAGTTCCGCAAGGTGCACCAGTTCAACACTTTTTCAGTGTTTGCGCCGGAGCAGTACGCGATCGCCGAGTACCTGGATCGTTATCCCGAGCGGTTGGCGGAGTTGCCGGAGTTCTTTCAGCGCAAGCGCGACCTGTTCTGCGGCCTGCTCGAAGGCTCGGGCTTCCGCTGGGCGCCCGCCCAGGGCACCTACTTCCAGTTGCTCGACTTCGCCGCGCTGAGCGACACGGATGACATGGCGTTCGCGGACACGCTGCTGAGAGAGGCGGGCGTCGCGGCCATTCCCCTGGCACCGTTCTATCAGTCGCCGCCCAGACTCAGAGTGGTGAGGTTCTGCTTCGCCAAGCGCGACGAGACCCTGGAGCAGGGCGCCGAGCGCCTGCGCGCCTGGCGCCCGGCATCGCCTCAGCGTTGATCCTGCGGCCGCGCCGTCACCGGCGCTTCTGTTCTCCACCGGGCTCGGTGCGCGCTGTGTCGCATCGTTGACAGAAGCCGCACGCCATCCGCTGCATCCTGTCGCCGAGGCTGGCTGACAAACCCTGCCAGCGCTCGATGGAACAGATCCACAGGAGCACTTCACATGGGCACGTTCGGACTCTCAGGCTTGAAAACGTCGGTCAGCGCCGCGCTCGCCGTGACCCTGACGTCTCTGCTGGCATGGGCCTTCGCCTCTTCGACCTCGAATATCCATTGGCTGGGCAGTGAAGCCCTTACGACGACCGTGGCTTGGTACTACCAGGCGCCCGGCCACGTTCTCAGCGCTTGAAGCGGCTGTTCGCAGCTTGACCGGCTAGCGCAGCCCCGTTTCCTGCCGTGCGATGACCAGGCGCTGGATCTCGCTCGTGCCCTCATAGATCTCGGTGATCTTGGCGTCGCGGAAATACCGCTCCAGCGGCATCTCCTTGCTGTAGCCCATGCCGCCATGGATCTGCAGCGCCTGGTGCGTGATGTACATGGCGGACTCCGAGGCGAACAACTTCGCAACGCTCGCCTCGAGCGTGTTGCGCTGCCCGGAGCGCGCCGCTTCGGCCTTGTTCCATGCCGCCCGCAGCGTCAGCAGGCGCGAGGCGTCGAGGCGGCACTTCATGTCGGCGAGCTTGGCCTGGATCATCTGGAACGAGCCGATCGGCATGCCGAAGGCGACGCGCTCGCGCGCGTACTGCACGGCAGCCTCGTACGCGGCGCGCGCGATACCGCACGCCTGCGCGGCGATCCCGACGCGCCCGGCATCGAGCACCGCCATGGCGACCTCGAATCCCTGGCCGTCTGCACCGAGCCGATTCTCGACCGGGCAGCGGTAATCGACGAACTCGACCTCGCACGTGGCCGAGGCGCGGATCCCGAGCTTGGGCTCGGTCTTGCCGCGCACGAATCCGTCCTGCCCGGTATCGATCAGGAAGGCGCTGATGCCTTTCGCCTTGCGTTCGGGGTGCGTGGTCGCAAAGAGCACCATGTAGCGCGCCACCGGGCCCGAGGTGATCCAGGACTTCTTGCCGTTGATGACGTAGTGCGAGCCGTCCTTGGACAGCACCGCGCGCGTGCGCATGCCGGCCGCGTCGGATCCGGACTGGGGTTCGGTCAGCCCGTAGCAGCCCACGGCCTCGCCGCGCGCGACTGGCGTAATGAATTCGTGCCGTTGCCGCTCGCTGCCGAATTTCAGGATGCCGTTGCAATAGAGGGAATTGTTGACGGAGACGATGGTGGAATGCGCGGCATCCGCGGCGGCGATCTCCTCGATCACCAGCACGAAGCTGATCGCATCGAGTCCGGCGCCGCCGTATTCCTCCGGGATTTCGATCGCCATGAAGCCGAGCTCGCCGGCCTTGGCGATCGTGGCGGAGGGAAATTCGCCGCTGGCATCGTGCCTGGCAGCGATCGGC
>DATFEQ010000075.1:0-26506 GCA_035250905.1 Steroidobacteraceae bacterium
CTATCTGGACGAGCGCTGGTTTGGCGTCGTCACGGCGTCGGTGTCCGGAGCGCGAGCCGCGCAGTACAACTTCACGAGCAGTCTGCCGCTCGCGGTGGTCAAGCTCCTGGCGCCGACCTTGAGCGCGGCGCTGCGCGAGGATGCGCTGCCTGAGCGCGACGACTTCTACGCGTTCGAGCATACGGGCACGTCAGCGCGAGCGACGCCGCTGCGGGCCGCCAATTGACGGCGGAAAGCCCGCGCTCAGCTCACTCCCACTCGATCGTGGCGGGTGGCTTGCTCGAGATGTCATACGTGACGCGCGAGATGCCCGGCACCTCGTTGATGATCCGGCGAGACACGTGATCGAGAAATTCGTACGGCAGGTGGGCCCAGCGCGCCGTCATGAAATCGATCGTTTCCACCGCGCGTAGCGCGATCACGTAGTCGTAGCGGCGCCCATCGCCCATGACCGCGACGGAGCGCACTGGCAGGAAGACCGCGAATGCCTGGCTCACTCGCTCGTACCAGCCCTGGCGCTTGAGCTCATCGAGGTAGATCGCGTCGGCACGCCGCAGCAGGTCTGCATGGGCCTTGGTCACCTCTCCGAGGATGCGCACGCCAAGCCCGGGCCCGGGAAACGGGTGGCGATACACCATCTCGCGCGGCAAGCCGAGCTCGAGGCCGAGCTTGCGCACTTCGTCCTTGAAGAGCTCGCGCAACGGCTCGAGGAGCTTGAGGTGCATGCGCTCGGGTAAGCCGCCGACGTTGTGGTGCGACTTGATGACGTGCGCCTTGCCGGTGCGAGCGCCCGCGCTCTCGATCACGTCGGGGTAGATCGTGCCCTGCGCCAGCCACTCGATGCCCTCGAGTTTGCGCGCCTCTTCCTCGAAGACTTCGATGAAGAGGCGCCCGATCGTCTTACGCTTCTGCTCGGGGTCGGTCTGGCTGCGCAAGGCGTCGAGGAAGCGCTGCTCGGCGTTCACGCGGATCACCCGCACGCCCATGTGACGCGCGAAGGTCTCCATGACCTGGTCACCCTCGCCCAGGCGGATGAGGCCGTGATCGACGAACACGCACGTGAGCTGATCGCCGATCGCCTGGTGCAGCAGCGCCGCCACGACCGAGGAATCGACGCCCCCCGAAAGCCCGAGCAGCACGCACGATTTTCCGACCTGCTCGCGGATGCGCGCGATGCTGTCGCTGATGATGTGGCCCGCGTCCCACAGCGCCTCGCAGCCGCACACGGTGCGCACGAAGCGCTCGAGGATCTCGCGTCCCTGAACGGTGTGGGTGACCTCCGGGTGAAACTGCACGCCGTAGAAATGGCGTGACTCATCGGCCATCGCCGCGAGCGGCGCGTTCGCGGTGCGCGCAATCGGCACAAAGCCTTTTGGCAGGCGCTCCACGCGGTCGCCGTGACTCATCCAGACATCGAGCACCGGCAGGCCGGTCGCGTCGCTGTGATCCTGGAACCCATCGAGCAGCGTCGAGCGCGCCGTGATCGTGACCTGTGCGAAACCGAACTCGCGATGCTGCGACGGATTGACACTGCCGCCCAGCTGTTTCGCCATCGTCTGCATGCCATAGCAAATGCCGAGCACCGGGACGCCGAGCGTGAAGACGGCGGGTGGCGCCGCGGGTGGCTTGGTATCGGTCACGGATTCCGGACCGCCCGACAGGATGACGCCGTGCGCGCCGAAGGCCCGCACCGCCTCGTCGCTCATGTCCCACGGGTGGATTTCGCAATAGACGCCGATCTCGCGCACACGGCGCGCGATGAGCTGTGTGTACTGCGCGCCGAAATCGAGGATCAGGATGCGGTGGGCGTGGATGTCCGCAGCGGGCGGTTTGACGGACTGGAGCTCTGCTGCGGCCATGATCAACTAATTCGGTAGTTGGGCGCTTCCTTCGTGATGCTCACGTCGTGCACGTGGCTTTCGCGCACGCCCGCGCTCGTGATGCGCACGAAGTGCGGCCGCGTGCGCAGCTCCTCGATGTTGCGACTGCCGGTGTAGCCCATCGCGGCACGCAGTCCGCCCGCGAGCTGGTAGAGGATCGTCACGAGGCTCCCCTTGTATGGGACGCGCCCCTCGATGCCCTCGGGAACGAGCTTCTCGAGCTCGCTCGCGGTGTCCTGGAAGTAGCGATCGCTCGATCCGTGTGGCTGGCTCATCGCGCCGAGCGAGCCCATGCCTCGATACGACTTGTAGGAAGCGCCCTGGTAGAGCTCGACTTCGCCTGGAGATTCTTCGGTGCCCGCGAACAGCCCGCCGATCATGACGGCGTGCGCGCCGGCCGCGAGCGCCTTGGCCACGTCACCGGAATAGCGAATCCCGCCGTCGGCGATCACGGGCACTTCTGTGTCCTTGAGTGCCTCAGCGACGCGCGCCACCGCACTGATCTGCGGCACGCCGACGCCTGCTACGACGCGCGTGGTGCAAATCGATCCCGGGCCGATACCGACCTTGACACCGTCGGCACCGGCGCTCACCAGGTCGCGCGCGCCCTCCGCCGTGACGATGTTGCCACCGATGATCTGCAACTCCGGAAACCGCTCCTTCAGCTGGCTCACCATCGTGAGCACGCCGCGCGAATGGCCGTGCGAGGTATCCACCACGACCAGGTCGACGCCCGCCTCGCACAAGGCGGTGACGCGCTCTACCGTGTCGGGTGAAGTGCCGACCGCGGCGCCGACCCGCAAGCGCCCGTCGGCGTCCTTGCAGGCGCGCGGAAATTCGGTCGCCTTCTGGAAGTCCTTGACCGTGATCATGCCCTTGAGCGCGAAGTCGCCGTTGACGACCAGCACTTTCTCGATGCGATGCTTGTGCAGCAGGCGCAGCACTTCTTCCTTGGGCGCGTTCTCCCGCACGGTAACCAGGCGCTCTTTGGGCGTCATCACGGAAGCAACCGGCGCGTCGAGCTTGGTCTCGAAGCGCAGGTCGCGATGCGTGACGATGCCCACCACCTCGTTGTTGCTCGTAACGACCGGCACACCGGAAATTCCCTTGGCGCGCGTGAGATCGATGACTTCGCGAATGGTCTTGTCGGGAGTCACCGTGATCGGATCGACGATCACGCCGCTCTCGAACTTCTTGACACGCAACACTTCGCGCGCCTGCGAAGCGATCGTCATGTTTTTGTGGACGATCCCGATGCCGCCCTCCTGCGCAATCGTGATGGCGAGGCGCGCTTCGGTGACGGAATCCATCGCGGCGGACAGGATCGGCAGGTTTACGCTGACCTCACGCGTGACGCGCGTGGAGAGGTCGACGTCGCGTGGCAGCACTTCCGAGTAGGCAGGCACCAGCAGGACGTCGTCGAAAGTGAGGGCTTCTTCCTGGATGCGCATCCGGTGAGGACCCCCCGGTCCCGCGAATAAAGGGCGCGATTGTACGCGCCGAGCCCCGGCGGGTAAACCGCACTTCAGAATGTTCGCGGGGCACGCCTGGGGGTGCCTGGCGGGACTGCGCCGGGGGTGCCGGGCTTCCGTCTCGTTTCTGGCTCGTGCGACAAACGCGCACAGAGATTCCGGGCGTCGGACCGCCCAAGATCTCTGGCGAAACCTCAGCCCGGGCGGACGAACAACCGACGTTTATCACCGGTGACGGATACGGCGCAGGGTTGTTCGTTGACCGCCCGTGCAGAGGCGTTTGGTGACACGAGCCAGAAACGAGACAGAAGCCCGACACCCCCGGCAACCGTAGTCGCGGCGCTTCGGTATCATCCACCCGTGACGATGGCTGCGACCTTGCCGGAACGTGACGTGTACACGGTCTCGCGACTGAACCGCGAGGCGCGGGTGCTGCTCGAACGCACCATGCCGGCCCTGTGGATCGAAGGCGAAATGTCCAACTTCGCGGCGCCCTCCTCCGGGCACTGGTACTTCTCGCTCAAGGACACGAACGCCCAGGTGCGCTGCGCGATGTTCCGCCAGCGCAATCAGCTCAGCCTTTGCAAGCCCCGTGACGGATTGCATGTCCTCGCGCGCGCGCGTGTCAGCTTGTACGAGCCGCGCGGCGAATATCAGCTCCTCGTCGATCACCTCGAGGAGGCCGGCGAAGGCGCACTGCGGCGGCGCTTCGACGCACTGAAAGCGCGCCTGCAGCAGGAAGGGCTGTTCGCGGCCGAGCGCAAGCGACCGCTGCCCGCCCTGCCGAGGCGCGTCGGCGTCATCACCTCGCCCACGGGCGCCGCGATCCGGGACATCCTCCACGTGCTCCGGCGTCGCTTCTGCGCCCTGCCAGTGCTCGTCTACCCCGTCCCCGTCCAGGGTGCGGGCGCGGCCGGACAGATCGCGTCGATGATCCGCCTGGCCTCCGCACGAGCCGAATGCGACGTCCTGGTCCTGGCGCGCGGTGGTGGCTCGCTCGAAGACTTGTGGGCCTTCAACGAAGAGGTCGTGGCGCGCGCGCTGTTCGACTGCCGCATCCCGACAGTGTCCGGTGTCGGTCACGAGATCGACTTCACCATCGCTGACTTCGTCGCCGACGTACGCGCACCGACGCCATCCGCCGCCGCGGAGCTCATCGCACCGAACGGCCAGGAGTCGCTCGACCGCCTCGTCGTGCTGTCGCGCCGTTCGACCCGTTGCCTGCAGCGGAGGCTCGAGGACTGCGGCGCCCGGCATGAGTGGCTTGCGCGCCGGCTCGCCCAGGCGCATCCGGGCGCCAGGCTTCGCCACCAGGCGCAGCGGGTGGACGACTTCGAGCAGCGCTTCCGGCGCGCGGTTCGGGCGATGCTGTCACGCGCTTCGAGCCGCCTCAATACGGCGCAGCGACAGCTGGTCGCGTTGTCGCCGCTCGCAACCCTCGAGCGCGGCTATGCCATCGTGACGCGCGCGGACGACGGCGCGTTGCTGCGATCCTCGGACGAGGTGTCGCCGGGCACGCGTATCGAGGCTCGCTTGTCGCGCGGACGCGTGCGAGCGCGCGTCGAAGACAAGGACTGATTGCATGCAGGCTGTGTCGGCCTGGGCGTCGGTACTGCTCGCGGCCCTGTGCCCGTCGGCTGATGACTCGAAAGTGCTCGAGCTGCCGCGGAGCAGCGTGGTTCCCGGTGGCGTGGCTATCCTCGATCTCGACGCTACGCCTGATTCGCCGCCACTCGTCAGTTACGGCGACCACCGCGTGATGGTGGTCAGGGCGGGCGACGGGTGGCGCGCGCTGGTCGGCATTCCGCTGTCGACCGAGCCCGGTCGCCAGGTCGTGCGCATCGGCAACGATGCCGATTCGCCCCGTTACCAGGCCTTCACGGTGGAGCCGAAGCAATATGCGACGCAGCGGCTGAAGGTGGCACCGGGGCAGGTGGATCTCTCCAAGAAAGATCTCGAGCGGGTGGCGCGCGAGCGCACGCGAATCGACGCGGCCCTGGAAACCTACTCGTCCGCCCCGCCAGCGACGCTGCAACTTCAGCCGCCGGTAGCGGGTCCGCGTTCGAGCTCATTCGGCCTGCGACGCGTATTCAACGATCAGCCGCGCTCACCCCACAGTGGCATGGACATCGCGGCGCCGGAGGGAGCGACCGTGGTGGCCCCGGCACCTGGGCGCGTGATCGATACGGGCGACTATTTCTTCAACGGCAATACGGTATTCATCGATCACGGGCAGGGGCTGATCACGATGTATTGCCACCTGAGCGCGATCGACGTGCAGGCCGGTGGTACGGTCGATGCCGGTGAGCCGATCGGCAAGGTGGGTGCGACCGGACGCGCGACCGGCCCACACCTGCATTTCGGCGTGAGTCTCAACCGCGCGTTCGTCGATCCCGCCTTGTTCCTGCCGGAGCCCGCGGCCGAGGTGAAATGAGGCTGTAGGTTTCGCGGCCTAAAGATCCAGGCCGAGCTTCTTCTCGCGCCGCACGTACCAGCCGCCGTCCTGGGGCTCGAAGACGGAGCAGTGGCTCATGTCGCCGCCGTAGATGTGAATCGAGATCGCCGTCTCCCGGGCCGGATTGCAGATGCGGTGATACTCGTGCGGCGGAATCAGGCAGCCCGCGCTGCCGGTGCCCGCCTGGAAGGAATTGCGCTTCTCGAAGCGGAAGCGATCGTCGCGGCGCTCGACCAGCTCGTATTGCTGCACGTCGATGCAGCCGTCCCACACGCCCTCGACGCACCACATGCCGCCGTGATCGTGCAGCGGCGTCGCCTGTCCGGGTCCCCACGTCATGGCGACCACCGAGTAGCCCTGCACGTCATCGCGATGCACGAGACGGCGCGCGTAGTGATCGCCGCACGTCTGGTGAAACACCTCGGGGAGCTTGACGGACCCGGATCGGATCAGCTCGCAGAGGCCCGTTCGCAGCTCGTCGACGATCTTCTCTATCTCGCCATGCGCCACCGCCTGGTCGGCCATGGTTACAAGTGGTTGCACACCCTCAATGGACATTACGGAACCTCGCGGCCCGGTATTTTACACCGCCTCAGGGCCGCGCGCCGTCCGGGAGCTTTGCCAGAAAGTCGCCGATCGCCGGCCGGAAGCGCTCCATGTCCACGAGAAACGAATCGTGCCCCTGGATCGAGGGCAATATGGAAAACTGCGTCTTGACTCCGGCCTGCTCCAGACCTTCCGCGATCTCGCGCTGGCTGGCGAGCGGAAAGAGCAAATCCGTTTCGACACCGATCACGAGCGCCTGCCTGAGCGCCGAACGCTTGAGCGCGGCCACGACCGAGCCGCCATGCTCGGACAGATCGAAAAGGTCCATCGCGCGCGAAATGTACAGGTAGCAGTTCGGATCGAACTGGCCGACGAACCGGCTGGCCTTCACTTCGAGGTAGCCCTCGATCTCGAAATCGATGCCGAAGGGATCGCCCGACCTGCGCTCCTGCGGCGCGCGCTCGCGGCCAAAGCGGACCTGCCATTCGGCGGCGGAGCGATAGGTGATCATCCCGAGCTTGCGTGCCAGCCGCATGCCCGTGACCGGTCCGCTTCCAGGCGGATACTGACCGCCCTCCCATGCCGGGTCGCGGCGGATCATCTCCCGCTGCAGTGAACGCAGTGCGATCGCAAAGGGAGTCGAACGGGCCGCCGCGGAGATGGACAACAGAGTGCGCGCCGCTCCGGGAAACTGCGCGCAGAAGGCGTGCGCCGTCATGCCGCCGAGCGACGGACCCACGACCACGGCAACCGTTTCGAGACCGAGACTGCGCAGCACCTCGAAGCCGCCGCGCGCAATGTCCTCGACCGTAAGCACGGGAAAGCGCAGGCGATACAGTTCGCCGGTCTCCGGCTCCTTCGAGGCCGGCCCGGTCGAGCCAAAGCAACTGCCCAGTGAATTGATACAGATGACGAACCAGCGGTGGGTATCGATCGGGCGCCCGGGCCCCACCATGTCCTCCCACCAGCCGGGCGCCGGATCCTCCGGGCTCGAAGCTGCATGCGCGGATGGCGACAGCCCGGTGAAGATCAGCAGCGCGTTGTCGCGCGCCGCCGAGAGCTCGCCCCAGGTCTCATAGGCAATATCGACGTCGCGCAACGTTCCGCCGAGACGCATCGGAAACGGCCGGTCCAGACGAACGATGCGACGCGCCGACACGGCTACCTGCGCATCATGCGCTGGCGCTTGCGGCGCTGGCGCGGAGTGAGGGTATTGCGGCGCCCGGCGAAGGGATTCTCATCCGAGCGAAACTCGATGCGCACGGGTGTTCCGTCCAGGTGATAGGTCTTGCGAAACACGTTCACGAGATAGCGTCGATACGCCTCCGGGACGTCGCGGGTCTGGTTCCCATGGATCACGATCACCGGCGGATTGCGCCCGCCCTGGTGAGCATAGCGCAGCTTGATGCGTCTGCCGCGCACCAATGGGGGCTGATGAGCCTCGAGCGCGGCCTCGAGCGTGCGCGTGAGCTCGGGCGTCGCGATTTCGCGCATCGACGCCGTGTACGCGGCGTGCACCGACTGCATGAGCTCGCCCACGCCGCTCCCATGGCGCGCCGAGATGAAGTGCAGTGGCGCGAAATCGACGAACGGCAGGCGCACTTCGAGCTGCGCGCGGATCAGCTCGCGCTGTTCCGTGGGCAAGGCGTCCCACTTGTTGACCCCGATGACGAGCGCCCGCCCGCGCTCGGCCGCGATCCCGAGCAGGCTCGCATCCTGGTCGGCCACGGTGTCCTGCGCATCGATCAGGGCGATCACGACGTGCGCCGAGTCGATGGCCTGCAGTGTCTTGATGACGCTGAATTTCTCCACCGTCTCGCTGACCCGGGCGCGGCGGCGGACGCCCGCCGTATCCATGAGCGTATAGCGCACGCCGTCGCGCTCGAACGGGAGGCGAACCGTATCGCGCGTGGTGCCCGGCTCGGCGCTCGCGATCATGCGCTCCTCGCCCAGCAGCCGGTTGATGAGTGTCGACTTGCCGACATTGGGGCGACCGATCACGGCGACGCGGATGCCATCCTCCGCCAGCGCCGGCTCCTCGCTCTCCTGCAGGCCCTCGAGCACGACATCCATCAGCTCATCGACGCCCTGTCCATGAGCCGCGGCCACCGCGACCGGATTCCCGAGCCCGAGCGCATGGAACTCCGCGCTGGTGAGCTCCGCCGCACGCCCCTCGGTCTTGTTGGCCGCCACGACCACGGGCTTGCCGCTGCGGCGGACGCTCCGGGCCGCGAACTCGTCGGCCGGCGTGAGCCCTTCGCGCGCATCGACCACCAGCACGACGCGATCGGCTTCGTTTACGGCGCGCAACGTCTGGTCGGCCATCTGCGCCTGCAGACCGCCGGGATTCTCGATCAGTCCGCCGGTGTCGACCACGATGTAGGGAAGCCGCCCAACGCGGCCAAAGCCATACTTGCGATCGCGCGTCAGTCCTGGCTCATCCGCGACCAGCGCGTCGCGCGTCGACGTCAGGACGTTGAAGAGCGTCGACTTGCCAACGTTGGGCCGGCCGACCAGTGCGACGACGGGGAGCACGTCGGCGCCTGCGGGCTCAGCCGCTCGAGCGCGGCGCCCGGTCCTTGCGACGATAGACGTTGAGCGAGCCCCCGTCCGTGAGCACGACCACGAGGTCGTCCGCGGTGAGCGGCGCGTTCGTCACGCGCGAGCCATCGGTCTTGGTGCGTCCGAGAAAATCGCCAGTCGCCGCGTCGAGCCAGTGCACGTAGCCCTCGAAGTCCGCGAGCACCAACGTCGAGCCGTCGAGCGCGGGCGAGCTCAGCCCGCGCCGGTGCAGGCCTGCTTGCGTCCACAAGGGAGTGCCGTCGCGACGGTTGAGGGCGACCACGTCGCCATCCGCCCCGGCCACGTAGACCGCGTCCGAGCCCACGACCAGGCCGCGGTCGCTCGAGGCATCGCGCGACCACCAGATCTGGCCGGAATCGAGTGCCAGCATCGCCGCGCGTCCCTGGAAGCCGACCACAAACACGTCGTCACCCTCGACCTGTACCGAGGAATCGATATCGACCAGGCGCTCGAGCTCGGTACGGCCGCGCGAGGGTGCGACCGTCGTTTCCCACACCACGTTGCCGTCCTTGAGTCCCACCGCGAGCACTTTGCCGTTGTCGAAGCCGCACACCACCATGTCCCGGATGATGACGGGCGGGGCCGTGCCACGCAGCGACAGGCGCGGCACCTGTTGCTCGGCAACCCACAGCTCGCGCCCGTCCGCGGTGCTCAATCCGCGCAAGCGCCCGTCGACCGTGCGCACCACGGCGATGGCGTCGGTCGCCGCGGGCGGCGCGATCACCTCACCCGGTATGCTGATGCGCCACAACTCCTTGCCGTCGGCAGCATTGAGTGCCAGCACGTCGCCGTCGCTCGAGCCCACGAAGAGACGTTCGGCACCGAGCCCCGGGCCGCCGCTCAGTCGCAGTTTGGTCTGAGCCTTCCAGTTGACCTTGCCGGTCTTGAGATCGAAAGAATAGACGTCGCCATCGTGGGAAGCGGCGTACAAGCGGCCGGCTTCGACGATCGGGCGCAATCCCAGTCGCATCTGCTCGCTGTCGCCATCGATGCCGGTGCCCCACACCTTGTCGATGTTCAGGCGCGGCTCGAACTCGACCAGCTCGGCGGGCGGATCGACCTCTTTCTCCTTGTCGCACGCGCTGAGCAGGAGCGCGCCCGCGCAACTCAACAGCAGGGGCAAGTATCTCATTGGGTCGATTCCTCGGGCGCTGCCTCGGCTTCGGTGGCTGGAGTCTCGACCGCACCGAGGTCGTTCAGCTTGAGTTGCAGCTGACCCATATCCACCACGCCGGGTTCCTTGCTGGCGAGCGCTTCCTGGTAGGCGGCAATCGCGCCGGCCGTGTCACCCTTCCTCAGCAGCGCATCGCCGCGAAGCTCCGCGTAGCGCGGCGCGAACGCACCCGGCGAGTCAGCGGCAGCCAACGTCGCGAGCGCCTCATCGGGCCGGTCCTGTGCCAATTGCACGCGAGCGATCCGCTCGCGGGCGATCAGGCGCAGTTGCTGGTCCTTGGATTCTTCCATGACCTTGCGCAACCGCTGTATGGCTGCGTCGAATTCGAGGCTCTCGACGTGCGAGCGCGCCAACACGAGCTGCGCCTGGTCGGTGTACGGCATGCTCGCGAAATCGCGCTGCAGCTCATCCGTGAGCTCCGCGGCGCGGGTGCGGTCGTTGCGGCCCAGGGCCGACAACACTTCGGTGTAGCGCGCCTGGGCGGTGTGTGCGCGCTCGATCGCGCGCTCCTCCCACCAGCGATAGGCGAACAACGCCCCCACTCCAATGATCACTCCGGCGACCATCCACGCGCCGTTCTCCCGCAGCCAGCGCTTCAGCGCCTCCCATTGATCGCGTTCGGTGAGATAGTCGTCCACGAATCACTCCAGTTTCGCTGTCGTTGTTCAGTCTATCCGTTGCAGCCATTCGCCGAGGCGGGCCGGCAGCTCGGCGCTTGCGACCTCGCGCTGCTCACCCTCGGCGCGCAGCGGCTTGATCGCGATCACGCCGCGATCGACTTCGCTGTCGCCCAGGATCAGCGCGACCTGCGCGCCGCTCTTGTCGGCACGACGAAACTGCGTCTTGAAATTTCCGCCACCCAGGTTGAGCTGCACGCGCAGGCGCGGATGCGCGTCACGCATCAGCTCGGCGAGCGTGAGGCCGGCGCACTCCGCACGCTCACCGACCATCACCAGGTACGCGTGCGGCGCGGCCCTGGCGGCGTGCGGTTGCGCCTGCTGCATCAGGGCCACGACCCGCTCCTGGCCCATCGCCCAGCCGATTGCCGGCAGCGACTCACCGCCGAGCTGTGCGACCAGTCCGTCGTAGCGCCCGCCGGAGCACACGGCGTCCTGTGCGCCGAGCGCATCCGTGACCCACTCGAACACGGTGCGCGTGTAGTAGTCGATGCCCCGCACCAGCCGCGGATTGACGCGATATTCGATACCGGCCGCCTTGAGATTCGCGCACAGCGTCTCGAAGTGACTCCTGGACTCGGCATCGAGATGGTCGAGCATGGCGGGCGCCGCATCGAGCGTCGCGCGCATCTCGGGATTCTTGCTGTCCAGGATCCGCAGCGGATTCGTTTCGAGACGACGCACGCTGTCCTCATCCAGAGAGCCGCGCTGCGCACGGAAATAGTCGAGCAGCCGTTCGCGGTACGCCTGGCGCGCGCTCGGCGTGCCAAGCGAATTGAGCTCCAGGCGCACACGTCCGATCTGCAGGCGCTTCCATAGTCGAGCGCCGATCAGAATGACCTCCGCGTCGATGTCGGGACCGGGATAGCCAAGCGCTTCGACGTCGATCTGGTGAAACTGGCGATAGCGGCCCTTCTGGGGCCGCTCATGACGGAACATCGGGCCCATGCACCAGACACGCAGCCGCTGGTTGTGCGTCAGGCCATTCGAGATCGCCGCGCGCACGACTCCGGCGGTCGCCTCGGGACGCAGCGTCAGGCTGTCACCGCCCTTGTCCTCGAAGGTGTACATCTCCTTCTCGACGATGTCGGTGAACTCGCCGATCGAGCGCTTGAAGAGCTCCGTGTGCTCGACCACGGGCACACGCAATTCCTCGTAGCCGTAGCCCGCGAGGACCTCGCGCGCCGTCGCTTCGAGTCGCTGCCAGTAGCCGATGTCGCCCGGCAGGATGTCGGCCATCCCTCGCACGGGCTGGATGATTCCGCCCACTCAAACCTCTCAACGCTGATCCGGTCTCACCTGTCCGCGCGCATCCACGCTGAAGCGCGCGACGTTTCCGCGACGCACTTCGTCGGGCAGCACTACGGGCTGTCCGTCCAACTCGAGCTGCACGCCATCCGCGTAACCGAGGAACACCCTCAGCGGAGCGGTGGCGGTCAGGTTGCGCACCGAGTTGGCGGATCCCAGGTCGAAAAAAACCCGCCGCCCGCCCGCATCGTAAAGCTCCACCCAGCTGTCGGCGGAGAAATTCAACCGCACACGCACCAGCGTGCCGGGCGCGGCCACCTCGGTCGCGCGTTCCTCCACCGGCGGTGACGGTGGAGTAACCGCCACAGGCTCAGGCGCAACATTGGCCGGCTCCGGCGGCAGCGGCGACGGTTCGCGCGGTGCTTGCGGCACCTGGGTCGCGACCGGCGCGTCCCGCTGAGTCAATGCCCACCACGCGACGCCCAGCACCATCGCGGTGACGGTCGCCGCGCCGAGCCACCTGACCGGCACCTCCGGCCGCAGACGCGGTGCGCTCGGCGTGAGCGGCACCAACTCCGGCGGTCGCGCGCTGTCGCGCTCGAATTCCGCCAGCAGCTCGTCCGCGTTCAATCCCAGCAGCGTCGCGTACTTGCGCAGGTGTCCGCGCGCGAACACCGGCGCCCCCAGGCTCGCAAAGCGCCCCGCCTCGAGCGCCGCGATCGTTTGCTCATCGACGTGCAGGTCGGCGGCGACCTGTTGACGGTTCAGCCCGCGGCGCTCACGCTCTTCACGCAGGCGTTTCAGCCAGGCGGCGCCGTCGGTACTTGGGTTCGCGCTGAGCGCGCCACTCATCCGCTCTGCCGTTCGGATTCGAGCAGCGCCTTGGTCTGCTCCGTCTTCGGGTACTCCGTCTTCAGGCGCTTCGCATAGGCATCTGCCGCCGGGCGGTTGCCGAGCGCACGCTCGACGCGCACGCCGAGCCACAGGATCTGCGGCGTGGCCGGCAGACTCCCGAGATAGCGCTGCACCAGCGCCTGGGCTTCCGTCACCCGCCCCTGCTCGAAATTGAGGTCGGCGAGCTGTTGCAGGGCATCGGCAAACCGCGGCTTGAGCGCGAGCGCCCGCTCGAAATTCACCTGCGCCTCATCGAACAGGCCGGCGTTCTTCAGGCACAGGCCGGCGTTGTTGTACGCGACCTCCGGTGTGCGGTAGAGAGGATTACGCGCGGCCTTCACGAACAGCCGTCCACCTTCCTTGGGGTGGCCGTTACGGCACAGGTACACGCCGTAGTTGTTCAGCACGTCTGGGTCGTCGGGCTTCAGGCGCATTGCCGAGGAGTAGTAGCCCTCGGCCTTCTTGTTGTCACCCAGCCGTTCATAGATGAGGCCGGCGGTGGTGCGCACCGTGGCGTCCTGCCCGTCCTGGCTCAGCGCGCGATCGATTTTCTCCTGGGCCGCGGCGAGATTGCCCTGCCTCATGTAAGCCACCGCCAGCCGGGTGTTGTAGGCCGCCGCATCACGCGGCGACTGCGGCCGCTCTTCGTCGGGATCCGATTTGGAGGTGGTCGTCGTGCTGGTACAGCCCGTGGCCAGCAGCGACAGCAACGTCAGGACGAAGAAAAACCGTTTCATGCTTCCACCGCCACGCCAATGAGCTTACTTCCGAGCCGGACCGTCGTGCGATCGTGTACCCGGCCCACCAGCTGGCCGCAAGCCGCGTCGATGTCGTCGCCGCGCGTGCGGCGCGTCGTCGCGATCACGCCGCGGGCGTTGAGCAGGTCGCGAAAACGGCTGATTCTCTGCGCTTCGGAACGGCGGTAACGCGTGCCCGGAAAATGGTTGAAGGGAATCAGGTTCACCTTCGCGGCGCGTCCCTTGAGGAGCCGCGCAAGTTCGAGCGCGTGCCCATCGGAGTCATTGACGCCAGCCAGCATCACGTACTCGAAGGTGATGCTGCGTCCGTTCTGCGCATCGAGATAGGTCCAGCACGCCTCCAGCAATTCCTTGATCGGGTGCTTGCGATTGATCGGCACCAGCTCGTTGCGCAGCTCGTCGGTGGGGGCGTGCAGCGAAACCGCCAGCGCGACGTTGCAGTCCTGCGCCAGGCGAAGAATCTGCGGGGCGAGGCCCGAGGTGCTGAGGGTCACGCGACGGCGTGACAGGTCGAACCCGAAGTCATCCAGCATGACCTCGATCGCGGGCACGACGTTGCGATAGTTGGCGAGCGGCTCGCCCATGCCCATGAAGACGACGTTGGTGATGATGCGCTCTTCGCCCGTGTAGCCGAGCTCGCGGTTGGCGAGCCACACCTGACCCACGATCTCGGCCGCGGTCAGGTTACGGTTGAAGCCCTGTTGCGCGGTCGCGCAGAAAGAGCAATCGAGTGCGCAGCCCACCTGGCTCGAAATGCACAGCGTGCCGCGGTCGGGTTCTGGAATGAACACCATCTCGATGCATTGATTGACGTCATCCGCGGCGCCCGCCCGCAACATCCACTTGCGCGTGCCGTCAGCCGACGCCTGCGTGGTCACGATCTCGGGCGCACGCACTTCGGCGTGCTGCTCGAGCGCGGCGCGCAGATCGCGCGCGAGATCGGTCATGGCGGAGAAGTCGCCCACGCCGCGCTTGTAGATCCACTTCATCAGCTGGCGCGCGCGAAATGGCTTTGCACCGAGCGTGACGACGAACGCCTCTAGCTCGGTACGCGTGAGTCCGAGGAGGTTGGTGCGTGTGTTCCCGTCCGGGGCAGTGCTCATGGTGGTTGACGGCGTCGGCTTCAGCGCCGCGCGCACAGATCGCTCTCGGCAAAGAAGAAGGCAATCTCGCGCGTCGCGGTGTCGGGCGCGTCGGAGCCGTGCACCACATTCTGCTCGATGCTCGCGGCGAGGTCGGCGCGGATGGTTCCGGGCGCAGCCTTGCTGGGATCGGTCGCCCCCATGATCTCGCGATTGCGCGCGACCGCATTCTCGCCCTCGAGCACCTGCACCATCACGGGCCCCGAAGTCATGTAGCGCACCAGGTCGCGATAGAACGGCCGCTCGCGATGCACGGCATAGAAACCCTCCGCCTGCGACTGGCTGAGCTGCAGCATGCGCGCGGCGACGACCCGCAGGCCAGCCTGCTCGAAGCGCCGGTACACCTCGCCGATGAGATTCTTCTGCACGCCATCCGGCTTGACGATCGACAGGGTGCGCTCCAGCGCCATCACAACCTCGCTCCTCTCTGGTTCATGCGGGACAACTCGCGCCCGCGCAGCCGATATGGGTGAAAACGCTCGCTCGGGCCGGCGGCGAGCCGTATTTGGGCGCGCAAGTGTACCCGCCGGCCGGCCCCGCCGCAATGCGCGGGACGAGCGGAAGTCCGTGTCTCGAAAGGGATTTTCAGCGTGCGGGCTAGACGGTGAAGCTTTCGCCGCAGCCGCATTCGCCCTTGATGTTGGGATTCCGGAAGCGAAACGCCTCGTTGAGACCCTGCTTGACGAAATCGACCACTGTCCCGTCGATGTACTTCAGGCTCTCGGTGTCGACCACGACTTTGACGCCGCGGTCTTCGAACACGACGTCCTGATGGCCGATCTTCTCGGCGTAGTTCACGACATACGCGAATCCGGAGCAGCCGGTCTTCTTGATGGCGAGTCTCAGGCCGATGCCCTGCCCGCGCGACTCGAGGAACGAGCGGACGCGTTTCGCGGCGGCTTCGGTCAGTGAAATGGCCATTACGAACTAGTCTCCTGCACCCGATAGCGGGGTGGCGTCGATTTTACGCCGGTTGGCAGTCACGCAGAGCATCTTGGACGATCAGCAGCCGGCCGAGTTTCTCTGTCGGTATGTCGAGGCTGCGGACGACTTCCTCAAGCCCCTCCGCCGCCAGCTGCGCGAGCGTCTTGTCGCGCGCGTGCTCCGCGAGCCACGCCACGGCCGCGAGAGTATGGGGGCAGCCGTAGGCCTTGAAGCGGGCTTCTGTCACACGTCCGGCCCGCGAACGCAGCGCGAACCGCACCCAGGTCCCGGCTTCGGTGCTGCCGGCGTTGCCGATGGCCCAATCGCCACCCGGGCCTACCCAGTCTTCGTTGCAGGCAGGGCTGAGACGACGCAGGCGTACGACTTCGCGCCTGACCGCCGCGAGTGCCATTTCGATATCGGCCGCAGTGGTAAAGCGCCCGAGACCAAACCGCAACGAGCCCTGCGCCAGCGCGTCGCTGCGACCGAGCGCCCGCAGCACATACGAGGGCTCACCGGTCGCGCTGCTGCAGGCCGAGCCGCTCGACACCGCCAGCTCGCGAAGCCCGTCGAGCAGGCTTTCGCCCTCCACGCCCTGGAACGACACGTTGAGAATATGCGCGATGCGTTCGCGGGGATGCCCGTTAGGCAGCACGTCGCCCAACTCGCGCAAGCCGCTCCAGAGTTGCGCGCGCAACCCCTCGATCCGCTCCGCATCGCTCCTGAGTTCCCGCGCCGCTATTTCACACGCCAGCCCAAACCCCACGATCTGGTGCGTTGGCAGAGTCCCGGAGCGCAGGCCGCCCTCCTGCCCACCACCGAACACCAGCGGGACCAGTCCAACGCGCGGACGCTTCCGCACGTAGAGCGCGCCGATGCCCTTCGGTCCGTAAAGCTTGTGCGCGGTGAGAGACAACAGGTCGATACATTGCGACTCCACGTCGAGCGGCGTCTTGCCGGCACTTTGAGCGGCATCGACGTGAAACAGGACGCCACGCTCCCGGCACAAGCGCCCGATCGCAGCCACGTCCTGCACGACACCCGTCTCGTTGTTGACGTGCATGATCGACACCAGCCGTGTGTGTGGCTGAAGCGCCTCGGCCACCTGCTCCGGGTGCACGATGCCGTCGCTGTCCGGTTTCAGGAGCGTCACCTGGCAGCCTTCGTGCTCGAGGCGCCGGCAGGGGTCGAGCACCGACTTGTGCTCGGTGCGCGCCGTCACGAGATGACGGTTGGGCTCGGGCGCAAAGCGTGCCGCGCCGAGGATCGCGAGATTGTTCGATTCGGTCGCTCCGGAAGTCCAGATGAGTGCCGCGGGCTCGGCATGGATGAGTGCGGCGACCTGCGTGCGGGCCTCTTCGACGCGTGCGCGGGCGGCCGCGCCATACGCATGCCCCGTCGATGACGGATTGCCGTACGAGCCCTGGTCCGTGAGGCACGACGCCATCGCGCTCGCCACGCGCGGATCGATCGCGGTGGTTGCGGCGTTGTCCAGGTAGATGATCGGCTCGCTCATGGCTGCCCCGCCCGGCGCCGCTTCCCCTGCACGGCCGTGAGCAGGCCCCGCAGGATGTTCACTTCGTTCTGATCGGGCTCGGCGCGAGTGAGCAGCCGACGGAGCCGGCTCATGAGGTGCAGGCCCGACTCGGTGCGATCGTGAAATCCGACCTCGGTCATGACCTCTTCGAGATGCTCGTAGAGCCGCTGCAGTTCGGTCGCGGTCGCCAGTGGCACCTCGCGGTTCTCGGGCGGCAACGGCTGCCCGCTGGCGAGGTACAGCTCGTAGCACACCACTTGCACGGCCATCGCGAGATTGAGCGACTCGTAGGCCGGATTCGCGGGGATGCGCACCAGCCAGTGGCACTTCTCGAGCTCTTCGTTGGAGAGGCCCACACGCTCGGAACCGAACAGCACCGCCGCGGGAGCGCCGGCGCTCTCCTCGAGGAGACGCGCGGCTGCCGCGCGTGGCTCGAGCACTGCCCAGTGCTGTTGGCGCGCGCGCGCGGTCGCGCCGACGATCAGTCCGCAGTCCGCGATCGCCTCGTGCAGCGTCGCGAACACCGTGGCCTGCGCCAACAGATCGGCCGCGCCTGAGGCGCGCGCCGTGGCTTCCGCATGGGGAAAGCTGACGGGCCGCACGAGCGCAAGATCTTCGAGCGCCATGTTCTTCATGGCGCGCGCCACCGCTCCGATATTGCCGGGATGCGTGGTGTCGACGAGAACGATGCGAATGGGCCGGTGCACGTTTTGTTATTCTAGTCGCGACCGCGACACTTGCCATGCAACCGCTGCTCAACATCGCCATCCGCGCCGCGCGCCGCGCCGGAGACCTCATCGTCAGGAGCCTGCCGCGTCTCGATTCCATCAAGGTGGACAGCAAGGGCCGCAACGATTTCGTGAGCGAGGTCGACCGGCTGGCAGAGGCCGAGATCATCAATACCATCCGGCGAACGCACCCGGATCACGGTTTCCTGGCCGAAGAGAGCGGTCGCAGCGGTTCCGGCGAGTCGGTGTGGATCATCGACCCGCTGGACGGCACCACCAATTTTCTACATGGCTTTCCGACGTTTGCCGTGTCGATCGCCTTCGAGCTGCGCGGCCGCCTCGAACACGCGGTGATCTACGATCCGATGCGGCAGGAGCTCTTCACCGCCTCGCGCGGCGATGCTGCACAACTCGATGGCCGCCGTATCCGTGTGAGCCCACAACGCGGCCTCGACGGCGCACTGATCGGCACCGGCTTTCCGTTTCGCGCGAACGCGCTTTGGGCCGACGCCTACCTCGCGATGTTCAAGACCATCATGTCGGCGACGGCGGGAATCCGCCGCCCGGGAGCGGCCTCGCTCGATCTGGCTTACGTCGCAGCGGGACGGCTCGACGGGTTCTGGGAAATCGGCCTGAGTCCCTGGGATACCGCGGCTGGCACCTTGCTCATCCAGGAAGCGGGCGGCCGGGTCGGCACGCTCACGGGCGATGAGTACAAGCAGGGCGGCAACATCATCGCCGGCAATCCCAAGATCTTCGAGGCGCTCGCGGACGCGTTGCGCAAGGACGTGCCCGAAGCGCTGCGGAATTGACGCGACTGGAGTACATTGCGCCGAATTCTGCGCCCGCCGCGGCGCCAACATTTTGGGGAGTGACCATCGCATGAGCCTGTTCAGAACCAAGGCGATCGGCGACTGCAACGCGGACACCGGACTCAAGCGTGCCCTGGGCGCGCTCGATCTCACGTTCCTCGGCATCGGCGCCATCATCGGCGCGGGCATCTTCGTGCTCACCGGCATCGCCGCGGCCACCAAGGCGGGACCCGCGATCGTGCTGTCCTACTGTGTGGCGGGCGGCGTGTGCGCGCTCGCGGCTCTGTCCTACGCCGAGCTCGCGGCCGCAGTCGGCGGCGCCGGCAGCGCCTACGGTTATGCCTATGCGGGTCTCGGCGAAATCGTCGCGTGGATCATCGGCTGGGCGCTCATGCTCGAGTACGGCATCGCGGTGTCCGCGGTGGCGATCGGCTGGTCGGGTTACTTTGCGAACGGCATGCAGGCAATCGGGTTGCCAATACCATTCGAGTACGCCAACGCGCCATATCTCGGCGGCATCATCAATCTGCCCGCGATCGGCATCATCCTGCTGCTTGCCGCCCTGCTCTGCCAGGGCGTCAGCGCCAGCAAGTGGGTCAACACCACGGCGGTCCTGATCAAGCTCGCAGTGGTGGTGCTGTTCATCTTTGTCGCTTTCGGCCACGTGAACACGCAGAACTGGGAGCCGTTCATGCCATATGGCTTTGGCGGCGTCATGGGCGGCGCGGCCCTGATCTTCTTCGCGTATATCGGCTTCGACGCCGTCTCGACCGCGGCCGAGGAGGCACGCAATCCGCAACGCGACCTGCCGATCGGCATCATCGCTTCGCTCGTGGTCTGCACGCTCCTCTACGTGCTGGTCGCAGGCCTGCTGACCGGCATCGCGCATTACAGCACGCTCAACAATCCGTCACCGGTCGCGCAGGCGATGCTCGACCTGGGATTCAACAAGTTCGCCGGTGTGGTTGCCTTCGGCGCAATTGCCGGCCTCACCACCGTGATGCTCGTGGTGTTCTACGGGCAGACCCGCATCCTGCTCGCCATGTCGCGCGACGGGCTGATTCCCGCCGCGTTTGCGCACATCAACCCCAAGACCAGGACGCCGGTTCGCGTGATCGTCACCTCGGGCGCGATCCTCGCAACCATCGCCGGCTTTGCGCCCATCAACGTCGTCGCGGAAATGGCCAACATCGGCACGCTCGCGGCGTTCGTGGCCGTATGCATCGGCGTGATCGTGCTGCGCTACAAGCGCCCCGACCTGCACCGGCCTTTCAAGACGCCGCTCATGCCCGTGCTGCCCATCGTTGGCGTTGCGGGCTGCATCTGGTTGATGGTCAACCTGGAGGCGCGTACCTGGGTCTACTTCGTGATCTGGATGACGATCGGGCTGCTGATCTATTTCGGATACTCGATGCGAAGCAGCGCCCTGGCGCGCCAGGCCGGCTAGCGCGACTCGACTCGACGGCTATTCCGGGCGACGGTCGGTACCGCGCGCGGATTCGCCCGGCTTCATCCACATGGATGCCGCCATCCCGATCGCCAGCATCGCGATGATGATGCCGAGCGAGAGCAGGTTGGGGATGTGGTAGTGCGGCGCCAGGATCATCTTCACGGCGACGAAGATGAGGATGAACACCAGCGAGTACTTGAGGTAGCGGAACTGCTCCATCAGGCCCGCGACCGCAAAGTACATGGCCCGTAACCCCAGGATGGCGAAGGCGTTCGACGTGAACACCAGGAAGGGATCCTGGGTCACGGCGAGGATCGCGGGAATCGAGTCGACGGCGAACACCACGTCGGCGAAGTCGACCAGCAGCAGCGCAATGAAGAGCGGCGTCGCGGTCAGGTGTCCGTTGACGCGCGTGAAGAAATGCGCGCCGTCGAGGTGGTCCGCCACCGGGAATGCTCGTCGCACGGCGCGCACCAGCAGGCTCTTGCCCGGATCGTAGCCTTCGTCTCCCTTGAGCATTCGCAACGCCGATGCCAGCAGGATCGCGCCGAAGACGTAGAACATCCAGTCGAAGGTGTGGATGAGCGCAGTGCCGGCGGCGATCATCGCGCCGCGTAACACGATCGCGCCGACGATGCCCCAGAAGAGCACGCGGTACTGGTACTGCTGGGGAATGCGCAGGTACGCGAAGATGAGCGCGATGACGAAAATGTTGTCGACCGACAACGACCACTCGAGGAGATACCCCGTGACGAACGCGATCAGCGCGTCGCGTCCCGTCGGCTCACCGTACTCCCCGGGGTCCCAGGCGAGCCATCCGTACTCGTACAAGCCGTAGACGACGCCGGCGAAAGTGAGCGCCACCGCCACCCACATCGCGGTCGCGGTGAGCGCCTGGCGCACGCTCAGCGTCTGCACCTTGCGATGCAGGACGCCGAGATCAAGCCACAGCAGCGAGAGAAAGAGAGCGAGGAACCCCAGCCAGATGCCGATCATGTCAGGGCAGGTCGTCGACCGGTCCCTTCGCCTGCCGCGTCGCCATCAGGTCGGTCGCCGAAAGACCCAGGTCGAGCGCCGAGGCGCTCGCGATATAGATCGACGAGTAGGTGCCGACCACGATGCCGATGAGGATCGCCACCGAAAAACCGCGCAACGTCTCGCCGCCCAGGAACAGCATCGCCGCGACCACGATCGCCGTGGCGACGCTGGTGATCACCGTGCGCGACAGGGTCTGATTGATGGCCGCATCGAGGACGTCCGCGGGATGCGCACCGCGCATCAACGGGAAGCGCTCGCGTGCGCGGTCGAAAACGACCACGGTGTCGTTGATCTGATAGCCCACGACCGCCAGGATCGCCGCGAGTACCGCCAGGTCGAAAGTCATCTGGGTCGCCGCGAAGAATCCCACGATCACGATGGGTGTATGCATCGCGGCGAGAATGGCGCCGACGCCGAGCTTGAGCTCGAACCGGAACCAGATGTAGGCCAGGATGAAGATAAACGTGAAGAGTGTCGCGAGGTAGCCCTTTTCGCGCAGCTCGCCACCGACCTGTGGCCCGACGACATCGATGCGCCGCAACTCGACCTTGGGCTCGACGGTCTGCAAGGTCGTCAGCACCTGGTTGCCGATCTGAGCTCCCGAAACGTCTGCGCGCGGTTCCAGTCGCACGAGGACGTTGCGCGAGCTGCCGAAGTTCTGCACCTGGGCGTCCGTGTACCCTGCCTGCTCCAGCGCTGCGCGCGCCTGGTCGAGATCCGCCGCGGTCGGGTAGGCCACTTCCACGGCGATGCCGCCGGTGAAGTCGATGCCGTAGTTGAGACCTGGACGCCACAACGCGATCAATGCGGCCGCGATCATCAGGCCCGACAGCGTGTACCACCACTTGCGGGTGGCCATGAAGCGGATCCGGGTCGTTCTCTTGAAAACTTCCATGCGCGTTGAACCTCAGATCGACAGCCGCTCGACGCGGCGACGCCGCCCGTATATCAAATGAATGATTGCCCGGCTGCCGAGGATCGCGGTGAAAAGCGTGGTCGCGATACCGACGCACAGCGTGATGGCAAAACCCTTGATCGGGCCGGTGCCGAACACGAACAGCACCACGCCCGCGATGAGCGCGGTCACGTTGGAATCGGCGATGGCCGAGAACGCCTTGTCGAAGCCCGCCTCGATGGAGGCGAGCGGCGAGTTGCCGTTGCGCAGCTCCTCGCGGATGCGCTCGTAGATCAGGATGTTGGCATCGACAGCCATGGCGACCGTGAGCACGATGCCTGCGATACCGGGCAGTGTGAGGGAAGCCTGCAACAGCGTGAGCAGCGCCGCCAGCAGCACCACGTTGAAGACCAGCACCAGGTCGGCGATCAGCCCCATGCCCTTGTAATAGACCGCCATCGCGACGAACAGCAGCACACACCCGACCAGCAGCGCGTCGATTCCCTTCTCGATGTTGTCCTGCCCCAGTCCCGGCCCGATGGCGCGCTCCTCGATGATGAAAATAGGCGCCGCCAGCGATCCGGCGCGCAGCAGCAGCGCGAGATTCTTGGCCTCCGTGAGCTTGAGACCGCTGATCTGGAAGTTGCTGCTGAAGACGCCCTGGATGGTTGCAACGCTGATGACCTGCTCCTCGGTGACATCGGTTTGCACTTCCTGGCCGTCGCGTTCCACCGTGCGGCGCACCCTCTCGATGAATACCACCGCCATCGGCCGGCCGAGATTCGCCTGCGTGGTCTTGAGCATCTCCGCCGCGCCGCGCGCGTCGAGTTTCACGAACACGACCGGCCCGTCCTGCTGCGTGACGCCCGAGGTGGCATCGGTGAGCTGATCGCCGGTGACGATCACGTCGCGCTTCAGGAGCACGGGATTGCCGTCGCGGTCGCGGTAGAGCTTGGCGCCCAGGGGCGCGCGGTTCAGCCGCACCGCCTCGTTCACGTCGCTGCCGACATCCACCAGGCGAAATTCGAGCGTCGCGGTCTTGCCCAGGATGTCCTTCACTTCGGCGGAGTTCTGCACGCCCGGCAGCTGCACGTTGATGCGGTCGAGGCCTTGGCGTTGCACGATCGGCTCGGACACGCCCAGCTCGTTCACGCGGTTGCGCAGCGTGGTGATGTTCTGCTGGATCGCGTAGTCCTGGCGCTCCTTGATCTGCTCGGGCCTGAGCTGCATGAGGAGCGTCCGCCCGTCGCCGCTCGTCTCGATGGTGAGATCGGGATAGGCCTTGGTGAGGCTGGCACGGGCGGCCTCGAGATCATCGGCGTTGCGCACGACCACGCGCAGCTGGCCGCCGTTGCGATCGACGGTCTCGTAGCGGATGCCCGCATCGCGCAGGGCCTTGCGGAATTCCTGCTCGAGACGCTCGAGTAGCTGTCCGACGGCGCCGTCGATGTCCACCTGGTACAGCAAATAGAGACCGCCGCGCAGGTCGAGACCCAGGCTCATGGGCTTCAACCCGAGCTGGCGCAGGAGTTTTGGCATGCGGGTCGCGCGCGTCAACGCCACGATGTAACGCTCTGCGACCTGGTCGGAGAGCGCGTCCCTGGCCTTGAGCTGATCCGGCACGTTGCGGAAGCGCAGTGTCAGACGGCCGTCATCGATGAAACTGTCGGCGTGGACGATCTCTTGTGCGTTGATGATCTCCTCGATCTCCTGCTGTTGCGTCGCGCCCATCGCTTCGTAGTTGCGCTGCGCGACCTGCAGGGCCGGGTCCTCGCCGAACAGGTTCGGAACGGCGAAGATCAGACCGAACAGCAGGGCCAGGAGAACGGTGATGGTTTTCCAGCGGGGGAATCCGGTCATCGTGCTGCTCGCCCTCAGGCCGACTTGACGGTGCCCTTGGGCATGAGTGTCGCCACCTGCCCCTTCTGCACCTTGAGTTGCACGCCGTCGGCCACTTCGAGCGTGATGAAGTTGTCGCCGACTTCGACCACGCGGCCGAGGATGCCGCCGCTGGTCACGATTTCATCGCCGACCGCGAGCGCCGCGAGCATCGCGCGATGCTCCTTGGCGCGCTTGCTCTGCGGGCGGATGAGCATGAAATAGAAGATCACGAAGAACAGGCCCATCATGAGGATGAACCCCATGCTGCCGCCGGTTTGAGCGGGTGCCGCCTGGGCCCAGGCGTTGTCGATCAGGAAGCTCATGGTTATTCCCTTTTGAGCCGGCCGTCTACGCGGCATGGTCGGGGTGGCGAAAAGAGCGCGGTATTATACAGAAGCCTCGTCCGGCTGCTCCGCCGCGCGAAAGCGTCCGGAAAAGCCCTCGAGGTCGCCACCCGCGATCGCCGCCCGCAGGTCAGACATCAGCTTCAGGTAGAAGTGCAGGTTGTGCACGGTGTTGAGGCGCGAGGCGAGGATCTCGCCCGCCTGGTCCAGGTGACGCAGGTACGCGCGGCTGTAGTGCCGGCAGGTATAGCACCCGCAGGCCGCATCGGGTGGGCGCGTATCGGCACGGTGCGCCGCATTGCGGATATTGAGCACGCCGCTCGAGGTGAACAGGTGCCCGTTGCGCGCATGCCGCGTCGGCATCACGCAATCGAAGAGATCGATACCCAAGCGCACCGCCTCGATGATGTCCCATGGCCGACCGACGCCCATCAGGTAGCGCGGCCGCTCCTCGGGGAGTAGCGGAACGGTTTCGTCGAGCACCCGCAGCCGCTCGCCTTCCGGCTCGCCCACTGCCAGGCCGCCGACGGCATAGCCTTCGAACCCGATCGCTCTCAGGCCCTCCGCCGATGCCGCGCGCAGGGACGCGTACAGGCCGCCCTGGACGATGCCGAACAGTGTTCCCGGTGGCTCGCTCGCGAAATAGGCCGCGTGGCTGCGCTGCGCCCAACGCAACGAAAGCTCCATTGAGCTGCGGGCCTCGCGCTCGGTGGCGGGGTATGCAGTGCAATCGTCGAACACCATCGCGATATCGGAGCCGAGCTCGCGTTGCACCTGCATCGCGCTCTCCGGCGTGAGGAAGACCTCGGCGCCGTCGACCGGCGACTGGAACCGCACGCCCTCCTCCGTGATCTTGCGACGGCTCGCCAGGCTGAAGACCTGGAAGCCGCCCGAGTCGGTGAGCAACGGCCCGCGCCAGTTCATGAAGCCGTGCAGGCCGCCGTGTGCCCGGATGACTTCCGTGCCCGGGCGCAGCATGAGGTGAAAGGTGTTGCCCAGGATGATCTCGGCGCCGACTTCCCGCAGCTCCTCGGGCGTCATCGCCTTGACGGTTCCGTAGGTACCCACCGGCATGAACGCGGGTGTCTCCACCACGCCGCGCGCGAATGTCAGCCGTCCGCGCCGCGCGCGACCCTGTGTCGCCTGCAGTGCGAACTTCACGCGCGCGCACCCGGTTGGGGGAAGACCAGCATGGCGTCACCATAGCTGAAGAAGCGGTAGCGCTCACGAACCGCGTGTGCATAGGCGCGCAGCACGTGCGCCTGACCCGCGAACGCACACACGAGCATGAGCAGCGTCGATTCCGGCAGGTGAAAGTTGGTGATGAGCGCATCCACGGCGCGAAACACGTGGCCGGGCCGGATGAAGAGTGTCGTCTCGCCCTGGTACGGACGCAGCTCGCCCGGGCTCGCAGCGGTCTCGAGGCTCCGCACGACGGTCGTGCCGACGGCCACGACGCGACTCGCGCGCCCCCGTGCCGCCGCAACCGCCTCACAGGTCGCGACGCCGATCTGCACGCGTTCCGCGTGCATGCGATGCGCCTTGAGATCCTCGACGCGCACCGGCTGAAACGTACCCGCACCGACATGCAATGTGATGCTGCTGCGTTCAATGCCTGCGGCCGCCAGCTCGCGCAACAGCGGCTCGTCGAAGTGCAGCCCCGCGGTGGGCGCGGCCACGGCACCGTCGGCGTGCGCGAATACGGTCTGGTAGCGCTCGAGGTCTGCCGCAGTCGGTGCGCGATCGATGTAGGGCGGCAAGGGGACCTCGCCGTGCTGGGCGAGATAGGCGGCGAGCGGCTCGCGGAATTCGATCTCGATCAGGTCGTCGCGGGCGGCCAGCACTCGCGCCTCGCCGCCGCCCGTGAGCGCCAACTGTGCGTCGATGCGCAGCGGCTTGCTGGCCCGGGCTTGAAACAATCCCCGGCGCTCATCGAGCGCACGCTCCAGCAACAACTCCACGCGCCCGCCGCTCGCCTTGTGGGCGTGAATGCGCGCGCGCACGACACGCGTGTCGTTGACGACCAGCAGGTCACCGGCACGCAACAGCTGCGGCAGCTCGGCGAACC
>DATFEQ010000084.1:0-6381 GCA_035250905.1 Steroidobacteraceae bacterium
AGCTGCACGAGACGCGATACGCGTCCTGGATTGCGTGCCGCGTACACGAAAGTCTCCATCCCGGCACCCGACCAGCCGACCACTACGATCTGGGACGCACCGGTCCAGTCCTGGACCGCGCCGACATCGCGCAACAGGTGATCGAGCGATACCTGCTCGGGAGTGACGGCATCGGAACGACCGCGTCCGCGTGTATCGAACAAGACCAGGCGTGCAGACCGGCCGAGTCGATCGAGCTGAGTGCCGTGAAGGGTGGCAAACTGCGCCACCACGACGGGCCCTGCGGATCCCACGGTGCGCACGTAGAGGGATACCCCGTCGGCGACCGCAACGCGAGTTTCGCGAACTTCCGGCGCAGCATCGGCGACGTTCCAAGCGACTGCCGCTAACGCAAAAGCTGTCGTGGCGACCTTCATGGTCTCGCTCCTCGCGCGGGATGCGGGATCGCACCCGCTGCTCAGCTCTCGGCGATGATCGACACGCTCTGGCCGGGTTGCAGGCGCTCGCCGCCGCGCACGATCACGCGATCGCCCGCGGTGATCTTGCCCTTCACTTCGACCAGGCCACCGCTGCCGATGCCGGTGCTGACCGGCACGCGCTCGACGGTGCTACCGGGTGTCACTCGCAGGATATAAGTCTCGTCCTGTCGCAGGATCACGGCGTCGCGCGGGACGGCAACTACGCTGAGCGGCGCACTGGTCGGGAGCTCCACGCTCACCGGCGAGCCGATGGGCCAGGAGCCGTCCGGCAACGATACCCGGACCTCCATCTGGCGCGAGCGCTCGTCACCCACCGGGATCACGGCGCGCACCGGCGTCATGATCTCGCGATCGCTGCGATCGATCACGCGCACCTGGCGACCCTGGCGCAGGTAGCCGGCCACCTGCATGGGCGCCTGGGCGCGCACTTCCACGCGCCGGGTGTCGACGAGTCGAACCAGCTCTCCGCCGGTGTTCACGAATTCACCGGGCTGATGCAGCCGCTCGACCACCTGGCCGGAAAAGGGCGCCACCACCCGTGCGCGCTGGAGATCGTGCAGGGTTTGATCGCGGGCCACGCGTGCCTGTGCAACCTCCTGCTCCGTCATGTCGCGCTGGGAGGTGGCCTCGTCGAGCTGCGACTGGGATGCGATCTTCTGTTCCATCAGCCGCTCGAAGCGCTCGACCTGTGATTGCAGATACTTTTCGCGCGCTTCGAGCCGGGCGATGGTCGCATCGTTGTCGCGCAGGCGCAGCTTCAGCGCCGCGTCATCGACGCGCGCCAGTAACCCGCCACGCTCGACCTGGGTACCGGGCTCCGCGACCCACGTGAGTCGTCCCGGCGTCTCCGCGGCGATGCGCGCATCGTTGCGGCTCACCACGGTGCCGGTAGCGGTCATCATGGTCGAAATCGATTGCTTGCTCGCCTTGCCGACTTTCACCGGCGCCGGCGGCGTTTCCTCCTGCGAATGCGCGACCGCAGCCGCGCCGAGCAGTACCAGGCCGACCAGACTCACCGAGACCAGCTGATTCATGGCATCCAACCTCATGCCACACGCTCCAGCACCGGCCGTGTGGTCTTGCGATGGGGCAAGTCTTCGCTTTCGTCTTCTCCGCGTTCGCCCAGACGCAGCAGCGCCGGCAGCAGCAACAACGTGAACACCGTGCTCACGGTCATGCCACCGACGATCACCGCTCCCAGCCCGCGGTACAGCACGCTGCCCGGGCCCGGCACGACCGCGAGCGGCAGCATGCCCACGAGCGAGGTCGCGGTGGTGCAGAAGATGGGCCGGATTCGGAGCTTGATGGCCTGCACCACCGCCTCGCGCCGGCTGAGACCCTCGCGCTCACTGGTGCGCGTCTGATCGACCAGCAGGATCGCGTTGTTGATCACCAGGCCCATCATGATCACGAATCCGATCATCGTGAGCAGGTCGAGCGGCTGAAAGCTGACGAGGTTGAGCGCGCGCAGGGCCAGCACGCCGCCCACGGTCGCGAGCGGAATCGTGAGGACCACGAGGAGGCTGTCCTTCACGGAGCGGAACATCGCCGCCATGATGAGAAACAGCACCAGCACCGCGAGCGCGAAATTCTGCCCCATGTTGCTCACGGCGTTGGCCAGATTGTCGGCGCTGCCGCCATAACGAATGCTGCCGTCGGCCGGCAGCATCTTCTTCAGGACGGGCTCGATGTCGCGCTGCAGGATCTCCATCGCTTCTTCGAGCGACATCTTGCGCGGCGGGGAAATGCCGAGCGAGACAGTGCGCTTGCGATCGACGCGACGCAGACCGCCGGGCCCCACCTTGGTCTCGATCTGCATGAGCTCACCCAGCGGCATGACCGCGCCCGAGGGCGTGGCGAGCGGCACGCTCTCGAGATCTTCGGGTGTCATCCACTCCTGCGCGCGCAGGATGATGTCGAGGCGCTTGTTGCCGTCGAAGTACTCACCGATCCACAAGCCATCGCCCATCGAGCGGATGACGTTGCCCGCCGTGGCGCGGTTCCAGCCGGCCTCGGTCAGGCGACGTTCGTCGGGCGTGACGCGCAATTCGGGCTCGGCTGCATCGAGACCCTGCCAGGGTTGCACTTGCGCCCCGGGCATGCGCTTCTCGATTTCCTGCATGGCGACGCGCGCCACCGGGAAGAGCGCCTGCACGTCGGCCGATTGCAGCATGAGATCGATGTTGCGGCCGTCGCCAAAGCCGCCGAACAGGTTGCCCTCGGCGACAAACGACTGCACGTCAGGGAATCCCACCAGGATCTCCTCGCTGATGAGGCGCTGCAGCTCAGGCAGCTGCGATTGATCCTTGACGCGCGCGCCGATCGTGCCGCCGCCCGGCCACACGAGTACGTAGTAGTTCAGGAGCGCCGGCTCCTTGGTACCGGCCATGTAGGGGCGCATGCGCTCGGCGATCGGGCGCACGATTTCACGATCGACGGTGTCGACGCTCGCGCCTGGCGGCAACTGGATGAAACCATCGATCGCGGCGCGCTTCACCGGCGGCAGATAGTCGAGCCGTGGCAGCAGGAACCAGCTGAGCAGGACGGGCAGGGCAATGAGTCCTGCGATCAGCAACCGCCGGCGCTGCCGCCCGTCGGTCGCGCTGACGATGCGGCGGGCGAGCGTTTCAATCCTGACGGTGTTCTCGGCCTTGAGCGGCGGCGGCTTCACCCAACGGGCGACCGCGACCGGGACGACGGTGACCGCCACGATCATCGAGATCACGTTGGCGATAGAGATGGTGAGCGCGAGATCCGCGAACAACTGGCCCTCGGCATCCTTGAGCCACAGCACCGGCAGGAAGATCGCGACCGTGGTGGTAGTGGAGGCCACCAGCGCCGGCCACACCTGCTGCGTGCCCTGGCTCGCCGCCTCCCGTGGCAGTTGGCCACGCTCCTGCAGCCGCAGGACGTTTTCGAGCACGATGATCGCGGCGTCGAGCACCATGCCGACGCCGAAGGCGAGGCCGGCGAGCGAGATCACGTTGAGCGTGCGTCCGGTCAGCTCGAGCGTGATGAAGGTGGACAGCAGGCAGATAGGAACCGTGAGACCGACGAGGAGCACGGCGCGCGTGTGCCGGAGGAATAACCACAGCACGCCGAGTGCGAGCAGTACGCCCGCGAAGAGGTTGCTCGAGACGAGGTTGATCGCCTGATTGATGAACAGCGACGGGTCGAAGGACTGCTGGATCGTGAGACCCATTTCCTTCAAGGGACCCTCACGCAGGGCGCCGATCTCGGCCTTCACCGCGTTCAGCGTCGCGAGCACATTGGCGCCGCTTTCCTTGATGATCTGCAGGCCCATGGCTGGGTTGCCGTTCTGCATCGCGAGGTTTTCGCGATCGCCGCGCCGGACTTCGATCTCCGCGATGTCCTTGAGGCGCACCGGGCCCTGGTCGCGCCAGGCGAGGATCTGCTCGCCGAGCTCCTGTGGCGTGTAGCGGCCGGCGAAGCGCAGCGAGTACTGGCGCCGGCCCAGCTCGACGTAGCCGCCGGAGGTGTCGTTGGCCGTGCCCGCGACGTTGGCGAGTGCGGGGATCTCGATACCGAGCTCGGCGGCGCGAAACGGATCGAAGCGGATCTGCAGCTCTTCCGGCGCTCCGGCATTGATGTTGACGACCGCGACGCCTGGCACCGACTCGATGCGCGGCTTGACCACATCCTCGAGATACTTCTGATAGCTGTCGATCGGACCCGGAGTTCCGGGCAGCAGCTGCACGAAGAACCAGCTGAGCGTTTGATTCGCACCGCCACCGCCGTCCTCGCCGAGCGAGATCACCGGTGGACTGGCGTCGCGCGGCAGGGCCTGCACCTGGTTCATGCGGCTGATCACGTCGATCAGCGTTTTCTGCATGTCGGTGTCGACGTTGAAGCGCAGGTTGATCCAGCTGCCGCCTGCGTTGGCGAAGGCGTTCAGTTGCTTGAGACCCGGAAGACCCTGCAGTGCCGCTTCCTGAGGCTCGATGAGCTCGGATTCCACCTCGGCCGGCGCCGCCGCGCGCCAGCCGGTGAAGATCGTCATCTGCGGTTCTTCGATGTCGGGGAAGAGCTGGAAGGGAAGCTTGATCAGGCTGAAGATGCCAAGCGCGATCACGAGCGCCAGGACGACCACGACCGCGGCCGGATTACGCAGAGAGGCATCGGTGAGTTTCACGTGAGCAATCCTCCCGGCACAGCTCGTGATCGCGGCATCCAGACCCACACTCCGTAGAAAACGTTCCGATGCCTTTCAAGGCCGTGCACGTCGGGACTCTACGCGCGACGCATGTGAGTGTCTCCGCACCGACGTTGGATGGAGGATTGCAGTCGCTGGTTTGAAAGCGCGAGCGGTTCGTACCAAATTCGATCCGCTCTGCCTGCGCGAGCGCGCCGACGAGCCTAGTCGTCTCCCAGCCTGACCACTTCCCGTACCAGGGCGTCGAAGTCAGCGCGCGTACTGCGATGGTTGACGATCGCGCAGCGGATGGTGAAGCAGTCGTGCAGGACGGTGGAGGAGGGCACCGCGAATCCAGACTCCTGCAGTGCGATGAGGATGCGTTGATTGAGCGCATCGAGCGCGGCAGGGTCGAGACCGGCGCGCCGATAGCGGAAGTTGACGATGTTGAGACGGGTCGGCGCCATGAGCTCGAGCTGCGGGTGCGCCTCGATGAGGCGCGTCAGATAGCCTGCCTGGTGGACGTTCTGCTCGATGAGGCGTGCGTACTTGCCGAAGCCATCCGCCTTGAGCGCCATCCAGACCTTGAGCGCGCGGAAACCGCGCGAGAGCTGCACGCCGTACTCCGAGTAACGAATCGGCGCCGTGGCAATGCCGCCTTCGAGCCCGGCCAGATAGGGCGGAATTACCGAGAAGGCGTCGCGATGCGCCTCGCCCGAGCGCACCAGCACGCAGGCCGCTTCGTAGGGCGCGTACAACCATTTGTGGAAGTCGAAGATCACCGAATCGGCGCGCTGCAGGCCGGCGACGTCGGGTCGCAGTGCCGGCGAGATCATCGCCAGCGCGCCAAAGGCACCGTCGACGTGGAACCAGAGCTGTTCGCGCGCGCACAGGTCGGCGAGCTCGTTGAGAGGATCGATCGCGCCGGTGTTGACCGTGCCCGCGGTGCCCACGACGCAGAAGGGTCTCAAGCCTTGCGCGCGATCCTGCGCCAGCATGCGCACGAGCTCGTCGACGTCGATCGTGTAGTCGGGGCGAGTCGGCACGAGGCGCAAGCCCTGCTCGCCGACACCCAGGAGCTCGGCGGCCTTGCGCACCGAGCTGTGCACTTCGCGCGATGCGTACAACGCGAGCCGCCCCTGGCTGGCATCGACACCGTGCTCGCGCACGCCGGGGTTCATCGCGTTGCGCGCCACCGTGAGTGCGGTCAGGTTCGCCGCCGAGCCACCGCTCACGAGCAGGCCGCTCGATCCGGGCGGAAATCCCATGATTTCGCGGAACCATTCGATCACCTGCATCTCGACGAGCGCAGGCGAATGGTTGAAGTCGGCCGCGTTGGGGTTCATCACCGAGGCGAGAAAGTCGGCGAGCACGCCGACCGGGGCGCCTGAACCCTGCACCCAGCCCCAGAAGCGTGGCGAGATGTTGCCGGTCGAGTAGGGGCGCACGAGCTGCAGGAAATCTTCGTATGCCGCCTGCGCGCCGCGCCCATCCCACGGCGCGCGACTGCTCAACGCCTCGCGCACCGCATCGGGCGGACGCTGCCACACCGGGCGCTCGCGCACCGAGGCGAGGAAGTCGACCGAATCGTCCACCATGCGATGCGCAAGCGCGCGAAACTCGTCCCAGTCGACCGGGTCGAGCGTTTCTTCGCGCTGCGCCGGGTGATCGGCGCGCAGATCGAGCGCCATGTGGATGTCGCAACGCGCGTACTCCTCGTCGCGCCCGAGCTGCGTCACGGCGAAACCG
>DATFEQ010000089.1:0-11313 GCA_035250905.1 Steroidobacteraceae bacterium
CTGTTCGGTCAGCGTTCCGCTCCAACCTCCAACCGGCCTGACGAACACATATGCCGCGCCGCGCGCGGCCACGGGTTGCGTGTTGCAGACATTCGGGTTCGGACAGCCCGTCGCCCCGACCACGATCGTGTCGCCGCTGACGGCGACGTTACCGAAAACGGCGCCCGCCGCGCCGTCGGAGGCGATCAGCCGTGCTTGATGCGTGATGGCTTCGCGCCACCCTCCGGCAGGTCTCACGAACACATACACGGACCCCTGATCGACGTTGCCATCGACGTCGTCGGCCGTTGCGCCGACCACCAGCGTGTCGCCATCGATCGCGACCCCGCCGAAGCGGTCGCCGGTCGCGCCGTCAGCCGCCGTGAGTTTGACCTGTTGAATGAATGGATCGACGACCACCGGGTACTGGGCACCCGTGTCGTCCACGCGCAGGGAGAGGCGCCGGTTTTCGACCTCCATCCACGTGCGCAGCTCGCGGCCGGTCGCATCGAACGCCGTGAGCCCACGATAGTGCAGCGCCTGGGCGCCATCCGGCCCGCTCAGGATCGCGCCGGTCCTGGTCGCATCGGCCGACGCGACGAGATTTCCTGAGAGCCCCAGGGTCAGTGTCAGCGGCGCGCCGTCGCTCCTTCCGGGTGCGCGCGCAAGCGTAAAGCCTTGCTCCAGTCCGAGCGGACCGTTCACATACCACTCGATGAGATCGCCGCGCCGGTATTCGACCCGGTTGGCCTGGGCGCGAGGCGAAGCCTGTATCGGTGCCACGGCATCGTCGCCGTAGCCGTAACTGAGCAGCGTCCAGCCCCAGGTTCCCGTGACCGCGCGTACTTGCACGCCGGCGGGCGTGAACCCGGCGGAGAGCCCATGTTGCGGGTTCTCAAGATGTAGCCCGTGAGCTCGCGGGGAAGCGTGGTAGCTCGCCTGCTGTCGCCCCAGCGCAGCCGATACCTGGGCCTCGGCGTCCGGTGGGAGTGCGGGGAGGGCGTGCGAATCAGCTGCGGTCGCGGCGACCGCCGGATGAGCGAGAACGATGCTCGCGAACAGTGCCTGCAACCTGCGCATGCCGCCTCCCGTGGGCGTTTTCCGCCCCTTCGTAAGGACCATCGGAAAGCGGCGATGAAACCCGACAGGCCCCGGCCGGCACCGCGCGGCATGGCCGCCTGCGCATGGGACTTGTCATAAGAGGTCGCGAAGGTCGGCGGCAGCCGGCTCTTCGTTGGAATCACCAGCCGTCGCTCGCTGGTGGCACAATCCGCACGACCCTCCAGCCACCTCTCAAAGATTGGAAGAGGGACCACTGCGGGTGTCCGAGCTGGGAATCGAGCGGCTGCTGCAGGCTGCCGCCGCGCAAGATGCGGCGGCGCGCGAACAGCTATTCAGTGTTCTTTACGATGAGCTGCATCGTCTCGCCCAGAGCGAGCTGCGACGACATGGCCAGTCGCTGACACTCAGCCCGACGACCATCCTCCACGAGGCCTATCTCGAACTCTCGCGGCGGGAGGGCGCGGTTTTCCCTGATCGCTCGCATTTCATGGCCTACGCCGCCCGGGCGATGCGCGGGCTGATCATCGACTACGCGCGCCAGCGATGCGCGCAAAAGCGCGGCGGCGGATTCCAGATCACTTCGCTCGCGAGCGCGGACGCCGAGCATGTTCCGGATGCCACCAACCTCGAACGCGTCGCCGATGCGGTCGACGCGCTGGGCGAGCTCGAACCCAGGCTCGCAGACGTGGTGAACCTCAAGTTCTTCTGCGGTTTCTCGTTCGTCGAGATCGCGGCCATGCAGGGCGTCTCGGAGCGCACCGTCCAACGTGACTGGGAAAAGGCACGGATGCTGCTGTATGAATCGGTCGTGAAACCGTAGGTCATGCCACGCGGATCATGAGCACATCGGACACAACGAGTGGCGACGACGCCCTCGCGGCGGCTGAGCGCGAGGAGCGGCGTGTCTTCATGGCGCACCTCGATCACCTTCTCGAGGTATCCGAAACCGCGCGCGAGGGCTGGCTGGCGGCCCACGCGGACGAGGCACCCCAGCTCGTCGCGCGGTTGCGGAAGCTCCTCGGCCAGCGAGACCGCCCGGACTTTGCCGCGTTTCTCGGCGAGGACACCGCAGGCCTGGCCCTGTCTGCGCCAGGCTCGCTGATCGGAAGGCGGATCGGCGCGTACATCATCGAGGCCGAGCTCGGCCGCGGCGGCATGGGCAGCGTCTGGCGCGCGCGCCGCGCCGATGGACAGTACGAAGGACGGGTCGCGATCAAGTTTCTGCACCTCACGTGGCGCGGGCGCGAGGGACACGAGCGCTTCCGCCGCGAAGCCCAGTTCCTGGCAGAGCTCAACCATCCGCACATTGCGCGGCTCCTGGACGCGAGCGTGACGGACGCGACGCAACCCTATCTCGTGCTCGAGTATGTCGAAGGCGAGCCCATCGATGCATACTGCGATCGTCTTGCGCTCGACGTCACCGCGCGCGTGCGGTTGTTCCTCGACGTGCTGAGCGCCGTGGCACATGCGCATCGCCACCTGATCGTTCACCGCGATCTCAAGCCGGCCAACATCCTCGTGACCGGTGACGGGACCGTGAAGCTGCTCGACTTCGGCATTGGCCGGCTCATCGGTGACGACGCAAGCATCCAGTTGACGCGTGTCGGCGGCGAAGCGATGACGCCGGAGTACGCGGCGCCCGAGCAATTGAAGAACGAGGCGATCACCACCGCTACGGACGTACACGGGCTGGGCCTGGTCCTGTACGTGTTGCTGACGGGTCGCCATCCGTTTGCGCAGGCCGGTGACACGCCCGCCGATGTCCTGCGCCAGGTGCTCGAAACCGATGCCGCGCGGCCCTCGACCTTGGGCGGTGGGCGCTTGCGCCGCGCGCTGCGCGGCGACCTCGACAACGTGCTGGGCAAGGCGCTGGAGAAGGCTCCGGACGCTCGCTATGCCAACGCGAGCGTTTTCGCGGACGACCTGGAGCGCTACCTGCGGCAGGAGCCCGTGGCGGCCCGTGCGGGCACGTTCGCGTATCGGGCTGGCAAGTTCATGGCGCGCAACCGTGGCGCGGTAGCAGCCGCCGCATTGACGACACTCGGGCTGGTGATTTTTGCCGCCGCGGCAGTGCTTCAGGCCATCGAGGCCCGACGCCAGCGCGATGAAGCACGCGCTCAGACACAGCGGGCGGAAGGCTTCAGCACTGTCGTGACCAGTCTGCTGTCGCAGACCGGCGCGGATGGACGCGCGCTCAGTGCGGAAGAGCTGCTCGACCGCGCCGTGCTACACGTCGAGGCGAAGTATGCAGACGATCCGGCTTTCCTCGTGGACATGCTGATCCGCCTCTCCGGTCGCTACTTCGACATGCAGAACACCGCCAAGGAGTACGCGACCCTGGTCAAGGCGGAGAATGTCGCGCGCCAGGCCGCAGACGCCGAGCTGATATTGGACGTGCAATGCAATACCGTCGAAACGGAGGTCATGGCGGGCCGCATGGACGAGGCGCGGCGGCGTCTCGAGGAAGCCCGGGTGCTGCTCGCGCGAGTCGCCAGTCCGCCAGCGGCGTTGCAGGCAGATTGCCTGCGCTCGGAAGCCCAGTTCGCCCGTGGCCACGACGACCTCGCCAGTGCCGTGCGCTACCTCGAGGATGCACGCGCCGTGCTCGAAGCGGACGATCGCACCGAGGGAAATGCCTATCCGGGCGTGCTGAGCACGCTCGGTGCGTATCACATCGCACTTGGAAATCCAGTCAGGGCGCACGAGTACTCGAAGGAGATCGTCGAGCTCGATCGGCGCCTCGGACGACAGGACAGCGCGCCCGGCATGTTGTCGCGCGTGGAATACGCCTTCGGCTTCTACCGCTTCGGCGAGATCCGGCAAGCGCTGAGCCTGTTCCGCGAACTCATTCCGGATGACAGTGTCCGCAATCCCGACAAGATCGAATCTCTCGTGGCCGTGGCGCGCTACGGAGAGATCCTTGGGCGCTTGCGCGAATACCAGGCGGCACTGCCATTGCTCAGCGAGGCGGTGCGCAGGGCGGACGAGGGCAGCTACGAAATCATGCGCATCAACACGCGCATTTCCCTGGCCGAGATGCTGCTGGGCGCAGGACAGCTTGCCGAAGCGGAGCGAGAGGTCGGGGAGGCTGGTGCCCTGCTGCGTCCGGATGCGGCTCAGCACCGGAGATGGTTCGCGGAGACCAGTCGGCAACGCGCCGAGATCCTGCTGGCGCAACGACGTGGGGAGAGCGCCGCTGCGGCGAGCGACGAAGCGCTCAAGTGGCTGCGCTACCCGCCGGGCACCGAGGCCCCGCGCGTTGCGCGCGCCCTTCTGACGCGCGCACGCGTCCATCTATTCTTGAACGAAGCAGCGCAGGCCGCCGAGCTGGCGCGCAAATCCGGCGAGCTCTTTGCCAGGAATACGCTCGATGCAGAGCAAAGCGCTTACGTCGGAGAAGCGTTGCTCATGGAAGCCCGGGCCGAGATGCAGCTCGGCAACGTGGCGCGCGCCCGCACCGTCCTGGCGCGAGCCAGCACTTCACTTCGAAACGGCCTCGGTGCCGAGCACGAGCTGTCGCAGCTGGCGCTGCAGCTGCAGGCGGACCTTCGATGAGCTGACCTGGATTCCCTCACCCCAACCCTCTCCCGCGAGCGGGAGAGGGAGCGCCACGTTCTACTTCTGTTTCCATCCCCCAGCGTCTTTGTACCACCAGCCGGCCTGCGCCTTCGCGATCCAGCGCTTGGCGAAGGTTTCGCGGATCTCGGTTTCCCATTCGGGGTGAGCATTGGCCTTGGCGATCGCGGCGTAGAGGGCCGCGCGATCCTTGTTTTCATCGGCGACCAGCTGCCGTGCCGCGTTGCGCTCCGGGAGCGGGATCGCGTTCTGGTCCCGCACCTCCACCATGCCGTCGCCCGTGAAGCCGACTGCTCCAGAGGCGTAGTACTTCGAGAGCGAGCCGTGGCGGCCTTCCATTGAAGCCGTGATGGCGCGGATCTCGGGCGTCGCGATGTCGAGGTCGGCCTGCGCATTCGCAGCCGGGATGACGAAGTCGAGCACAGCGCCCGCGGCGGCGAACAACATGCGCTGCGCCTGCGGCGCGAGGTTCGAGGTCTGGTCGCTCGGCGGTGTCGCGGCCGGCGCCTGGTCCTTGCCCCAGACGTCCTCGATGATCTTGTCGGCGGCTTTCTCGGCGGCCGCCGCCGGGAAATACACGTTGATGGTGACGCAGGCAGCAATCAGCACGCTCACCAGTGCGAGCTTGAGAGGAACCAGACGTCGCATGACAGGCCTCCTGTAAACCTTGCCGCAGCCTTCGAACCCAGGCTCCGCGTCTATTCTTCGGCAGCGCGCTGAATGCGGGCTGAACATTAACATATCACTGCACCACCGGGCCGCCGGACTCCTGGATCGCGGTCAGCTGGCTCACGAGCCGGCTCCAGCTCACGCGCCGTGCGTTGCCGATGATGTCGATGCGCGGTAACCCGCTGCCCTTGACGATGTAGTAGGCGTCGCCCTGCCGCCGCTCGATGCCGTCCATCAGGCAGATCTCGTTCTCCAGGCGGCAACTCAGTCCCAGCCGGTCATAGCGGAAGTCTTCGAAAAATCGCAGGAATCCGCTCGAGAGCGCCGCCGTCACCCCGCCGCCACCGCCGCCGATGTTCGACAGGTTGTTGACCGCGCGCTGGCTGATGAGATGGCGGGACTTGTCGCCCGGCGGCGTGTAGAGGCGCGCGTCGAACTTGATCGGCGCCCACTGGAACAGCTCCAGATCGCGGATGTCCGCATTCAGCCGTCCGGTGATCTTGCCAAACGAAAACGTGCCGGTAACGGCCTCGAGATCGAGGTTGCGCATCGTGATGTTGGCGCTGAACTGCGGATAGTCGCCGAGCGGATTCTGAAGCTTGAGCGCGTTGACCGTGACCTGGCCGCCGAAGACCTGTGCCTCGAGGTCACCGCCGAGCGAGAGCACGTCTTTCTCGAGGCTCACCTGGGGAATCCGTCCCGAGATCGTGCCCGCGAATTCCGGCCAGCCGAACGCGCGGCTGAGCAACGTGACGCTGATCGGCTCGAGCTCGCCCTCGAAACGCACCGACATCTGCGGCTCGCCGAATTCGCGCACGCTGAGCTCCTGGATGGCGAGGCCGCCGTCGAGGATCGGCAGCCGCGTCGGGCGGAGCAGCCGGAAATCCGCGCCCGCGGTGACGAAGTCGAGCTGGGCGGCGCCGGTTGAGATCCCGTAGAGCGCGCCGCCTTGCCATTCGAGTCGCGACGGGGCATCGCCGGTGTGCGCCGCCGGGCCGGCCGGCGCCGCGCGCCGCGCCGTCGACAGCCAGTTCACCTTTCCGCGCAACGCGTTGAAGGTTGCGACCTGGCCAGTCGCGTTCACGTCGCGAATCTCGAGCGCCACCGCCGCAGGGAATCCCTCCTCGACTTCGACGACACCTGACACTTGCCCCTCCATCTTGAGGTCCTTGAGCTCGGTGTCGAGCAGGAACGGCAGCATCAGGCTCGTGAACGCAACCGGGAACTCCAGTCGCTCGAGCTCGACGCGCACGCGCTTGAGCAGCGTCTCGCCGCCAAGGTCGAGCTCGCCGCTCAGCGTTCCTGCAACGGTGTTCTTCTGCTCGATCCTGAGCGCCGTGAGCTGCAGCAGGCTCTGCTCCGACACCCAGCGACCGGTCATGGCGGTTGTTGCCGGGTTTGCGCCGAAGTCCAGGAAAATCGGATCGCTGTAGGCCTGTCCCGACTGCGAGTCAAGCTGTGCCTGGATGTCCCAATCCGCACCGACCGCCTTGAGCTCGGCGTCGAAAGTCAGGGCCAGCTTGTCGGTAGCGAGGGTGCCCGCGGTGTTGTTCGCGCTGAGCTCGCTCACGGTCCCGCTCGCACGGATGTCCGCGATGGTTTCGGACCCACGCAGCGTGACGCTGAACGAGCCCTTGCCGTCGACCGTGAGATCTTCCGGCAGCGTGGCCCACGGCGCTGCGAGCTTGCGCACCTGTGCGAGACCCAGGTGGGTGGCTTCGGCGGCCAGCGTCCACCCCGATTCGAGCCACTTGCCCGACACGCGCACGCGCCCTTGGGCGAGCTTCAGCCCGTCGATCGAAAAAGTCAGCGTCTCCCGCTCGCTGTGGTACTCGAGGTCGGCGCGCAGTTGTTGCCGGCCGAAGCGACCGAGCTGTCCCGCGACCGTGGCGCCCTTGCAGGCGAACAGGGGCTCCTTGACGAGCGGGTTTCGGCAGGTGATCGACACGTCCTGTAACGCGCCGATCTCGGGCAGCAGGGTCGCGTGCTTGATGTGCACGCGCGCGATGGCCTGCCCTCCACCCGGCAACTCGAGCACCACGCGCACGTCGCGAGCCGACCAATCGGCGCCCGCGAGATCGCCGATATCGATCTCGACCTGACCTACGGCGCTGCCACGCTCGGGCGCGATGGAGAAGAGTGCCGTCGCCAGGGTCACGCCGACGAGCGCGCGGGCCTTCAATGAACGTGGAAGGGTGTGGGATCGCTCACCGGGCATTGAGCCCGATTAACGATGACTCACGCGCGGAGTGTCAATAGCGCCAGCGCAACTCTAGGCCGCGGCCGCCGACTCGACCCGGTTGCGTCCGGCTTCCTTGGCGCGATAGAGCGCCTGGTCGGCCGCGCGCAGCAGCGCATCTGCGGTGACGCCATGCTCCGGGAACGCGGCGACGCCACAGGAGAGTGAAACCGAGGGCAGGTCGACCTGCGCGTGGCGCACGCGCAGCGCGGCGATGGCCGCGCGCAATTCCTCGGCCCGCTGGCGTGCGATCTTCAGGCTCGCGCCCGGCATCATGATCGCGAATTCCTCGCCGCCCATGCGACACGCGATATCGCCGCCGCGCACCGAACCCTGCAGCTCAGCCGCCACCGCCTTCAGGACCGCGTCACCCGCGTCATGACCGTAGCGGTCGTTCACGCGCTTGAAGAAGTCGATATCGAAAGTGATGATCCCGATCGAGCCCTGCTCGCGATGCGCCCGATGGATCTCGCGCGTGAGCGTCTCCTGCGCGAACCGGCGGTTGTAGAGCGAAGTGAGCGGGTCCGAAATCGACAGCTCGCGCAGCTCGTCGCGCAGCTTCAGGTTGGCGAGTGACAGCGCGGCCTGCTCGGCAACCGTTTCCGCGAGCGCCTGCGACGGGGTGTGAGCCTCGTCATCACCCTCCTGGTGCGCGGCTGAATCGCGAACGTGCAGCACGCCGATCGCGGTTCCCTGCGCCATCAGCGGCACGCACACGCTGCGCGTCGTCTCGTCGGCGGCGTGCGCGCAGCGCAGGTCGCCGCTATCGCGATTCACGACATGGACCTGGCCACGGCGCAACGCCCAGCAATCGCCGGCGACGATCGGCGCTGCGTTGCGCGCGAGGGATCCCTGCGCGATCACGGGCTGCAGGTCCTCCGCCGAGGCGTTCGACAGGTAAAGAGCAGCTGGCATTGCGGGGAAGAGCTCGCCGATTGAACGGGCGATGATGCGGCAGGCCTCTTCGCGGGTCTTGCAGGCGTGCAGCAGGGCGCCCATGCGCGCGAGCAGCGTAACCTCCTTGGCGCGCGATTCGGTCGCCTCGATCTGGTGACGCTGGCGCAGATGCACCTGCCGCAGCGCTTCCTCCGCGCGCAGGCGCTGCACCATGTCGGACTGACGTGCGAGCACACTCTTCTTGAGCCGCTTGCGCAGCGTGTCCATGCCGAGGGCGATGTCGCCGATTTCGTTCGAGGGGCCCTTCGGGACCTCGATGTCGAGCGATCCGAGCGACAGCCGGGTCGCCGCTTCGCGCAGGCGCTCGACCGGCAAGAGCAGCCGCTGCGTGACGAGAATCGTGAAGATCAGCGCGGCGAGGCCGGCGAGGATCCCAACGGTCAGCAGCACGTAGCGGGCTTCCGTCCGCACCTTCCTCTCGAGCTCGACCCGCTCGCTGGTGTAATTCACGATGACTGCGCCGACGATGGGTCCGGCTTCAGACACCACCGGCGCTACCAGGCGATACACGCGCGGCGGATCGCCGCCAGTCGACTCGACGAAATCGCGCACGGTACCGTCCCGCAGCGTAAGACCCACTTCATTGTGAGGGTCGTGCGTGAACGGCGAGCCGACGTGAAATGGAAACGAATGCGCGATCACGGTCTTGGCCGGATCCACGATCACGGTCTCGCGTGAAAGCTGCCGGGCGAGTGCCGCGACCAGGTCGGCCGATCCGCGCGTCGGCTCGAGCTTGCTTGGGGCCGTTGCGGAGGAATGAGCTACTGCCTGGGCCAGCGTCAGCGCGGTGTCGCGCACACGGTTCTCGAGCTGCTCGTGCGCGCGCTGCCCACGGAGGTTGACGTACCAACCGGCGGCGCCCGCGGCCAGCAGCACGACGCTGACGAGCATCAGGACGATGGTCGCCCGCAGGCTCATGCCGCGATGCCGGCGGTGCAGCGTGAGGCTGCCGGTCTCCAGCATCGCGGCCTGGTCGTGACGAATCTGCGCCTGTTGCAGGATGCGCCCGACGACGTAGGGCAGGCGATAGAGGTCCTCGCGCTTGAGCACGTCCTCGGCGCCGGCGGCCACGGCCTCGAGACTCAGGACTTCATCCACGCGATCCGTGATCACCACGACCGGTGTTTCGAGTTGCCTCTCGCGCAGCACCTGCACGACGGCTGAGGCGCTGAGCGTCGCGGACTCGCGCGCGGCGATGATGATGTCCCAGGAACCCTTGTCGAGCGCGGCAACATAGGCGGCGGGCGTGCCGGCGTGCTGAGCGGCGACGGTGTAGCCCGAGCCTTCGAGCTCACGGGTGATCCGCTCGGCGTCGCTCGTGTCCCCGACGATCAGGACGACGAGGCGCGCGCTCAGCGAACGGGTGATCGGTCCCGTCTTGTTGTCCGGTGACAGCACGATGCTCATGGTCTAAGGCGCACGAATCCGCTCAAGGCAGAGACCGGGTGCAAGGTTGCTGAACATAATCCGCTTCCCCCGGCAGGTCACGAAACACGCTTGCCGCGATGTGCGATCTGTGAGGGCGTTCAAGCAGAAAGGTGTGCGCTGCTCCGCGTCATGCCTCCTGAGGGGCCGTTTTGCAGGGTAGCCCCTCAACCAGTTGAGCCATCGCGCAGCGCCACAACCGAGGCCATGGGTTGCTGGCGCGCCAGACGCTCCACGTCCGTCGCCGGCATCGGGGAGGCGAACAGCACCCCTTGGAGCGAGTCGCAGCCGGTCTCCTTCAGAAACTCGAACGCCTGTTCGGTCTCGACGCCTTCCGCGCAGACGCGGATCGACAGGCGGTGAGCGAGATCGATGATGGCGGACACGACCGTGGACGCCTGGCGCGAATCGGGCACGTCGTGGATGAGCGTGCGATCGATCTTCAGCTCGCTGAACGGCAACCGGCAGAGCTCCGTGAGCGAGGAATAGCCGGTGCCGAAATCGTCGAGCGACAGGCCCACGCCATGCAGCCGCAGGCGCGTGAGCACGTCACGCACCAGCTCGCGATCCTGTAGCGACGCGGCCTCGATGACCTCGAGCGTGATGCGCTCGGGCGACACCTCGTAATCCTTCAGCGTGCGCATGAAGCGCTCGAGGAATCCGCCGTCGCGGACCAGGCTCGGCGAGAGATTGATGTCGACCGCGAGCTCGAGTCCCTGTGCCTCCCAGCGGCCCGCCTGGCTCATGGCGTCGGCGAACACGAAATCCGTCAGCTCGCCGAGCAGGCCGCTCGATTCCGCGAGCTTGAGAAACTGACCGGGATAGAGCAGGCCGCGCGCGGGGTGCTGCCAGCGCACCAGTGCCTCGGCGCTGCGGACCTGCCATTCGCTTCCCTGCCGCGCGAAGATCGGTTGATAGTGGAGCAGCAATTCGTGCTCGCGCAGGCCGCGCTGCAGCTCCTCCGCGGTGATCGGCGCGCGTGACTCGGCATGCCGGGAAAGCAGCCGCGACAGCGCGCTCATCACCAGCGGTCGTTCGAGCGTACCGGCGATCTCGAGCGAAAGGTTTTCGGCCACGCGCTTGGCGTTGACGAGCTTGCGCAGGTCGGTGCCGGTGAGGAGCACGATCTTGCTCGCGGCCTTGGTCGATTCCAGCAGGCTGAGCGCGTCAACCGGATCTATGCCCGGCGCCTCCAGGTCGATTACGACCGCGAGCGGCGCGGGAATCACGAGCTCCGCGAGGCGCTCGAGCGTGTTCGCGACCTGCCATTCCTGGACGATCGCGGCGCTCGCGCCGTGCAGCGTATCGAGGAACTGGTAGTTGTCCGCGACGATGACGACGCGATTGCGCTCGGCGCTCATCGGTGGTCTCCGGGCAAGCAGCAGGGTGAGGTCGCGTCATTCGCA
>DATFEQ010000090.1:0-18744 GCA_035250905.1 Steroidobacteraceae bacterium
AGAGGGGGGTTTCAGCGAGGCAATGGGAACGATCAGCCGCCCGTGGCGACGGCGTGAATGACGTACTGGTGCTCGAAGTACACGGCGAATCCCGGATAGTCCCAGCGCGTGATCGGCGGCTGCCCCACGGCGTTGCGACGCGTCGCCGGCTGGCCAAAGCGGGACTCCACCGCGGTCATGCTCATGCCGCGGCTCGGCCGCTGGATCGTCGACTCACGCAACGCGATGCCGTCGCCGACGCTGATGGTCTCAGCGAGGCACGTCCCGGCGAGCAGCACACCGGCGGCTGCCGCCCAAAGCATCCCAAGCTTCATGTCGAATCCTCCTCAACAGCCCGTTGGGCACTATATCAATCACGAGAACCGGACGAAACAATGTTTCCTAATTCAATGATTCACAAGAACAATAATCACACTGTAAAGTCGCTGGCCAAACGTGTGGTCTAATGCCGCCGCGGCCCGGGACTGGAGCACGGACCCGCCGAGTGATTCCATCGACTGATGCGCAACTCTTTGCATCCGCCCCCATGAGGCTGCCGCTGCCGCTCTTTGTCGGGCTGCGCTACGTCCGTGCCCGCAGCAGCCAGTTCTTCGTCTCCTTCATCAGCTGGATTTCCCTGCTCGGCATCGGCGTGGGCGTGGCCGCCTTGATCACCATCATCTCGGTGATGAATGGCTTCGAGGATGAGCTACGCGCGCGCCTGTTGAGCCTGGCCTCGCACGCCACCCTCACCGGCAATCGGGAGGCGCTGAACCGCTGGCCGGAGCTCGTTGCCCAGGCGGGTCGGCAGCCCGGTGTACAGGGTGCGGCGCCTTACGTCGAGCTGCAGGCGCTGGTATCGCACGAGCCGGAATTGCAGTCCGCTGTGGTGCGCGGCGTCGATCCGACGTCGGAGCGTTCCGTGTCGGACATCGGAGGCGCGATGGTGCAAGGGCGGCTGGAGGATCTCGAGCCGAACGCCGGGCGCATCGTTCTCGGGCGCGTGCTCGCCTATCAGCTCTCCGTCAACGTGGGCGACGGCGTGACCGTCATGATCCCAGTGGGTGGTGTCACCGGCACCGAGCTGCAACCACGCATCCAGCGTTTCACGGTATCCGGCGTCTTCGAGGTCGGGCTGCAGGATCACGACAGCCGGCTAGCGCTCGTTCACCTCAGCGACGCGCAGGCATTGCGCGGGTCACAGGCGGTGAGCGGATTGCGGTTGCGCTTCACGGATATATTCGCGGCTCCCCAGCTGTCCGTGGCCACAGCGGCAGCGCTCGGCGGTGGCTTCCGCGTGCGCGACTGGACGCAGGAGAACGCGAGTTACTTCCGCGCGATCCGCATCGAAAAGACCATGATGACGCTGATCATGCTCTTGATCGTGGCGGTCGCGGCTTTCAACATCGTCGCGACTCTCGTCATGGTGGTCACCGACAAGCGCACCGACATCGCGATTCTCAGGACGATCGGCGCGCGGCCGGGCATCATCGTCGGTGTGTTCATGACCCAGGGAGTCGTCATCGGCTGGCTCGGGACTTTTTTCGGTCTGCTGGCCGGAGTCTCGATCGCCCTGAACGTCGGGACGCTGGCGCCGTTCCTCGAGCGCACGTTCGGATTCGAGTTCATGGAACGCGACGTGTACTACATCACGCAGATTCCATCCGACGTGCAGGCCGTTGACGTGGTGCTCATCGGCACGGTCGCCTTTCTGCTGACGGTGCTGGCAACCATCTATCCGGCAGTGCGTGCTGCGCGCACCGAGCCGGCCGAAGCGCTGCGGTACGAATGATGCGCGCGTCGTACGAATGGTTCGTGGGCTCGCGCTACCTGCGCTCGGGACACCGCAATCGCTTCATCTCGTTCATCTCGCTCATCTCGATGCTGGGGCTGGCACTGGGCGTGGCCGTGCTGATCGTTGTCCTGTCCGTAATGAACGGATTCGAGCTCGAGCTGCGTCAGCGCATTCTCAGCATGACCTCGCACGCCACCCTCATGGGTCTCGAGGGACGCCTCGATGATTGGCCGGCCATTCGGGCGCGTGCGCTCGAGAATCCCGCAGTGATCGCCGCAGCGCCCTACATCGAGGACCAGGGGATGCTGGTCAGCGGCGAGCACGTGAGCGGCGCTCAGGTTCGCGGCATCGTGCCGTCGGAGGAGGAGAGCGTCGGCAGCCTCGGCAGCCGCATGGTCAGCGGGCGGCTGGAAGACCTGGTGACGGGCAGCTACCGAGTGGTCTTGGGAAGCGCCCTCGCCGAGGAACTTGATCTGCGGGTGGGTGACCGGGTCGTGCTCGTGGTCGCCAAGGGCAACACGACGCCCGTCGGGGTCGTGCCTCGCACGAAGCGGTTCACCGTGAGTGGCGTCTTTTCGGCCGGCATGTACGAATTCGATCGCGGCCTCGCCCTCATTGCGATGGGGGATGCCGCGAAGCTCTACCGCCTGGGCGACGGGGTTACGGGTGTACGCATGAAGCTCGAGGACCTGTTCCGGGCCCCGGCGGTGGTTCGCGACGTCGCGGTGGCACTTGGCGGCGGCTACTACGTGAGCGACTGGACGCGGCGCCACGCAAACTTCTTCCGCTCGATCGAGCTCACCAAGTCGATCATGTTCTTCATCCTGCTGCTGGTGGTCGCGGTGGCGGCATTCAACATCGTCTCGACGCTCGTGATGGTGGTGCGCGAGAAGCAGTCGGACATCGCCATCCTGCGCACGATGGGCTCCACGCCGCGCAGCATCCTGGGCGTCTTCATCGTGCAGGGCGCAGTCATCGGATTGCTCGGCACGCTCGCCGGCATCGGGCTCGGGGTGCTGGTCTCCAACAACGTCGAGAGCCTGGTGCACGGCCTGGAGCGCCTGGTCGGCACGCAGTTCCTCGATGCGAGCGTGTATTTCATGAGCGACCTGCCGGCGAGCGTGGAGTGGGGCGACGTGGTGCGCATCGCGGGCACGGCCTTTGCGCTGTGCTGCGCGGCGACGCTCTACCCGGCCTGGCGCGCGGCCCGGACTCAACCGGCACAGGCGCTGCGCCATGAATGACGCGGGTCTCGCTCGGGTCGACACGCGAACAGTGCAGGCCGTCCTGCATGCGCGCGGGCTCCGCAAGCACTTTCGCCAGGGGGATGTCACTCTCGAAGTGTTGCGGGGCATCGACCTCGAAATTCGGCGGGGCGAACGCCTCGCGATCATCGGTGTGTCCGGATCAGGCAAGACGACGCTGTTGCAATTGCTGGGTGGCCTCGACCTGCCCACCGCCGGATCGGTCGCGATCATGGAACAGGAAATGAGCGGCCTGTCCGATGCCGAGCGCGGGGAGTTGCGCAATCGCGCCGTGGGCTTCGTCTACCAGTTCCATCACTTGCTGCCGGAGTTCAGCGCGATGGAAAACGTGGCCATGCCGCTGCTCGTGCGTCGCATGCCGTTCGCGGAGGCACGGGCGCTCGCGACCGAGCTCCTGCACAAGGTGGGCCTCGGCGAGCGACTGCGTCATCGCCCAGCTCAGCTATCGGGTGGCGAACGTCAGCGTGCCGCTGTGGCGCGCGCGCTGATCACGCGGCCGGCCTTGGTGCTGGCGGATGAGCCCACCGGCAACCTCGATGGCGGCAACGCCGCTGCCGTGTTCGAGCTGATGCTGACCCTCAATCGGGAGCTGGGCACGAGCCTCGTGGTGGTCACGCATGATCCACGCCTGGCTGCGCGCATGGATCGCGTGCTAACGCTCGACGGCGGAATTCTGCTCGATCGCGCCGTTTCGCGCCCTTAACCTGGCGGGCCGTCGCTGGTAACGATAGGTGACGGCGGCGCGCCACCAGAGCGACACCATGGCGTAGCCCAGGAGGGCGGCGGCGCTGCCGCTCACCAGGCACCCGAGCAGGAAGGGCTTCCAGATGGTTCGCAGCTGCGTGTCGACCCACTCCCACGTGGGCTCGAATTGCAGCGCGATGAGCGGTTCCCCGGTCAGCTGACTCCCCACCCAGTAGGCCCCGAGATAGGCCGGGGCAAACGTGAGCGGGTTCATGAGCAGCACGGTCGCCAGCGTGAGCGGCAGGTTCGCGCGCCACAGGAGCGCGATCAGGGGAGCGACCAGCAAGTGCACCGGCAGGGGAATGAAACAGATGAACAGGCCGATCGCCACGGCGCGCACCACGCTGCGCCGATGCACCGTCCAGTACGCGGGTTGATGCATGAGCGCGCGAAACGGATGCAGATACCAGCGCTGCGCCAGTGAGTGTCGGTTCGGCAGGATTTTCTTGAGGAGTCGTCGGGGCATGGAATCGGGGCGCGCACGGCGCGGCCGCAAAGGGCGCGCACTGTAACAGCAACCCATCGCATGGAACAGCAGGGCAGGATGCAATTGCCCGTGCAGGCCGTCGCTTTCACGGCCGGTGTGCTGTGGGTCACGACACGAGCGAGCTTGCATGCTCCAGGCATCGTGCTTGCACTGGTGGTTTCGGCAGTGCTGCTGGCCTGTCGTTGTCCACCGCGGCTCGTGGTTGCCTTTGCGGTCGGGGTCGTGTGGACATGGCTGCGAGGCTCGGCCCAGCTGCCCGAGGCGTTGCCACCGGGTGTTTCCGGCACCGATCTCACGATTGTCGGTGACGTGGTAACGCTTCCGGAGACGCAAGCGGGGCGCGTTCAGTTTGACTTTGCCCTTCGGGACGCGGGCGTGGCGGGCTTGCCCGCGCGCGTACGGCTGTCATGGTTCGATGCGGCGCGCGCACCACGCGCAGCCGAGACCTGGCAACTGGTGGTTCGCTTGCGCGCGCCGCGCGGGTTCTCAAATCCGGGCGGATACGATTACGAGGGTGAGTTGTTTCGCGCCGGCATAGGCGCCACGGGATACGTGCGCACATCGCCAGGCAATCGCTTTCTGGGGCTACGCGCGGGAGCGTATCCGGTGCTCGCGCTGCGCGCCGCGATCGTACGTCACATCGAGCGGACGCTGGGTGACTCGCCCGCGACCGGTGTTATCGCCGGCCTCGCGGTCGGCGCATCGCATCACATTTCTGCGGATCAGTGGCGAGTGTTCGCCGCCACCGGCACCACGCACCTGATCGCGATTTCGGGATTGCACGTCACGATGGTTGCCGCGCTGGCGATGGTGTTGGCACAAGTCATGTGGCGACTGCCCCGCCGACAGGCGCCGCGGCGCGCACGTTCCGACGTGAGCTGCCTTTGTGGAGCCGTGGCGGCACTGGCGTATGCCGCGCTCGCGGGGTTCTCGGTGCCGACCCAGCGCACGGTCGTGATGCTGCTGTGTGCGCTGGCTGCGATCGGGTTGCGGCGCGCCCAGCCTCCCGCCAATGTCCTGGCGCTGGCGCTGATCGCCGTCTTGCTTTACGACCCACACGCCGTGCTCACGGCCGGCCTGTGGCTCTCGTTCGTCGCGGTGGCCGCGATTGTCCTGGGCGTCGGCCTGCTCGAGCGCACGCGGCCACTGCGCGCCTTTCTCGCTACGCAGGCAGTCGTGTCGGTGGCGCTGCTGCCCGCCACCGCCTGGCTCTTCGGCAGCGTATCGCTGGTGGCGCCGGTGGCGAACCTGCTCGCGATTCCGCTCTTCAGCGGACTCCTGGTGCCGGGGACACTGGTGGGTGTCGCCCTCAGCCTGCCGTTCGCGTGGCTCGGCGATCTCGCGCTCGAAGTTACGGCGCAGGTGTTCGAATTGTCCTGGCCGGCGTTCGAGTGGGCCGCCAGTCTTCCGGGCGGGTTGGTTCACGTACCGGCGCCCACTCCGTGGCAGGCGCTGCTCCTCGGCGTTTCCGCGCTGGTCCTCATGAGTCCGTTACCCGCACGACTCCGTGCACCGGGAGTGCTGCTGTTCATCGCGCTCGCCTGGTCCTACCCGGCGCGTCCCGCTACCGGGGCTTTCACGCTGACGACGCTCGACGTCGGGCAGGGCTTGTCGGTGGTCGTTCGCACACGAACGCATGTCCTGCTGTACGACGCGGGTCCCGCGTTTCGAAGTGGCCGGTCGGCCGGTGAGCTGGTGGTCGTTCCGTATCTGCATCATGAGGGCATCGCGCAACTCGACATGCTGGTCACCAGTCACGCCGACAACGATCATGCCGGTGGGGTTGCGGCCGTAGCGCAAGCGTTCACCGTGGTGACTGCCCGCCACGGCGGAAATCTCGAGCGCACCCGAGGCCTGCCGTCGAGCCGGTGCCAGCGGGGCGAGGCGTGGATCTGGGATGACGTTCGGTTCGAGTTCCTGCATCCGACGGCGCAAGGATCCTGGAGTGACAACGACAGCTCCTGCGTGCTGTCGATCGCCGCAGGCGGCGTGCGTGCGCTGCTGACGGGTGACATCGAGCGTGCAGCGGAAGAGCAGTTGCTCGCACGCGCCGCCCTGCCGCGCGCGGACGTGGTCGTCGTGCCCCATCACGGCAGCCGCAGCTCGTCGAGCGAAGCTTTCGTGAGCGGTGCCCAGGCGAAGGTCGCGATCGTTTCCGCGGGTGCAGCCAACCGCTGGCGTTTCCCGCACGACGTCGTGGTGCGGCGCTGGTGCGCGGCCGGCGCACAGGTCATCACCAGCGCCGACTGGGGCGCGATCACGATCACCATCGATCCAGCCGCGGGAGTGACGGCCGCAAGGTCACATCGGCTCGAGCAACGCAGGTACTGGCACGCCCAGACGCTCGAGGCAGGCCGCTCGTTCCGGCAGCTGGGAGCGCGTGGCGGACGCTGTTTATGCGCCCCGGACGGTGAAGTATCATCCGCCGCAGTTTGTGACCATATATCATTGACGCATGTGGGAAATCATCCAAGCTGGCGGGCCCTTCATGTGGCCCATCATCCTGTGCTCGATCTGCGCCGCCGCGATCGTCCTGGAGCGCCTGTGGACGCTGCAACGCAAACGCGTGCTGCCGGGGGAGCTCACGGACCAGGTCTGGAAGTGGCTGACCTCGAATCAGGTCAATGACAAGCTGATCAGCGCGCTCGAGCTGAACTCACCGCTCGGCAAGGTGCTCGCCGTGGGCCTCGCCAACCGGCACCGGCCGCGCGAAGTGATGATCGAGCGCCTGCAGGACACCGGGCGGCACGTCGTGCATGAGCTCGAGCGCTTTCTCAACACGCTCGGTACCATCGCCACGGTGTCGCCGTTGCTCGGTCTGCTGGGCACCGTGACGGGCATCATCAATGCGTTCAGCGCGATCTCTACCGGCGGCATGGGCGATCCGCGCGTGTTGTCGGCCGGCATATCCGAGGCGCTCCTCGCCACGGCGGCCGGACTGTGTGTCGCAATTCCCTCGCTCTTCGCGTACCGCTTCCTGCGTGGCAAGGTGGATCGCATCGTGGTGCAGATGGAGAAGGAGGCGATGAAGCTGGTCGAGGCGATCGAGTCCGGCGAGGGACGCGCCAGCGACGAAGTGCGCCGGCGCGCCGGGTGATCTCGTGATTCTCAAGCCGCGTCTGCGCGAGGAGCCGGAGATCCAGCTGATCCCGCTGGTGGACGTGGTGCTCCTGCTCCTGATCTTCTTCATGGTCTCCAGCACTTTCTCCTTCGAGGGCCGCGTCAAGTTGCAGTTGCCGCAGGCCGATGCGGTGGCGGAGCGACCTACGGCGACGGATCCCATCGTCGTGACGGTCACGGCGCAAGGCGCCTACCGCGTCAACGAGCTCACCCTCATCAACAACGACCCGGAGACGCTGCGCGGCGCGCTGCTCAAGGCTGCGGGAACCACCCGCAAGATCCCGGTCACGATTCGCGCCGACGCGCGCGCGACCCATCAATCGGTGGTCACGGCGATGGATGTCATCGGGCGGCTCGGATTCGCACAGATCAACATCGCCACCATCAACGAGCACACCGGCGGGTGAACGCGCAGCCAAGCGTCGCGTCGCAGCCCGCAGAGGCGCGGGCCGCCAACCGCGGCACCAGCGACAACAGCGGCAAGCCCGCCGGAGTGCCGCTCGCGCAAGATGCGCTGCGCGTCTACAGGCGTCTCCTCGGCTACGCGCGGCCGCACCTCGGCATGTTCATGATCGGCGTCGTGGGCATGCTGTTGTTCGCCGGCAGCGACGCGGCGCTGGTCTGGCTGGTCAAGGAGTTCTTCAAGGGCGCGTTCGTCGAGCAGGATCCACGTACGCTCGCGCTGGTGCCACCCGCCGTGTTCCTGCTGTTCCTGATCCGCGGCGTGGGGGACTACGTGTCGAACTATTTTCCCGGTTGGGTCGGGCGCCAGATCGTCAAGGCGATACGCGGCGAGCTGTTCGCGCACTATCTGCGACTACCCACACTCTATTTCGACCGCCAGGCCTCGGGCGAGATGTTGTCGCGCCTCACCTACAACACCGAGCTGGTGGCGGAAGCCGCCACCACCTCGATCACGGTGATGATCCGCGACACGCTCACGATCGCTTTTCTCATCGGGTTGCTCGCCTACATCAACTGGCAGCTCACGCTCTTCAGCTTCATCGCCGCGCCGCTGATCGCCTGGCTCATGCAGGTCGCGAACCGCACCTTCCGGCGGTACAGCGCGCGCATCCAGACCTCGATGGGCGATGTCACGCGCATCGCGAAAGAGGCCATCGACGGCCAACGCGTCATCAAGGTGTTCAACGCGCAGAACTTCGAGGCGCGCGTATTCGAAAGCGTCAACGAGCAGAACCGCCGCAACAACATGCGGCTGATCATGGCCAAGGCGCTCAGCAACCCGGTGGTGCAGCAGATCGCGGCGCTCGGCCTCGCGAGCGTGATGTATGTGGCGATCCAGCAGGTGCTCGACGCCGAAATGCGCGTGGACGAGTTCATCGGCTTCATCGGAGCGCTGCTCATGATCACCGCGCCCCTGCGGCGGCTGGTCAACATCAGCGGGCCGCTGCAGCAGGGGATCGCCGCGGGTGCGAGCGTTTTCGAGGTGCTCGATGTGCCCGGCGAGAGCGCCGGCGGCGACCGGCGCGTCGAGCGCGCACGCGGCGACGTCGAGTATCGGCGCGTCTCCTTCGAGTAAGCGACCGACAAGGGGACGGTGCTGCACGAGGTGAGTCTCAAGGTGCGCGCCGGAGAGCGTGTCGCGTTCGTCGGCAAGTCAGGCGGCGGCAAGTCGACCCTGGTGAGCCTGCTGCCGCGTTTCTACGACCCCACCTCGGGCGCAGTGCTGCTCGATGGCTACGACGTGCGGGACTACCGCCTGACGGACCTGCGCAACCAGGTGAGCTTCGTGAGCCAGGATGTCGTCCTGTTCAACGATACGATTCGCGCCAACATCGCCTTCGGTCGTGAGGACGTACCCCCGCAGTCAGTGGAGGCAGCTGCCCGCGCGGCGCACGTGCTCGAGTTCGCCAGCGAGCTGCCGGAGGGGCTCGATGCGCGCGTTGGCGACCGCGGTGGCCTGCTGTCGGGAGGCCAACGCCAGCGCATCGCGATCGCACGCGCGCTGCTCAAGGACGCGCCGGTGCTCATCCTGGACGAGGCGATGTCGGCGCTCGACACGGAATCGGAGCGCATCATCCAGGACGCGCTCAACGACCTCATGCGCAATCGCACCACGCTGGTGATCGCGCACCGCCTATCGACGATCGAGAACGCCGATCGCATCGTGGTGCTCTCGGAGGGGCGGGTCGTCGAAATGGGCACGCACGCCGAGCTCCAGGCGCGCGACGGTCACTACGCCGCCCTGCATCGCCTGCAGTTCAACGCCTGAGCTGGGGCGCGGCGGCGATGAAGTGGTTGCACGCGTGGTTGCAGCGTGTCTGGTACACCGAAGCTCCCTCGGGTTTCCTGCTGCGCCCGTTCAGTTGGGTGTACGAGGCGGTGGTGCGCGTGCGTTATGCGCTCTACCGCAGGGGCTGGCTGCGCACGATCGCCCTGGGCCCGCCCGTCGTGGTGGTCGGCAATCTCTCCGCCGGCGGAACCGGGAAGACGCCGCTGACGCTCTGGCTGGCGACGCAATTGCGATCCATGGGTCTGCGTCCGGGCATCGTCCTGCGCGGCTATGGGGGCAGTGCACGCTCGGCACGCCTCGTCTCGGCGGATTCCAGCGTGGAGGAGGTGGGTGACGAGGCGCTGCTCCTCGCGCGCCGCAGCCGTTGCCCGGTCGCCATTGGCGCGGATCGTGTCGCCGCCGGGCGACAACTCCTGTCGCGCAACGTCGAGGTCGTCATTGCGGACGACGGCTTGCAGCACCTGCGACTCGGGCGCGCGGTGGAAATCGTCGTAATCGACGGCGAGCGCCGATTCGGCAACCGTAGGCTTCTGCCCGCCGGGCCGCTGCGGGAGCCGCTGACGCGGCTTGCGGACGTCGACCAGCTGGTCGTCAACGGCGAGCGCGTCGAACCCGCGGAGCTTGCCATGGACCTGGAGGCCGATATTGCACTCGCGGTGGTCGGTGGCTCGCGCCGGGCGCTGGAGCATTTCGCGCCGGGTCCGGTGCATGCGCTCGCGGCGATTGGCAATCCCCGGCGCTTCTTCCGCATGCTCGAGAATCACGGGTTGCGCGTGATTCCACACGCGCTGCCCGATCACCATAGGCTCACGCGCGAAGACCTGGAATTCGGGGACTCACTGCCCGTGCTGATGACGGAAAAGGACGCGGTGAAGTGCGAGCGCTTTGCCGACCAGCGTCACTGGTTCGTGCCCGTGGAGGCGGTGCTGGGCGCGGAGGAAAGTCGAGCGTTGCTCGAGCTCATCCTGGGGCGGACCGGGCTCAAACCCAGTCGCTGAGAGCGGCTGCTGAAGCGGGAATCAGTGCTTGCGCTTGCGGCGACGCTTGCCGGCGCCGTCGGTGCCCTCGACGCCGATGTCGTAGTCGTCGAAATCGCTCATCTGCTCGGAGGTGCGCTTTTCCTCCATGTACCGCTCCAGCCGTCGCCACGCGGGATCGGTGACCTTCGGTCCACGACGCTTCATGGACTCCAGGTCCTTGATCAAATGATCGACGTCGAGGTCCGCCTCCTCTGCAGGCTCTTCAGCCTCCTCTTCGTCGTATTCGTCGGATTCAGTTTTCTCGCTCATCCGAAGCGGCTCAGGGCGACACACCCATTCGCAACGACACGCGGCGCGTTATAAGGCGAATCGAATCGAGTGGCAAGAGCCGGCTGCACACCTGGGCGGTTCGTGATGGGCGTCACGGGGGGCGCGCCGAATGTGACGGTTACGCGACAAGCTCGTTGAGCTGAAAGATGGGCAGGAGCAGGGCAAAAACGATACCCATCACGATCAGGCCCATGAGCACGATGAGGACCGGCCCCATCAAGCCGAGGAGCGTGCCGATCAGGCCGTCGAGCTCGCGTTCCTGGTTGGTGGCGGCCCGTTCCAGCATGGTCTCGAGCTCACCGCTGGTCTCACCGCTCGAGATCAGGTGGATGGTCATCGGCGGGAAGAGCCGGCTGGCGCCCAGCGACTTGCCGATGGGCGAACCCTCACGAATGCGCTCGCTCGCCTCGGTGACCGCCTCACGCATCGGCACGTTGGTGACCACCTCGCTCGCAATGCGCAGGCTCTCGAGCACCGGAACGGCGCTCGCCGTCAGGATGCTGAAGGTTCGGGTGAAGCGCGCCGTATTGAACCCGCGCACCAGGCGCCCGACCAGGGGCAGCCGCAAGAGCTCGCGGTGAAAGCGCCGGCGGGGGCCCTCGTTCTGCAGCCAACGCGCCAGCAGCCACAGCGCACCCACCAGCAGGATGAGCATGTAGATGCCGTATGTGCGGAAGAAGTCGCTGGTCGCGATCAGGATCTGCGTCGCGATCGGCAGTTCCCGCTTGCTGGTCTCGAACACCGCCACCACCTTGGGCACGACGAACACCAGCAGGAGCGAGACGATTCCGAAGCACATCACGGTGAGCGCGATCGGATAGACCAGCGCGTTGCTTACCTTCTGCCGAATCAGTTGCCGGCTCTCGGTGTAGTCGGCGAGCCGTTCGAGCACCACGTCGAGCCGCCCCGACTGCTCACCGGCGGCCACGGTGGCGCGGTAGATTTCGGGGAACACGCTCGGGAACTCCGCGAAGCCGTCCGCCAGCGCATGCCCCTCCATCACGCGCGAGCGCACGCCGAGGAGGATGCTCTTGATGCGCGGTTTTTCGGTCTGCTGAGACACGGCGAGGAGCGACTCTTCCAGCGGGAGGCCCGACCGTACCAGCGTGGCGAGCTGCCGCGTCAGCAGCGCGAGGTCGGTGGCCGAGACCCCGCGTGCGAACTGGAAACCTTGCTGCCGCTTCGACTCGGTCTGCACGACCTCGGCGACGCTGACCGGTAGCAGCTGCTGCTCGCGCAGGAGTTGCCGGACCTGGCGCGCAGTATCCCCCTCGAGGATACCCTTGCGTTCCCGACCCTGGGTGTCGACCGCGGTGTATTCGAACGCGCCCACAGCTGCCGGGACATCAGTCTTCGCGCGTGACGCGCAGCAGCTCTTCGAGCGAAGTCTCGCCGCGCAGCACCTTGGCGCGACCGTCGTCGCGGATGCTCGGGCTGAACGTGCGCGCATGCCGCTCGAGCTCATGCTCGCCCGCGCCGTCGTGAATCATGGTGCGCATCGCGTCGTCGACGGCCACTAGCTCGTAGATACCGGTGCGACCGCGATAGCCGCCATTCGCGTCGGAACCCGGGCGGTACAGCGTCGGTGCGCCGGCATTCGCCGCCAGGTTGAGCAGGCGGCGTTCGTAGTCCCCGCCCACATAGGCCTGGCGCGACTCGGGATTGAGCACGCGCACCAGTCGCTGGGCCAGCACGCCGATGAGACTCGAGGACAACAGGAAGGGCTCTATGCCCATGTCGCGCAGGCGCGTGACGGCGCCCACCGCGGTGTTGGTGTGCAGCGTCGAGAGCACGAGGTGACCGGTGAGGCTCGCCTGCACCGCGATGTGTGCCGTGTCGATGTCGCGGATCTCGCCGACCATCACGACGTCGGGGTCCTGACGGAGGATGGCCCGCAGTCCGCGTGCGAAGGTCATCTCGACCTTGGTGTTGACCTGTGTCTGGCCGATACCGTCGATGTAATACTCGATCGGGTCCTCGACGGTCATGATGTTGCGGGTGTTGTCGTTGATCCGTTCGAGCGCGGCGTACAGCGTCGTGGTCTTGCCGGAGCCGGTGGGGCCGGTCACCAGGATGATGCCGTGCGGCTTGTGGATCAGCTCGTCCATGGTCGCCTGCGTGGCGCCGGCCATGCCGAGCGAGCCGAGATCGAGACGCCCGGCCTGCTTGTCCAGCAGACGCAGCACCACGCGCTCGCCGTGCCCGGCGGGAATCGTCGAAACGCGCACGTCCACCGCGCGGCCGGCAATACGCAGGCTGATGCGTCCGTCCTGCGGCAGTCGCTTCTCCGCGATGTCGAGCTTGGACATGACCTTGATGCGCGAGACCACGAGCGGCGCCACCGCGCGGCGCGACTGGAGCACTTCGCGCAGCACGCCATCGACCCGGAATCGCATGACCAGGCGATTCTCGAACGGCTCGATGTGGATGTCCGAGGCGTTTTCCTTTACCGCCTCCGTGAGCACGGCGTTGATGAGCCGGATGACCGGCGCGTCGTCCTCGCTCTCGAGGAGGTCCGAGGGCTCGGGCAGCTCCTGCGCCAGGTGGGCGAGGTCGGTGGTGTCATCGAATCCCTCGACCATCTGCATGGCCGAGTTCGAGCCCGACTCGTAGGTTTGCCGCAGCAGCGCATCGAAAGCCTCGGTCTCGACGCGCTCGAGCTTGAGCGGCATGCCGAGGACGCGGCGCACCTCGGCAACACTCAGGGGCGAGGCGCCTTGCCGATAGACGGCCTCCGCGTAGCCCTGCGCGATGCGGCGCACGAGGATGCCGTGCCGCTTCGCGAACGCGAACGACAAGTGTCGTTGCGCGGGGCCCGAGGTTGATTCGACGGCCTGCTGCATGTCGTCTACTCGGGCGGCGGCACCGGCCGCGCGTCGATCACTGGCGGCTCCGTGGGCGAGGGCTCGGCGGCGCCTTCGGGCGCTTCCTGCGGCGACTTCGTCGCGGGAGCGGTGGGGGCAGGATCGGCCGGCGGCAACGCGGGTCCTTTCTCGAAGGGCAGCAGCGGCGCCTTGCCGCCATGGAGCTTGAGCTGCATGTCCCGCAGCATGTTGTACTTGGTATTGGTCTCGATGGCCGTCTGGATGCCGTCGCGCAGGATCTTCGGGCGGATGAAGACCATGAAGTTGGTCTTGCGCTTTTGCGTGTTCCGCACCTTGAACAGCTCGCCGATGAGCGGAATCGCGCCGAGGAACGGCACGCGCTGCTCGCTGTCGAGCAGCTCGTCGCGGATCAGGCCACCGAGCACGATGATGCCGCCGTCGTCCACCAGCACGTTGGTGGTGATGGTGCGCTTGTTGGTGACGAGGTCGACAGAGCCTTCCGGCGTCGGCGCGAGGCTCGAGGCTTCCTGCTCGATCTTGAGGATGACCGTTTCGCCTTCGCTGATCTGCGGCGTGATCTTGAGGATATTGCCGACTTCCTCGCGCTGGATCGTCTGGAAGGGATTGGTCGCGTCAGTGCCGGTTTGCGTGAAGGAGCCCGTGATGAACGGCACTTCCTGCGCGATCTTGATCTCCGCCTCCTGGTTGTCCATGGTGACGACCGACGGCGTCGCGATGATGTTGGTGTTGGTGTCCGCGCGCAGTGCGCGCAACAGCACCGCGAAGTCAGTGCCGGTATCGCTGATGCGGCCGCCTCCGGCGGTGAAGCCGCTCGGAACGCCGGTGAGCGTGGAGGGATCGTCGATGCCGCGGATGATGTCGACGATGCTCGCCCCCGCGATCGGCTGAATGAAGCCGCCGACCGCGAAGTTGTCGTCGCTGCCATCGACCAGCCAGTTGACGCCGAGATCGGCGGTCTTGTCGCCGGAGACCTCGACCAGGATCGCCTCGACATGCACCTGCGCGCGGCGGATGTCGAGCTTGTCGACCACGGCCATCAGCGCGCGCATGACTTTCGGCGGTGCGGTCACGATCAGCGCGTTGGTCTCGGGTTCCGCCCAGATCTGGATATTGCGATCGAGCTGGCCGCCACCACCGCCAGTCGGCGCGCCGCCCTGCGGAGGCGCGGCGCCGGGAGTCGTCGCAGCGGTGACGGTCGCCTGCTCCTTGAGCTTGGCGGCGAGCTTTTCGGCATCGGCGAAGCGCAGATACCGCACCTGCGTGTCGCCGCCCGACTCGAGCGGAGTGTCGAGGTGCGTAACGAGGGTCTTGAGGCGCAGGCGCTGCGATTTTTCGCCGCTCACCAGCACGCTGTTGGTGCGCTCGTCCGCCACCAGCTTCACCCCGATGCCGCCTTCGGCCGCCTGCGCCGCGGGGTAGAGCACGTTTACGACGCGCACCACTTCCGCCGCCGAGGCATGCTCGAGCGGGATCACGTCGATCTCTTCGTCGCCCGCCTGGTCGATGCGGCGGATGATGCGCACCATGCGGTTCACGTTGTTGGCGCGGTCCGAAATGATCAGCATGTTCGAGGCGGGGTAGGCCGCGAGATGCCCGTACTGGGGAATCAGGGGGCGCAGGATCGGTACCAGCTGCGCGGCGCTCACGTTCTTGATCGCAATCACCTGCGTGACGATTTCGTCCGACGACGAGCTGACCCGGTCAGGCAAGTCCACGGAAGGCACCTGGCGGGCGTTCGCGTCCGGGATGATCTTGATCACGTTGCCGGCGGGCACCGCGACGAACCCGTGCACCTGCAGGATCGCGAGAAACGCTTCGTAGAATGCATCGGCCGTGAGCGGCGTGTTCGACACCATGGTCACCTGCGCGCGCACCCGTGGGTCGATAATGAAATTCTTCTTGGTGATCTCGCTCACCGCCTCGACGATCTGTCCGAGGTCGGCGTCCTTGTAGTTGGGTGTGATGGTCGGCTGCTGCGCGCGTGCACTCAGCGCCGTCACGACGAGCAGGAGGGCCGCGGACGCAATGCGCCCGGAGGGTCGCCCCGTGGCCGAGGAGAGTCTTGTTGGATTTCTTGTTCTCATGAGTCTTTCCTGGCGGAGCGGGTCCTCATTCCGTGGGATCGGGCGGCATCGGCTCCGCCTGATCGACGGGCACCATGCCGTCCGATTCCGGCTCGGGAGCTTCGCTCGGGAGTTCGTTGGCGATCTGCGCCATGTTGAGCACCAGCTCCTGCGGCCTGCCGTTGCGCTCCACGGTGACGCGCACCTGGTCCGAGCTGCCGATCGAGCGGAATATCTCCATGCCGCGCTGCGGATCGTCGAGCGGCGTGCCGTTGACCGACATGACCAGGTCACCGGGTCGCAGGCCGAGGCGCGCGAACTGCGCGCGATTGCGGCCGGGGTAGACGCGGTAACCGCGTTGCTGGCCGTTGGCGAATACCGGCTGCGGACGCATGATTTCGGCCACCGAGCCGGGGTCCTGCGCGATCATGCGGCGCACGCGGTCGACGACCTGCGAGCCGGCAGTCTGCGGCATGCTCATGGCGGTGCCGTCGCGCGGCGGTGGGGCGGTCGTGCCGGTCCCGCCTTTGCGCTCGCGGGGCAGGAGGAGCGCCTCGAGCTGCCCGCCGCGCTCCAGGATCACGCGGTCTCCGTACACCGCATTGAGTCGCGCGCCACCGGGCACACTGTCGCCAACTGAATACAGTTTGGCGTTGGTGGCGCTCTCGCCGATGATGCCGAAGCCCTGCTTGGGATCGCTGGCCGCGATGGTGCCCGCAAGGACGAGGCTCAGGCGCGTCTCGGGCGCGGCCGTGGGATCGCCAGTCGGCTCAGCGGGATCGGCGATTCCGAACAGGTGTGCGTCGACGATGGCCTGCACATTGACCGAGTTCTGCGATTCCTGGCGCGCCGGCGCGGGTCCCGCGCCACTGGCAGCGGCAGCGAGCGGTCGCTGCTCCGGAATGAGATCGAGCGCGATGACGGCTGCCTGCACGCCGAGCGCAAGCGCGAGCGTCCACGTGACGATGCTCGGCAGTCGTGTCGTCAGCTGGGTGGAGAACAACTCCGGGCCAAGACCCCGGATGCCGCTCAGAAGCGAGCTTGAATTCATCGGCTTAAGAGGCTCTGAGGTCTGCGCGCCCTTCGATCGCGGTGAGTGCCGTTGCGGCACCTGCCGCTGCGTTTGCGACCAATGATACGAGTTCCGCGTGCGGGCTCTCAAGCAATTGTTTTGTCTCGGGTTACCGACAAGGTTGGCGGGCCTTCCCGCGCGGCTGCGATATGTCACGCGGATCCGCCTCCCATGCGCCCAAACGGCCGGCGCGCGCGAGCGCGCGGCCTCCTACGTGAGGAGAACGCGCGAGCATGGCCGCAGGGGTCAAAGGTGACGTGTCGGCGCGGCGGGAGCGCTCACTTGTTTTGCCTCCGAGGTCACCCTATAAACGGTCGCTGTGCGTGGCACGGGCGTTTCGAGGGGGAGTGGTCTCGCCGGTGTGTGCACTGGAGGTCGACGAACCCTCGCGATGAACGCCGGTCGATATGAGTGAGGAAGAGCAGGGTCAGTCAGGTTCGGGGCTGTTGGTCGAGGAGGCCAAACCGAAACTCAAGCGGCCGCCGCTCTTCCAGGTGGTGCTGTTGAACGACGATTTCACGCCGATGGAGTTCGTGGTCGACGTGCTCGAGCGCATCTTCAGCATGGACCGCACCACGGCGACGCGCGTCATGCTCGAAGTGCATACTAGGGGCAAAGGCGTTTGCGGCGTATTTACGTTCGAGATTGCGGAAACCAAGGTGGCCCAGGTGACGACTTACGCGCGACAGCATCAACATCCGCTGTTGTGCACCATGGAAGAGGTCTGATCGTGCTGAGTAACGAGCTCGAATACTGTCTGAACGATGCGTTCCAGAGCGCACGCGAGGCGCGCCACGAATTCATGACGGTAGAGCACCTGCTGCTCGCCATTCTCGATACGCCCAAAGTGCGCGAGATCCTGCGGGCCTGCGGTGCCGATACGCAGGAGTTGCGCACGCAGCTCAAGGCCTTCATCGACCAGAACACGCCGCGCCTCGCGGAGGAGGACGAGCGCGAGGTGCAGCCCACGCTCGGTTTCCAGCGCGTGCTGCAACGGGCCGTGTTCCACGTGCAGTCGAGCGGCAAGAAGGAGGTCAGCGTCGCGAATGTGCTGGTGGCGATCTTCAGCGAAAAGCAGTCGCACGCGGCATTCCTGCTGAGCGAGCAGGACGTCGCCCGCCTCGATGTCGTCAATTACATCTCCCACGGCCTCACCAAGACCGGCGAGGAGCCGGGCGAGCGCACCGACCAGGCCGCCGCGAGCGATGGCGAGCGCGAGGTCGAGGGCGGCTCGAGCGCGCTCGAGAAATACACCACCAACCTCAACAAGCTCGCCGTGGACGGCAAGATCGACCCCTTGATCGGGCGGCGCACCGAGGTTCAGCGCACCATCGAGATCCTGTGCCGGCGCCGCAAGAACAACCCGCTCTACGTAGGCGAGGCGGGGGTCGGGAAGACTGCGATCGCGGAGGGCCTGGCGCGCATGATCGTCGAGGGCGAGGTGCCTGACGTGCTCTCCGACTGCACCATCTTCGCCCTCGACATGGGCGCGCTCATCGCGGGTACCAAGTATCGCGGTGATTTCGAGAAGCGCCTGAAGGGCGTGATCGCGGAGCTCAAGAAGAACCCGGGTGCCATCCTCTTCATCGACGAGATTCACACCGTCATCGGCGCCGGCGCCGCTTCGGGTGGCGTCATGGATGCCTCGAACCTGATCAAGCCCGTGCTCGCGAATGGCGAGCTGCGCTGTATCGGCTCGACGACCTACAACGAGTATCGTGGCATCTTCGAGAAAGACCACGCGCTCGCGCGCCGTTTTCAGAAGATCGAGGTCGTGGAGCCCTCTGTCGCAGAGACCATCGATATCCT
>DATFEQ010000094.1:0-18338 GCA_035250905.1 Steroidobacteraceae bacterium
GCCCTTCGGGAAGCCGCGCCGCTCGAGGGCGCCGCCCGCGGCCGGCGTGAGGTCGCCGTACAGCAGCTTGATGAGCGAAGACTTGCCCGCGCCGTTGCGCCCGAACACCGCCCAGTGCTCACCCGGATGAATCTCCCAGGAGATCCGCTCGAGCACGCGGTGACCATCGACATACACGTCCGCGTTGCGGATCGAGAGCAGCGGTCGCCCCGTGCGCGGGAGTTTCCTTGCCTTGGGCACCGCCTTCGAGCGCTCGCGCGCGCTGGACACGACTGGCGCGCCGAACACGCGTGCGAGACGCGCGCGCGAGAAGCGACCCGCGTGGCGCACCCGGCCCCGGTCGAGGACCAGGAGATGCGTCAGCGATTCCGGCAGGTCCTGCACCCGGTGCGCTGCCAGCACCCACGGCATTCCCGAGCGTGGAGAACTTTCGAGAAAACGCATCAGCGCCGCGCGGCGCTCGCTATCGAGCCCGTTGAACACCTCGTCGAGCAAGAGCAGGCTCGGGCGCGCCGCCATGACGCGCGCGATCAGCGCGAGGCGGCGCTCGCCGTAGGAGAGCGTGAGGAAGCGGCGCGCCGCGAGTGATTCGAGTCCGAACTGGCGGATCAGCCGCGCGACCTGCGCACACTGGCGTGCATTGGGCTCATCGAGCAGGAGGTCGGTGCGAAAGAGACCGGTCGCGACCAGCTCGGTCACGGTCGGATTCCAGCCGTAACGCGCGTACTTGTCCTGGCGTTCGGCGCCGACGTAGGCGATCAGCTCCTTCACCAGCAGCGCCTCGGCGTGACGCGCGCGTCCCAGCCGATACGTGCGCTTGCCGCTGCGCGTGGGCTTCGGCCACACATCGCCCGCCACGAGCTTCAGCAGCTGGGTCTTGCCCGCGCCGTTGTGTCCCAGCAGCCCCCAGCGCTCGCCGGGTCGGATGTGCCAGCTGACATTTCGCAGCACACGACGTCCGCCTCGATCGAGATCGATGCGCTTGAGCTCGACGCCAAGCGGGCTTCGGGACACGGGCCTGGGCTCCTCGCGCGATTGCGAAGCGCCACTCTACTTGAACTGCGGATCCCGTTTCGCCTTGACCGCGTCCAGGCCCTCGCGCACGTCGCCCAGCCGCATGCCGAGGAATTCGAGCGCGAGCGAGGCGTCGAAGCTTGGCCCTGCGAGGCGCAGCCAGTTGTTGAGCGCGTGCTTGGTCCAGCGAACTGCGGTCGGGCTGCCGCGGGCGAGCGTCTTGGCCGTCTCGAGCGCGGTTTCGAGCACCTTGTCATCGTCGACGCACCTGGCGACGAGCCCGATGCGCTCGGCTTCTTCACCCGACAAGGGCTGGTTGGTGAGCAGGTAGTAACGCGCCTTCGCAAGGCCGCAGAGCAATGGCCAGATGATCACCGCATGATCGCCCGCCGCGACGCCGAGGCGTGTGTGGCCATCGAGAATGCGCGCCTTGCGACCGGCGATCGACACGTCGGCGAGCAAGGCCACGGCGAGCCCGGCGCCGACGGCGACGCCGCGGATCGCGGACACGACGGGCTTGGAGCAATTGATGAGGTTGTAGACCAGGTCGCTCGCTTCCTTCCAGACGCGCACGAGCGCGGCCTCGTCGGCGATCATTTCCTCGATGAGCGTGTAGTCGCCGCCCGCGGAGAAGTGCGCGCCTTCGCCACGCACCAGCACGGCGCGCGCTTCCGTATCGAGATCGATCCTGCGCCACACCTGGGCGAGGTCGCGGTGCATGGCGGCGTCGGCGGCATTGAGCCGGCCGGACTTGGCCAGCACGATTTCGAGCACCGCCGGTGCCGGCTCGAAAAACTGCAGGCTCGCGAAGTCGCGCTCATACGTCTTGAGATCGATCGCCATGGTCAGGCCTGCACCGAGTCCGGGACGGCGTGCTCGCTCACCATCGTGAGTACGTCGTAGCTCGCCACCGACTCGCCGTTCTGGTTGCTGATCTCGGTGTCCCAGCGCACTTCGCCGTACCCCTGCCCCTGGCGCAGGCTCTTCTCCTTGCACGTGAGACGCACCTTGATGCGGTCGCCCGGCTTCACTGGCTTGGTGAAGCGCAGGCCGTCGATACCGTAATTCGCGAGCACCGGGCCGTAGGGCGGATCGACGAACAGACCCGCCGCGGCGGACACCAGGAAGTAGCCGTGCGCCACGCGACCGCCGAACAGCGGATTGCGCGCGGCGGCGCGCTCGTCCATGTGGGCGTAGAAATGATCGCCCGAGAGCGCGGCGAAGCGCTCGATGTCCTCGATCGTCACCGGGCGCTCGCCGGAGTTGAAGGTGTCGCCGATCGCGAGGTCGTGGAAGGGCTTGCGGAACGGATGCCGGCCCGGGTCGCGTTGCGTCGCGCCCCTGACCCAGCGGCCCATCGTCGCGGTGATGACGTCGGGCGTGCCCTGCACCGCCGTGCGTTGCATGTAGTGCAGCACGCCGCGAATGCCGCCCAGCTCTTCACCGCCACCCGCGCGTCCCGGACCGCCGTGCACGAGATGCGGCAGCGGCGAGCCGTGGCCCGTCGATTCCTTGGCGCAGTGGCGATTCACGACCAGCACGCGACCGTGAAACGGCGCCAATCCCAGCACCAGTTGCGCCGCCACCTGATCATCGGCGGTGAACACCGATCCGGCGAGGCTGCCCTCGCCGCGCCGCGCGAACGTGATCGCTTCCTCGAGACCGCGATACGGAATGACCGTGCAGACGGGCCCGAAGGCCTCGATCGTATGCACGGCGCGCGCCGCGCCCGGCTCGGAGGCGAACAACAGCATCGGCGGCACGAAGGCGCCTCGCTCGCGGTCGGCACCGAGCAGCTCGACGCGCTGCGGATCGCCGACCACGAGCCGGGCCTCCTGCTTGAGCAGCTCCACCTGTTTGAGCACCTCGCGGCGCTGGTCGAGCGACACCAGCGGTCCCATGCGGACCTTCTCGAGCCGCGGATCGCCCACGACCACCTTTGCGAGCTCGGCCTGCAACGCCGCGACCACGTCGGCGGCACGCTCGGCCGGCACGATGGCCTTGCGGATCGCCGTGCACTTCTGCCCCGCCTTCACGGTCATCTCGCGCACCACCTCGCGCACGAAGAGGTCGAACTCGGGGTTCCCGGTCACGGCGTCCGGCCCCAGGAGTGACGAATTGATCGAATCGGTTTCCGCGATGAAGCGCGTGGAGCGCTCGATCACGTTGGCACGTTGACGCAGCGAGCGGGCAGTCGATGAGGAGCCCGTGAACGAGACGACATCCTGGCCGGTGAGATGATCGAACAGGTCACCGACCCCACCGCAGATCAGTTGCACGGCACCCTCGGGCAGGATCCCCGACTCCACGATGCGCCGGAACACGAGCTCGGTGAGATAAGCGGTCGAGGTCGCGGGCTTCACCAGGGCCGGCACGCCCGCAAGCAGCGTGGGCGCGAGCTTCTCCAGCATGCCCCACACCGGGAAATTGAACGCGTTGATATGCAGCGCCGCGCCCTCGAGCGATACGCAGATGTGCTGGCCGACGAACGTACCGGTCTTCGAGAGCGCCTCGGTGCCGCCGTCGACATAGACGCGGCTGTTCGGCAACTCGCGCGTGCCCTTGCTCGCAAAGACAAAGAGCGTCGAGATGCCGCCGTCGATGTCGATCCAGGAATCGGCCTTGGTGGCACCGGTGGCCGCGGAGAGCGCGTAGAACTCGTCCTTGCGCTCGGTCAGGTGCTTGGCGAGCGCCTTGAGCATCGCGGCGCGCTCGTGAAACGTGAGACGCCGCAGGTTCGCACCGCCCACGGTGCGCGCGTAGTGGAGTGCGCCACCGAAATCGATGCCGTCGGCGGACGCATGCGCGATCACCTCACCGGTGGTCGCGTCACGCAACACCGCCGCATCGCGCTCGCCCGCGTGCCAGCGACCTTGCACAAAACTCCTGATAAAAGGGGTCAGATTTATTTTCTGCTGCGTCATTGCACCACCTTCCCGGAAAGAAAATAAATCTGACCCCTTTTATCAGGCGCGCTCGAGGACCATCGCGATGCCCTGCCCGACACCGATGCACATGGTGCAGAGCGCGTAACGTCCTTTCGTGCGCTGCAATTGATAGGTCGCGGTCGTCGCGAGGCGTGCCCCGCTCGCCCCCAGTGGATGTCCGAGTGCGATGGCGCCGCCATTCGGGTTGACCTGGGCCGCGTCGTCCGCGATCCCGAGCTCCCGCAACACGGCGAGCGCCTGCGAGGCAAAGGCCTCGTTGAGCTCGATGACGTTGAGCGCGCCGACGTCGAGCTTGAGGCGCTCGAGAAGCTTGCGTGAGGCGGGCGCCGGGCCGATCCCCATGATGCGGGGCTCGACACCTGCGACCGCCGTCCCCACGACGCGCGCCAGTGGCTTGAGCTGGTAGCGCGCCACCGTCTTCTCGCTCGCGAGCAGCAGCGCGCAGGCGCCATCGTTGACGCCCGAAGCATTGCCCGCGGTCACCGTTCCGCCATTGCGAAACGGTGTACCGAGCTTCGCGAGCGCTTCGAGGCTGGTCTCGCGCGGATGCTCATCGCGGTTCACGACCGTCGGATCGCCCTTCTTCGACGGGATGCTGACCGGCGTGATTTCCTCGCCGAGCACGCCGCTCGCCTGCGCACGCAGCGCGCGCTGCTGGCTGCGCAACGCGAACGCATCCTGGTCGGCGCGCGACACCCGGAATTGCTCCGCGACGTTTTCGCCCGTCTCCGGCATCGAGTCGATGCCGTATTGTTTCTTCATCAGCGCATTCACGAAGCGCCAGCCGATGGTGGTGTCGAACATCTGCACGTCGCGGGAGAACGCGCTGTCCGACTTCGACATCACGTACGGGGCGCGCGACATGCTCTCGACGCCGCCCGCGATCACGAGCTCGGCCTCGCCGGTCCTGATCATCCGCGCCGCGCTCGCGACCGCATCGAGCCCGGAGCCGCACAGCCGATTGAGGGTGACGCCCGGCACGTCGACCGGCAGGCCTGCGAGGAGCGCGGCCATGCGCGCGACGTTGCGATTGTCTTCGCCCGCCTGGTTGGCGCAGCCATAGATGACGTCATCGACCGCCTTCCACTCGATGGCGGGATTGCGCGTCATCAGCGCGCGAATTGGGATTGCGGCGAGGTCGTCGGTGCGCACGCTCGCGAGCGCGCCACCATAGCGGCCGAAGGGTGTGCGGATCGCGTCGCAGATGAAGGCGTCGGTCATGGGCTCACTCGATCAGTTTTCCGGTGATGCGGTGGGATCGCCCGCGGAACAGCGCGACGCGCTCATCCTTCTGGTTGGTCACGATCACTTCGTAAAGGCCCGAGCGGCCCGCGCGCCACAGTTCGCGCGCGGTCGCGGTCAGGGCATCCTCCGCGTACGCGGGCGCGAGGAAATCGATCGAGGCGGCGGCCGCGAGCGTGTTGTCGCCGTAGGAATTGCAGGCGTACGCGAATGCGGTATCGGCGAGCGTGAACACCATGCCCCCGTGACACACCTCGTGGCCGTTCGTCATGTCGGCGCGCACGCGCATGCTGAGGCGCGCGCCGCCGGGCGTGACCTCGAGAATCTGGATGCCGAGCGCCCGCGCCGCGGTGTCCTTCTCGTAGAGTGCCCGGCCCGCGCGTCCGGCGAGCTCGTCCGCGGACCCTGCCTGCCTGGTCGGACCTGATGTGGACATACGCTAGCGCCCGACGAACTTCGGGTCGCGCTTCTGCGTGAAGGCCGCGACGCCTTCCAGGTAGTCCGCCGAGTCACCGAGCTCCCGCTGGAAGTCGCGCTCGAGATCGAGTTGCTGAGCGAGGGTGCGGCTCCACGCGGCGTGGATCGCCTGCTTGGTGCGCGCGAGCCCGAGCGTCGGCGCGGCGGCGAGGCGCGTGGCGAGCTGGTCGACCACGCCCGCAAGCTCCGCGTCTTCCACGCAGCGCCAGATCAAACCCCATTGCGCCGCCTGTTCCGCGCTCAGCTTGTCCCCCAGCAGCGCGAGACCCAACGCGCGCGCGTTACCCACCAGCCGCGGCAGGAACCACGTGCCCCCCGAGTCCGGCACCAATCCGAGCCGGCAGAAGGCCTGCACGAAACTCGCCGATTTCGCGGCGACGACCAGGTCGCAGGCGAGCGCGATGTTGGCGCCCGCCCCCGCCGCCACGCCGTTCACGGCGGCGATGACGGGCATCGGCAGGTCGCGCAGGCCGAGGATGAGCGGCTTGTAGTTGCGCTCGATCGATTCGCCGAGATCGACGCGTGCGCCACCCGGTGCGACCGCGCGATCGCCGAGGTCCTGTCCCGCACAGAAACCGCGTCCCGCGCCGGTGAGCACCAGCACGCGCGCGCCGTCTTTCACGCGGGACAACGCATCGCGCACCTCGGCGTGCATGTCGGTGTTGAAGCTGTTCAGCTTGTCGGGCCGGTTGAGCGTGAGGCGCGCGATGCCGCCTTGCACGTCGAACAGAATGTTTTGATAGCTCATGGCGGTTACCCTCACCCCGGCCCTCTCCCGCATGCGGGAGAGGGGGAAGCATCAGCGTTGATCGTAGTCGAGCTCGAGCTCCGGCGTCGTCGGCCGCGACTGGCAGGCGAGCACAAAGCCCGCCTCCACTTCCCAGGGCTCGAGCGCGTAGTTGGCTGCCATCTCGACCGCGCCCCGCGCCACCTTCGTCCGGCAAGTGGAGCACACCCCGCCGCGGCACGAAAACGGCAGGTCGAGCCCCGCCTGCTCGGCCGCTTCGAGCACCGTTTCGCTATCGCGCGCCATGGTGAAGGAGCGACGACGACCGTCCATGACGACCGAGACGCGCGTTGTTTCCTCGGAACCGGCCGCGGCCACCGCATGGGGCTGCGGCGCCGGAACGGCATCTGCGACTGCGAAACGTTCACTGTGGATCCGCTCCGCGCTCACGCCGAGACTGACGAGCGCGGCCATCACCGCGTCGTTCATGTCACCCGGCCCGCACAGGAAATACTCGTCGACCTGGGCTGGGTCGAACAGCGCGGTCGCGAGCTCGCGCACCTTGTCGCCGTCGAGGCGCCCGTTGAGCAGGTCGACGTCCTGGGGCTCGCGCGTGAAGAGGAAATTGAGAGACAGCCGCGCGAGGTGCACGTCCTTCAGCTCGAGCAGCTCCTCCAGGAACATCGTGCGGGCCGCGTTCTGGTTGCCATAGAAAAGGAGAAAGCGGCTGCCCGGCTCCCTGGCCAGAGTCGCCTTGACGATCGAGAGCACCGGCGTGATCCCGGATCCGGCCGTGAACGCGGCATAGGTCCGGCCGTCACCGTCCGGGAGCGTCGTGTGAAAGCTCCCGTTGGGCGTCAGCACCTCGAGTGCATCGCCCACGCGCACCTTCTGCGCGATGTGCTGCGACAACCGGCCGAGCGGGTGTGCGCGCACGCCGATGCGCAGGTTCGGATCTCCAGGCGCACTCACGATCGAGTACGTGCGCCGCACCTCGTCACCCGCAAGCTGCACGCGAATGCCGAGATGCTGTCCCGCTTCGAAGCGGTAGGCGTCGCGCAGATTCGCCGGCACTTCGAAGGTGAGGCAGGTCGCCGCCTCGCCTTCCGGAGCGACGTCGATCACCTCGAGTGGATGAAACTTCAGCACGTGGCGACCTCAGGCCCGCTCAAATGCATTTGAAGTAGTCGAACGGTTCAGCGCAGCTGCGACACTGATAATGCGCCTTGCAGGGGGTCGAGCCGAATTCGCTGACGCGCGCGGTTTCCTCCGAGCCGCAACGGGGACAGGCGACGCGTGGCTGCCCGAAGAGGTGCCGTGGGTTCGACACGGCCGCGGCCGGCGGCGCGATACCGAAGTGCCGGAGCTTTTCCCGGCCCGCGGGCGTGATCCAGTCGCTGGTCCACGGCGGCGACAGCACATCGACGGTGCGCGCATCCGCAAAGCCCGCAGCCCGCAGCGCGCGCGCGATCGAGCCGCGAATCACCTCGGTCGCGGGACAGCCGGAGTAGGTGGGCGACACGCCGACCTCGATGGCGCCTGTCTCGGTTGTGCGCACGTGCCGCACGATGCCGAGGTCGATCACCGACAGCACCGGAATCTCCGGATCCATGACGAGCTCGAGGAGACCCCACACGGTCGCTTCGGCAGTGCCCTCACCCCCACCCTCGCTCGCAAGCGGCAAACGAGTGCCCTTACCCCGACCCTCTCCCGCAAGCGGGAGAGGGAGTGGACTCTTGCCCCCTCGCCCCTCTCCCGCAAGCGGGAGAGGGAGTGGAGTCTTGCCCCCTCGCCCCTCTGGGGAGAGGGCTGGGGTGAGGGGCTCGCGTTCAGACCGCAGGTTCACCACTGCGCTCCGGGATAGGCCCGTTGCAGGAACTGCATCTCGGCGAGCAGGTAGCCCAGGTGTTCGGTGTGGCGGCCGCTCTTGCCATGCCACGGATACGGCACATCTGCTGGACGCTCGAGCGTGGCCTCACGCAACACCTCGTCGATTCTCGCGAGCCACCTGGGCTTGAGCGCGGTGATGTCGGGCGCAACCCGCTGCGCGGCCATATCGAGATCGATCTCGTCCGCCGTGAAGAGCTCGCCCGTGAAGCGCCAGAGCTCGTCGAGCGCCGCCTGCACGCGCGCCTTGCTCTCCGCCGTGCCGTCGCCCAGCCGCACCACCCAGCCGGCGCTATAGCGGAAGTGGTAGCGCGTCTCCTTGAGCGCCTTGGCCGCAATCGCGGCGAGCCGCTCATCGCTCGAGTGCTGCAGGGACTCGTAGAGCTCGAGCTGCCAGGCTTCGATGAGGAGTTGGCGAACAATTGTGTGCCCGAAATCGCCGTTGGGCTGCTCGACCAGCGTGACGTTGCAGAAATCCGTGCCGTCGCGCAGGTATGCGAGCTGGTCCTCGTCACGACCCTGGCCTTCGAGCTCACCCGCGTAGGTCAGCAGCAGGCGGGCCTGGCCGATCAGATCGAGCGAGAGATTGGCGAGCCCGAGATCCTCCTCGAGCGCCGGCGAATGACCGACCCATTCGCCGAGCCGCTGCCCGAGCACGAGGCTCGTGTCCGCAAGTCGCAGGACGTAGCGAAAGCGCGCGTTGCTCACAGGTTCTTGACCTCGTCCGGGATCGAATAGAAGGTCGGATGCCGATACACCTTGTCACGCGCGGGCTCGAACAGGGCCTCGGCCTCCTGCGGATCGGAGGCGACGATCGCCGCGGACGGCACCACCCAGATGCTCACCCCTTCCTGGCGACGCGTGTAGACGTCACGCGCGTGCTCGATCGCCATGCGCGCATCGGCCGCATGAATGCTGCCGACGTGCTTGTGCTCGAGACCCGAGCGTGCCCGGATGAACACCTCGAACAATGGCCACTCGCGTTCCTGCTCGCTCATGTCGCCCTCCTCACGCGGCCTCGGCCGCGCGCGCGCGTTGCTTGTCGGCATACGCGAGCGCGGCCTCACGCACCCACCGGCCGTTCTCGTGCGCGCGCTGGCGCGCCTCGAGGCGTTCGCGATTGCACGGGCCGTTGCCCTTCAGCACCGCGTTGAATTCGCTCCAGTCGATTTCACCGAAGCGGTAGTGCTGTTCGGCCTCGTCCCAGGCGAGTGCCGGGTCCGGCACCGTGAGGCCGAGGAACTTCGCCTGCGGCACCGTGATATCGACGAATTTCTGCCGGAGCTCATCGTTGGTGAAGCGCTTGATCTTCCAGCGCATCGACTGCGCCGTGTGCTTCGACTGGGCATCGCTCGGGCCGAACATCATGAGCGATGGCCACCACCAGCGATCGAGCGCGCCCTGCGCCATGGCGCGCTGCGCGGGCGTCCCGCGCGCGAGGTACATCATGATTTCGAACCCCTGGCGCTGGTGGAAACTTTCTTCCTTGCAGATGCGCACCATCGCGCGCGCGTACGGGCCGTAGGAGCACCGGCAGATCGGGATCTGGTTCATGATCGCGGCGCCATCGACCAGCCAGCCGATCGCGCCCACGTCTGCCCAGGTGGGCGTCGGGTAATTGAAGATGCTCGAGTACTTGGCAGCGCCGGTGAGGAGCTGCTGCATCATCTGGTCGCGCGAAATGCCGAGCGTCTCCGCGGCGCTGTAGAGGTACATGCCATGACCGCCCTCGTCCTGGACCTTGGCGATCAGCACCGCCTTGCGCTTGAGCGTCGGGGCGCGCGTGATCCAGTTGCCCTCGGGCAGCATGCCGACGATCTCGGAGTGTGCATGCTGGGAGATCTGGCGGATCAGCGTGTGCCGGTAGGCATCCGGCATCCAGTCCTTGGGCTCGATCTTGTCGTCGGCGTCGACCTTGGCCTGGAAGCGGTTTTCGAGCGCGGCCGTGTCGGCGGCGCCCTGGTGCAGGCAGTCCTTGCCCAGTGAATCAAGGCCCTGGGTGTACATGTCGGGTTCCTCGCGCGAGCGGCCAAATCTGACACAATAATGCCTGCATTTCAATTTTTTATGTGTCAGAATTTTCCGGCATGGCGAGCCCCGCAAACACCGGCCTGGCGGCACCGCTCGAAGCGGCGGTGGCGGCCCTGGTGCGGCACTTCCGCCGGCAGCGGCCGGTGCGCGGCGGGTCGCTCATCATCACGATCTTTGGCGACTCGATCGCCCCGCGCGGCGGCTCGATCTCGCTCGCGAGCCTGATCGCGCTGGCCCGGCCCTTCGGGCTGACGGAGCGTCTGGTCCGCACTTCGGTCGCACGTCTCGCCAAGGACGGCTGGCTCGAGGCCGAGCGCCGCGGCCGCTTGAGCTTCTATCGCCTGGCGAAGCCGGGGCGCGCCCGCTTCGAGGAAGCGACGCGGCGCATCTACAGCGAGAATCCGCGCGACTGGCGTGGCCGCTGGACACTGGTCGTTCTGCCCAAGGGCTCGCGCACCCGCCGCGAGCGGCTGCGCGAGGAGATGTTGTGGCTCGGCTTCGGTCAACTCACGCCCGGTGTGCTCGTGCATCCCGAGCACGAGCTCGAAGCGGCGCGGCGGCAATTGCGCGAACTGAAGATTCCCGGCCACGTCACGGTGCTGCAGGCGGTCACAGGCGATGAGTCCGAGGACCGGCGCATCGCCGCGGCCAGCTGGGACCTGAGCGAATTGAGCCGCGGCTATCGCCGTTTCGTCGATCTCTTCGGTCCGGTGCAGGACGCACTGGCGGAGCGGCCATCGCCGCTCCCGGCTTTCATCGTGCGGACGCTCCTGATCCACGAGTACCGCAAGGTCCACCTGCGCGATCCGCTCCTGCCCGCCTCTCTCCTGCCGGCGGACTGGGTCGGCGCGGAGGCGTACGAGCTGTGTCGGGCACTCTACGCGCGGGTCTTCGCGGCCGCGGATGCGCACTTGTCGCAGAGCGCGACCACGGTCACCGGCAGGCTCGCGGCGCCGTCAGAAACCGCGTTTCGCCGCTTCGGGGGGCTTGAAAAATCGGGGTCAGATTTGTTTTCCGGGGCTGGAAAATAAATCTGACCCCGATTTTTCAAGCGCGTTGACGAGGGCGGTGAGGAAGGTGTTCGCCTGGTAACCGTCGAGCGCGCGGTGATCGATGGTGAGCGAGAGATAGCACATCGGCCGCACGCCCAGGGACTCGACGCCCTCCACATCGTGCACCACCACGCGTCGCTGCAACTTGCCGACACCGAGGATCGCGACCTGCGGCTGGTTGATCACGATGGGCGCGGCCATGAGGCTGCCGCTCACACCGTGATTGGAGATCGTGAACGTGCCGCCGCGCACCGTGTCGGGTGACAGCTTGTTGTTGCGCGCGGCCTCGACCAGCTCACCCAGGCGCCGCGCGATGCCGAAGAGATCGAGCGCCTGGGCGCGATGAATCACCGGCACCACCAATCCCTGGTCGCCGAGCGCCGTGCCCACTCCAATGTTGTAGTCGCCGAAGATCTCGAGGCTGTCGGCGTGAAACGTTGCATTGACCTCGGGCACCGCCTGCAGCGCCTTGACCGCGGCCGCGACGAAATAGGCCGTGTAGGTGAGCTTGACGCCGCGCGTCTCGAAGTCGCGCAGGTGTTGCTGGCGGTGAGCCACCACGCGACTCATGTCCGCCTCGAACATCGTGGTGACGTGCGGCGCGGTCGCCATGCTCGCCACCATGTGAGCCGCGATGCGCTTGCGCATCTGGGTGTGCGGCACGTGACGGCTCCCACCGGGCGTCGCGCGTGCGACATGCGGAGTCGAGGGCTCGCTCCTGGCGGATGCGGGTGCGGGCTGACTGACGGCGGGGCGACGTGCGATGTCGCTCGTGGTCGAGGGGCGCGCGGGCTCGCGAGCCGGCGCTGACGGTTGCTCGAGATGACGCGTCACGTCCTGCGCGGTGATGCGGCCGTCCTTGCCGGTGCCCGCGATCGCCGCGGGATCGAGATTGTGTTCCGCCAGCATCCGGCGCACGGCGGGGCTCAGGAGCGCACCATCGATACTCGCTTTCACTGCCGCGCGTGGTGCAGCAGCCGGGGCGGCGTGAGCTTCCACCGAGGCCGTACCCGAGGCGATGCGCCCGAGCACCGTGCCCGGCTCCACCGCGTCCTTCTCGACCTTGAGAATCTCGAGAAGCTGGCCGCTCGCGGGCGAGGGAATCTCGACCGTGACCTTGTCGGTCTCGAGCTCGAGCAGCGGTTCGTGCTGGGTGACGTTATCGCCGATGCGCTTGAACCAGCGCAGGACGACGGCCTCGGTGCCTTCCTGGTCGGGAGGCGTGATGATATCGATCGATTGGGCCACGGCTAGGAGCCTGTCCGAGTGATCTGGATCGTCACGAGGGCGCAGCCCATCGTGGCTATTTCGGCGATCTTTTTCGGCGCATAGTCCGCGCTATGTAACGGAAAAGATCGCCGAAAGAGACCGATGCGATGCGGCCGCAGTAGATTCATGATCACTCGGACAGGCTCCTACAGCTCGGTGAGAGTGCGCATAGTGTGCGCGATCTTCTCGACCGAGGGGAGCGCCGCTTCCAGGAGCGGCAGGCTGTGCGGGCTCGGGATGTTGGGCATGGCCAGCCGCTCGATCGGCGCATCGAGGCTGAAGAACGCCTCCTTCGCCAGCATGGCTGCAATCTCGGCGCCGAAGCCCGCGACGAAGCCGTCCTCGTGCACGATCAGGCAGCGACGCGTCTTGGTGACCGAGGCCACCACCGCGTCCTTGTCCCACGGCATCAGCGTGCGCAGGTCGAGGATCTCGGCATCGATGCCCGCCTGTGCCTGCGCGGCTTCGCAACGCTCGACCATTCCGCCCCAGGTGACGACCGTCAAGTCATGGCCCGCGCGTACCAGGCGTGCGACGCCAAACGGCAGCACGTACTCGTCACCGGGGTAGGGCCGTCGCGCCCACGAGCCGTCGAGCATCGCGCGATGCTCGAAGAACATCGTGGGATCGTTGCCACGCAAGGCCGAGCGCAGCAGCCCCGTCGCATCTTCGGCGTTCGACGGCACCGCGACGCGCCAGCCGACGCCGTGCACCCACTGCACTTCGTTGGTCTGGCTGTGCCAGGGATCGCCGACCTTGAAGAAGCCACCCGGAATGCGCACCACCATCGGCGCGGCAAAGCGATTCGCCGTGCGCCAACGCATGGAGCCGCAATCGGCGATCTGTTCGGCCGCGGGCTCCGCGTACTTGCGGAACTGGATCTCGGGCACGGGCATGAGCCCCGCGATCGCCATGCCGACCGCGCGGCCGATGATGCCCTCTTCCGAGAGGCTGGTATCGAAGACGCGCGAGCGGCCAAACTTTTCCTGCAATCCGAGCGTCGCTGCATGCACGCCGCCCTTGAAGCCAACATCCTCGCCGAAGATGAGGAGCTTCGGGTTCACGGTGAGCTCGTGCTCGAGCACGCGGCGGATCGCCGTCAGCATGTTGATGCGCGAGGGTTCCGGGCGCGGCACCGGCGAGCTGGGCGCGTGCACGTGACCGTCGGGCGCGAGGCCACCCTGGCGTTGCAGGATCGGCCGGCCCTGCGCGTCGGTCTCGGAAAAGATATTGCGCGTCACGCGCCGCCCGTCGGGTTGCGGCTGCTGGCGCACGCGTGCGAGCGCCTCCTCGACTTCGGTCTGCGCTCTGCGTTGCAGCTCCGCCCACGAGTTGGGCGTGATGCGCTCGGGCACCAGGAACGCCTTGAGCTTGGCGATCGGGTCGCGCGCTTTCTCCGCTTCGATGAGACCCGGTGGCTTGTAAGTCTGCGTGTCCTGGCCCGAGTGGCCGCTCAGGCGCGGCACCACCAGGCGGATCAGCGCCGGTCCTTGCCATTCACGCACCGTGCTGACAGCGCGTGCGATCAAATCCGCGGCGGCCTGGGGCTCCGTGCCGTCGCCATCGAACACTCGCAGGTTCCTGAAGGAGGCGAGATTCGCCGCGATGTTGGCACCCGGCGTCTGGTAGGTGCCAGGCACGGAGATGCCGTACCCGTTGTCCTCGATGAAGAAGAGTGCGGGCAGGCGCTCGGTGGTCGCGATGGTGAGCGCCGACCAGAAGCCGTTGGCGGCGATCGAGCCGTCGCCACCGTGAATGAGCGCGATGCTGCCGCGGCTGTCCTCTTCGCCGAGCGTGTCGGCCCGGTAGACGAGCGCCTGTGCCCAGCCGACACCCGGCGTGTACTGCGTGCCGACGCCGCCCGCGGCGGGCATCACCGTGACGTTGCGGATGCGCGGCATGTGAAACACCACACCGATATCGCGCCCTTCGCTCAAGCCGCCGGAACGCATCATGGTCGAGGCCAGCGCCTGCTCGACGCTCACGCCGAGTGACAGCATCAGGGGCCGACCGCGGTAATACGGTGAAACGCCGTCGTTGGCGCCGGTGAGATTCTCGGCGAGCAGCGCCTGGCTCAGCTCGTGGCCACGCGCGCAGAACTGGTAGAGCACTTCGCGATTCGGCAGGAGTTGCCCCTGCTCGAGATCGTCGAGCGCACGTGAGACGAGGACGCGATAGGCGACGCGCGACCAGTCCACCTGGGTCGGCGCGTGCTGGGCATCGCGATGCAGGGTTCGAACGACCGCGTGGCGCTCTCGCATGGGGCTCCCCCGGGGGCTCGACACAAAGTGCGCGCATAGAGTAAGAGTGTTTGCGGGAAATTGGCTTTCTTTTGTTGCCTGTCCGGCTGTCTGACAGCAAGTTTCTTGTATTAATGCCGCATATCAAGCAAGATCCTTGCTCGAAATGGCAAACTTGGATTCGACCGATGTCCGCATCCTCGAGGAGCTGCAGCGCGACGCGCGGCTCACGAACCAGGAGCTCGCCGACCGCGTGGGCCTGAGTCCCGCGCCCTGCTGGCGCCGCCTGAAGCGGCTCGAGGAAGCCGGACACATCTCGCAGTACGCCGCGATCCTCGATCCGGAGAGTGCGGGCTTCAGCATCACGGCGTACTCGCACGTCACGCTCGAGAAGCAGCATCCGGATTCACTCGGCATCTTCAACGAGCTGGTCCAGGATCAACCCGCGGTGCTCGAGTGCTTCATGATGTCCGGCCAGTACGACTACCTGCTCAAGGTGGTCGCGCGCACCATGCGTGACTACGAGGAATTCCTCACCAAGCATCTGCTGCCCAATCCTGCCGTGCGCTCCGTGAGCACGAGCTTCGTGCTCCGGCGCCTGAAATACACCACCGCACTCCCCGTCCTGCCGACGCGCGTCTGAGCGCCCGAGGTGCGTTAGGCTATCGCCGTGACGCGCGCAACACCTCAACCTTCCGCACCGCGCCGTGGTGCGGGTTCGCGAATCGCGCTGGCCCTCGTCATTGTCGGCGTCGGTCTCAGCGCCTGGTGGCTGCTCAAACCAACACCGCCGGCGCCCGCGGCTTCGATTGACGAGTCGAGCATGGAAACGGAACCGCCGCAGGACGCCGCAGCGCCTGTCGCGACGAGCCAGCCGAAGAAATCAGACCCCGCTGCCCAGGCTCGGCAGGAAAAGCTGCGGCGACAGTTTCAACGCGCGCTCGGCTCGCATGTGTTTGGCGAGGTAAAGGACGCGGATACGCGGGCGCTGCTCAGCGATTTTCGCATGGCAGAAGCGATCGCCCTGACGCAAAAGCGAGCGGCCACCGGCGCGAGCGATGCCCTCGCGCTGCTCTCGCAAATGCATGAGACCTGCCGGTGGCGCAACTGGGATGGCGCGAAACGCACGCGCGCGCAGGGCGACGAAGCCGCGGCGAGCGCGCGGGCGAACGCGGCCACGCTGCCAGCGGAGCTGCAAGAGAACATCGAGGTCGCGCTCGAAGTCGAGCGTCAGGCGATCGATGCCTGGCTCGACGCCTGCGCGGATACACAGTTCGACGGCGCCTGGATCGAGCGGCAGCTGCGCGACAGGGCCGAGGCCGGAGACGAAGTCAGCCTGCGAGCGCTCGCCGATATGTCCGTGACGCGGCCCGAGGATCGTCTGCGCCTGCTGCGATCCGCAGCGCTCCTCGGAAATCGGGACGCGGTGGTCGACGTAGCTTCCGCCCTTCACCAGGAGGTGACTCACGACAACAACCTCGCTCACCTCGAAGAGATGAAACAGTGGCTCGACGCGGCCGCCAAGATTTCGCCGCACGGGAAGTACCTGCTCGGCGATTGCCTGCTCAAGGGCTGCGGCGGACTGGCGCCAGAAGTCGAACGCGGCCTCGCCCTGCTGCGCGAAGCGGCGCGCCAGGGAGATGGCTTCGCGCTGAAGGAGCTCGCGGACGTGATCACCGCCCCTACCGGATCGTTCACCGGCGAAGAGCAGTACGCCTGGCTCACCTTCGAGGCGAGAATGCGCGACACGGGCTGCGGCGGGCCGGCGAACTATGTCGTGGGGCGCATCGACAACTGGCAGCGCCTCCAGTCGATGGAACGTGGCTTGTCGCCGTACGCACTCGCGAAAGGCAAATTGATGGGCGAACAGTACTGGAACGCCTACGGGACGCAGGCGCTCGCCGGATGCGGCCGGGGCAGCTGAGCGCGCGGCTTGAATCCGCGTGGCGCTCCTTTATCCTTGTCGCGCCTTTTGCACGGGAGTGACAAGAATGAAGAGAAGGTTCTTTTGCGGTTCAGCCCTCGCGACGCTCGCCACCGCCTCGCTACCCCTCCACCGGCTGCTCGCCCAGGCCGAAGGATCGGTGACCGCTGATGTTCCCGCGCTGACGGGCGACGGCAAGCAAGTCATTCTCCCGCGCGGCGACGTCGCGGATCTGCGCGCGAGCCTGCGTGGCCAGCTGCTGCTCGCGGGCGACGCGAGCTACGAGCAGGCGCGCAAAGTGTGGAACGGCAGCTTCAACCGCAAGCCCGCCCTGATCGCGCGTTGCGTGGGCGCCTCCGACGTCATCAAGGCGGTCAACTTCGGCCGGGCACACTCGCTGCTCGTCTCCGTACGCGGCGGCGGTCACAGCATCTCGGGGCAATCGGTGTGCGAGGGTGGACTGATGATCGACCTCGCGCAGATGAACAGCGTGCGCGTCGATCCGGTCGCGCGCCGCGCCCGCGTCGACGGCGGGGCGTTGCTCGGCAGCCTCGATCGCGAGGCGCAGGCTTTCGGACTCGCGACTACCGCGGGAACCGTGTCGCACACCGGCGTCGCGGGACTCACGCTCGGCGGCGGCTTTGGACGCCTCGGTCGCAAGTTCGGCATGACCTGCGACAACGTGCGCGCCTACGACATCGTGACAGCGGACGGCAGGCTCCTGCGCGTCAGCGCCGAGGAGAACGCCGATCTCAACTGGGGATTGCGCGGCGGTGGCGGCAACTTTGGCGTCGTGACGTCCTTCGAATACGAGCTCTATCCGGTCGACCCCGTGCTGTTGGGCGGCGTCCTGGTGTATCCGGTCGAGCAGGCGAAGGAGGTGCTCAACTTCTTCGACGGCTACTACGAGGAAGCGCCGGACGAGCTCTATGTCGACACCACGATTATCACGAGCCCCGATGGCCACAAAGTGCTGGTGCTCGACGCGACCTATTGCGGCTCGATCGAGCACGGCGAGAAAGTCTTGAAGCCGCTGCGCGAATTTCGCAAGCCGATCGTGGATGCGATCGCGCCAACTCCATATGTCAAACAGCAAAGCAGCCTCGACGACATGTTTGCCTACGGCCGGCACTACTACGTGAAGGCGGGCTTCGTCCGCCGCCTGCCGCCCGACCTCATCGAAGCGATGATCGAGACGTTTCACAGCTCGACGCTGCCCAGCACACCGGTGCTGACCGCACCGCAAGGTGGCGCGATCTCGCGCATTGCGAATGACGCCACTGCCTATCCCTATCGCGACGCGCGCCACAACCTGCTGCTCGCCGCGGCGTGGCCCGACAGCAGTGGTGACGAGGCGCATCTGACCTGGGCGCGCGCAGCCTGGAAGAATCTCGAACCCTTCACCCGCGGGTTCTACGTCAACGACAACAATGCGGACATCGCCGAGCGCAAGGTGCTCGAGAACTACGGCCTGAACTACCCGCGCCTTTCGAATTTGAAGGCCAAGTACGACCCGACCAACCTCTT
>DATFEQ010000095.1:0-59599 GCA_035250905.1 Steroidobacteraceae bacterium
GCGGCTTCGGCATGAAGGTCAGCGTCTTGCCGTAGCCCGCCGCCACGTTATGCAGGCCGTACTTCAGGATCTGCACTTCGTCGGCTTTCTTGGTGAGCGTGTTGGCGGCCACGTTGATCTCGCCCTGCCCGGCGGTCGCCACTTCGTGGTGGTGCACTTCGACCAGCAGGCCGAGCTCCTCGAGCGCCATGCACATCGCGGAGCGGATGTCCTGCTGCGAATCGACCGGCGGCACCGGAAAGTAGCCGCCCTTCACGCCAGGACGATGACCCTTGTTACCCTCGTCGTAGGCGCGCCCCGAGCTCCACGCGGCTTCGACCGAGTCGACCTCGTAGAAGCACCCGCTCATTCCCGAGCCCATGCGGACGCTGTCGAAAATGAAGAACTCGTTCTCCGGGCCGAACAGAACCGTATCGGCAATTCCGGTGGACTTGAGGAACGCTTCGGCGCGCTTGGCGAGCGAGCGCGGATCGCGCTCGTAGCCCTGCATCGTCGTCGGCTCGACCACGTCACAGCGCAGGAGGACGGTGGTTTCCTCGAAGAAGGGATCGATGACCGCGGTCGCGGGGTCGGGCATCAGGATCATGTCCGACTCGTTGATGCCCTTCCATCCGGCGATGGATGAGCCGTCGAACATCTTGCCGTCGGTGAAGAAATCCTCGTTCACCAGGCGCGCCGGCACGCTCACGTGCTGCTCCTTGCCGCGCGTATCGGTGAAGCGCAGATCGGCAAACTTCACCTGCTTTTCCTTGATCAGGCTCAACACTTCCGCTGGGGTCATGCTCGGGCTCCTCGGTATGCGAATGTGGTGCGGTCGCCGGACACAGTGGGCCGGACGGGTTCCGCCAGAGAGTGCCCGGTCGATTGCAGATCCCATGCCACGCAAATGGGTCCTGCTGCATCAGGGGGTTGCACTTCCAGCCGGGCCGCCTGGGCCGCTTGGCGCACTATTATAGAGCGGGGATCCGTGGCTTGTGCACAAGTCCAGGGCGAAAAGTGACGGAGGATCGACCTTGCAGCGCCGTGCACTAGAGTGGAGCGGACGAGCCTGATCCCGCGGTCGCGCTGTTATCCGGAGGCCAAGTCGCTATACTCGCGGCCTTTTGGATCAATGACCTGCCGCTTTCCTGGCGCCCCTCATCCGATGCCGAAACAACCTGAAACACCCCGAGCATTCCAGCAGCTGATTTTTGCGTTGCAGCGATTCTGGTCGGAGCAGGGCTGCGTGATCCTGCAGCCCTACGACATGGAAATGGGTGCCGGCACATTCCACACCGGCACCTTCTTGCGCGCTGTCGGTCCGGAGCCGTGGAGCGCGGCCTACGTGCAACCGAGCCGTCGGCCCACCGATGGTCGCTACGGCGACAACCCGTTTCGCCTGCAGCACTACTACCAGTTCCAGGTGGTGCTCAAGCCTTCGCCGCGCGACATCCTCGAGCGTTACCTCAGTTCGCTGCGCGCGCTCGGCATCGACCCGCTCGTGCACGACATACGCTTCGTCGAGGACAACTGGGAATCGCCTACTCTCGGCGCGTGGGGGCTCGGCTGGGAGGTGTGGCTCAACGGCATGGAGATCACGCAGTTCACGTATTTCCAGCAGGCCGGCGGGCTCGATTGCAAGCCGGTGCTCGGCGAGATCACCTACGGGCTCGAGCGTCTCGCGATGTACCTGCAAGGCGTGGAGAGCATCTTCGACATCGTGTGGACCGACGGCCCGCTGGGGCGCGTGAGCTACCGCGATGTGTTCCACCAGAACGAGGTCGAGCAGTCCGCGTACAACTTCGAGTACGCCGACACCGCCTGGCTCAACCAGCAGTTCGATGCACACGAGCGCGCGTGCAAGGCGCTGCTCGAGGCGAAGCTGCCTTTGCCCGCCTATGAGCAAGTGCTCAAGGCCTCGCACACCTTCAATCTGCTGGATGCACGCCGTGCGATTTCCGTGACCGAGCGGCAGCGTTACATCCTGCGGGTGCGCAGCCTCGCGCGTGGGGTGGCCGAGGCGTACTACGCGAGCCGCGAGGCGCTCGGGTTTCCCATGCTCAAGAGCGCGACGCGCTCCGAGGCAGCGGCATGAGCCGGCGCGATTTCCTGGTCGAGATCGGCACGGAGGAACTGCCGCCGCTCGCGCTCAAGACGCTCTCGGAAAGCTTCGCGACTGGGATTGCGACGGCGCTCCAAGCGGCCCGCCTCAAGCACGGCCGGGTGCAACGCTTCGCCAGCCCGCGCCGCCTGGCCGTGCTGGTCAAGGGACTCGCCGAGCAGCAGCCGGAACAGGAGCTCAAGCGCCGTGGACCGCCGGTCACGGCGGCCTTCGATGCCACCGGCGCACCCACGCGCGCGGCGACGGCCTTCGCGGAGTCCTGCGGCGCGAGCGTGGCAGCGCTCTCGCGCATTACCGAAGCCAAGGGCGAGTTTCTCTTCTACAGCGGACGCCTGTCCGGCCGCCCGGCACAAGAACTGTTGCCCGGCGTCGTTACCGAAGCACTCGACGCCTTGCCGATCCCGAAGCGCATGCGCTGGGGCAGCGGTGACGCCGAGTTCGTGCGCCCGGTGCAATGGGTGCTGCTGCTGTTCGGCAAGGAAGCGCTTCCCGCGCGGATTCTCGATACGCCGAGCAGCCAGCTCACGTACGGTCATCGCTTTCATGCCCCGAAGCCTCTGCGCATTGCGACACCGGGCGCCTACGTGGGAACGCTGCGCACGCGGGGCTACGTGCTCGCCGATTTCGAGGAGCGACGCGAGAAGATCCGCCTCGCGGTGCACGAGCTCGCGCAAAGCCTCGGCGGCACGCCGGTCACCAGCGACGAGCTGCTCGATGAAGTGACTAGCCTGGTCGAATGGCCGGTGCCGCTGGCGGGCGAGTTCGAGGCGCGCTTCCTCGAGCTCCCCCGCGAGGTGCTGATCGCGACGCTGCAAGATCATCAGCGCTACTTCCCACTGGCTGGTGCAGAAGGTCAGCTGCTGCCGGGTTTCATCGCCGTGGCCAATCTCGAGAGCCGCGACCCCGCCCAGGTGCGCGCGGGCAATGAACGCGTCGTGCGTCCACGTTTGAGCGATGCCGCCTTCTTTTATGACACCGACCGCAAGCAGCCCCTGGCCCAACGCCGCTCCGGTCTCGCCGGTGTGGTGTTTCAAAGTCAGCTGGGAACGCTGGCCGACAAGGTGGCGCGGGTGCGGGCGCTCGCCGGCGAGATCGCCGATCGGCTGGGCGCCGATCGCACTCTCGCGGAGCGGGCGGCGGAGCTCTGCAAGTGCGACCTGCTCACCGCCATGGTCGGCGAGTTCCCGGAGCTCCAGGGCACGATGGGGCGCTACTACGCCGAGCACGACGGCGAGAACCCCGCTACGGCGGTCGCGATCGGCGAGCACTACCTGCCGCGTTTCGCCGGCGATGCGCTGCCCGCGAGCCCGCTCGGCACGGCGCTCGCGATCGCCGACAAGCTCGACACCATCACCGGGATCTTTGCGATCGACCAGAAGCCCACCGGTACCCGCGACCCCTTCGGCCTGCGGCGGGCGGCGCTCGGCGTCGTGCGCATCATCATCGAGCAGCGCCTGGAGCTCGACCTGCGCGCCCTGATCCGGCGCGCCGCGGAGCTGCTTGCGGAAAGCTCGGCTGGTGTCCCGGCTCCGTCCGACGCGCTCCAGGAACAGGTCTACGACTACATCATGGAACGGTTGCGCGCCTACTACCTGGAAGGCGCGACCGGGACGGCCATCACCACCGAAATGTTCGATGCGGTGCTGAGCAACCGGCCAGCCTCGCCGCTCGACTTCGACGCGCGCCTGCGTGCCGTCGAGCAGTTTCTCAAGCTCGATGCGGCGGCGAGCCTGGCGGCCGCCAACAAGCGCATCGTCAACATCCTGCGCAAGGCCGATCGCCCCACCACGACGGACGTGCGGCCCGGCCTTTTGCAGCTCGAGGCCGAGCGCCGGTTGCACGCCGCGCTGGAGCAGCTGCGGCCGGAGGTCGAACCCCTGCTCGCCCGGCGCGACTACACCGAAGCGCTGCAGCGCCTCGCCCGGCTGCGTGAGCCGGTCGATGCCTTTTTCGACTCCGTCATGGTGATGGACGAAAACGCGGAGCTGCGCGGCAATCGCCTCGGTCTCCTGGCTGCGCTGCGGCAGCTCTTCCTGCACACCGCCGACCTGTCGCGCCTCCCCGGCTGACATGCAGTTCCTGGGCTCGCTCATCTTCACGACCTACCTGTTCGTGTCGACCGCGGTCTTTTCGGTCGGCGTCGTGCTGAGCGGAATCTTTCCCTACCCCGTTCGCCACGCGGTCGCCTCGAGCTGGGCGGGAACCAACCTGTGGGTGCTCAAGCTGTGCTGTCGCCTCGACTATCGCGTCGAGGGGACCGGGAACATTCCGCCGGGCAATCACATCTCGATGTGGAAGCACTCGTCGGCGTGGGAAACGCTTTCGCAATTGCTGATCTTCCCGCCGCAGGCCTGGGTGCTGAAGCACGAGCTCACCTGGATCCCGGTCCTCGGCTGGGCGATTCACATGATGCGCCCGATCGCGATCGATCGCGGCAGCGGCCACGTCGCGGTGAATCAGGTGCTCGAGCAGGGCAGGCAGCGTCTCGAGGCGGGCCTGTGGATCCTGGTTTTTCCGGAAGGCACGCGCATGGCGCCGGGCACCACGCGCAAGTACGGCATCAGCGGTGCGCTGCTCGCGACGCAGACCGGCAGGCTGGTCGTGCCAGTGGCGCACAACGCAGGCTACTACTGGCCGCGGCGCGGACTGCTGAAGAAGCCGGGCACGATCCGTGTCGTCATCGGCGAGCCGATCGATCCCCGCGGTCTCGAGCCCCGTGAGCTCAACGAGCGCATCCAGGCGTGGATCGAGGCGACCGTCGCGGCTTTGACACCCACCTAGACTGTTGCTTCAGACAGCATCAGTACAGTTCTGGGTGCCTCGTTTGTTGCAAACCAGGCCCACTTCTGCGCACTAGCGGGCGCCCTGCTGCAGCGTGCGCGGGCGCAGCGCTCGATGTGTGCGGAGTGAGTTTCTCTCAGACGTCGAGGTTCGCGACGGCGAGCGCGTTCTTTTCGATGAACTCGCGGCGCGGCTCGACCTGGTCGCCCATCAGCGTGGTGAAGATGTCGTCGGCGGCCAGCGCGTCCTCGATCTTCACTTGCATCAGGCGGCGTGACTCCGGGTTGATGGTCGTGTCCCAGAGCTGGTCGGGATTCATTTCGCCGAGCCCTTTGTAGCGCTGAATCGTCTGGCCCTTCTTCGCCTGCTCGACCAGCCAGGACATCGCGTCCTTGAAGCTCGCGATCTCGTGCCGCTCGTCGCCCTTGCTTACGTAGGCGCCCGCACCGATCAGGTCCGCCAGTGTGCGGCCCAGATCGGCGATGCGGCGGTACTCGGCGGATTCGAAGAATTCGCGCTGGATGTGCTTCACCGCCGACACGCCGTGCTCGGTGCGCTGCACGTCGATGCGCTGGGGTGTGCCGTCGCTACCCGCGTGCACCGACACCTTGAAGGTGCGCGTGGCGTCGTCGAGCGCGTTCAGCCGCTGCTCGAGCTGCCGGCACCAGTCCCTCAGTGCATCGCTGCTGTCGAACCCGGCGACCGTGAGCTCCGGCAGATACAGCATCTGCTCGAGCACGTGCTCGTCGTAACGGCGCGCCCAGCGCTTGATGATGGCCTGCACCTCCATGAAGCGCCGCGCGAGCGACTCGAGTCCGGCGCCGCTGAGCGCCGGGGCGTCCGCGTTGACATGCAGCTCGGCGTCGTCGATCGCCGCGTTGAGCAGCAGCGAACTGAGCTCCGCATCGTCCTTGACGTAGTGCTCCTGCTTGCCCTTCTTGACTTTGTACAGCGGCGGCTGGGCGATGTAGATGTGGCCACGCTCGATCAGGAGCGGCATCTGCCGGTAGAAGAACGTGAGGAGCAGGGTGCGGATGTGGGAGCCGTCCACGTCCGCGTCGGTCATGATGATGATTCTGTGATAGCGAAGTTTCGCGATATCGAAGTCATCTCGCCCGATCCCGCAGCCAAGTGCTGTGATCAGGGTGCCAACCTCCGCGGACGAGAGCATCTTGTCGAAGCGCGCCTTTTCGACGTTCAGGATCTTGCCCTTGAGGGGCAGGATGGCCTGGGTACGCCGGTCGCGTCCCTGCTTGGCCGAGCCGCCGGCCGAGTCGCCCTCGACCAGGAACATTTCCGAAAGCGCGGGATCGCGCTCCTGACAATCGGCGAGCTTGCCCGGGAGACCCGCGAAATCGAGCGCGCCTTTGCGGCGTGTCATCTCGCGCGCCTTGCGCGCCGCTTCACGCGCGCGCGCCGCTTCGATGATCTTCGCCACGATCGCGCGCGCATCCTGCGGACGCTCGAGCAGGTACTCCTCGAGCCGCGCGCCCACCGCGGACTCGACGATGGCTTTCACTTCCGATGAGACGAGCTTGTCCTTGGTCTGCGAAGAGAACTTCGGATCCGGCATTTTCACCGACAGGATCGCGGTCAGGCCCTCGCGCGCGTCGTCGCCGGTGGTGCCGATTTTTTCCTTCTTCGCGACCGCTTCCTTCTCGATGTAGTTGTTGAGCGTGCGCGTCAAAGCACTGCGAAAACCGGCCAAATGCGTGCCGCCGTCCTTCTGCGGAATGTTGTTGGTGTAGCAGAACATGCTCTCCTGGTAGGAGTCGTTCCACTGCATCGCCACTTCGACGACGGTGCCGTTCTGTTCCGTACGAAACGCGAACGTCGTGTCGTGAATCGGCGTGCGGCTGCGATTGAGATACTTCACGAACGCCTGGATGCCGCCCTGGTACTCGAACACGTCGCTCTTTTCTTCGCGCTCGTCGACGAGCTCGATGCGCACGCCGGAATTGAGGAACGAGAGTTCGCGCAGCCGCTTCGCCAGCAGCTCGTAGTTGAACTCGATGTTGGTGAAGATCGTGGCGCTCGGCTTGAAGCGGATGATCGTGCCGGTCTCGGTGGCCGTGCCGGCGACTCCCAGCGGTGCCATCGGCTCACCGAGCCGGTACTCCTGGTGATACTCCTTGCCGTCCCTGCGGATCGTCAGCACCAGGTATTCCGACAGGGCGTTCACCACAGACACACCGACCCCGTGGAGTCCGCCCGAGACCTTGTAGGAGCTGTCGTCGAACTTACCGCCCGAGTGCAGGACGGTCATGATCACCTCGGCGGCCGAGCGACCCTCCTCCGGGTGGATATCTGCGGGGATCCCGCGCCCATTGTCGGCGACCGTGACGCTTTCGTCGGCGTGTATGGTGACAACGATCCGATTGCAGTGGCCCCCCAGGGCTTCGTCGATCGAGTTGTCGACCACCTCGAAAACCATGTGGTGGAGGCCGGTGCCATCGTCGGTGTCGCCGATGTACATCCCGGGGCGCTTCCGCACCGCATCAAGGCCCTTCAAGACTTTGATTTTGCTTGAATCGTAGACGTCGTTGTCAGCCATGAATGGTCCCGAATGAGAGGCCGGCATTATAGCATTCGGGTGAGCCGTCCTTGTTCCACGTGAAACCAAATTCGGGGTGTACCGAGACCCTCGAATGAGGTCTTCTGGAGCGCCGTGACGACCAGCTGCGGCTCCAGTTCGGCGACGACGCGCAGCAGCCGGCCCAGGCGGTCGGCGTCGAGTTCGGCGGCAGGATCATCCAGCAACAGGACAGGTTTAAGGCCCTGCTCTCGCCGATGGAAGGCCAGTTGGGCCAGGAGGAGCGCTGCCGCCAGCAGCTTCTGCTGACCGCGCGAGACGGTGTCTCGAGCTCGCTTTCCGTTCACGCGGAGGTCGAGGTCCGCGCGATGCGGGCCGACGGTTGTCGTGCGTCGAGACAGGTCGAGAGCACGCCGCTCCACGAGCACTGCGTTCAGGGCGATACCTGCAGGCCACCCGCGTGCATACTCAACGGTCACGTCCATATCGAGCAGCGCGCGGGCCATCGATTGCAGGTCCTGCCGGATGCGCGCGAAGTAGCGGTCGCGGTACTCGCTCACCTCCGTGCCACTGGTGAAGAACTCCTGATCCCAGGCGTCCAGCAGCGTGTCCGGGACCTGCTGTCGAAGGGCGGCGTTTCGCTGACGCAGCGCCCGGTGAAACCGGTGCCACGCCTGGAGGTAGCCGTGTTCCACGTGGAACACGCCCCAGTCTAGGAAGCGCCGCCGGCGGATGGGCCCTTCCTCGATCAGCTTGTGAACGCCAGGGTCAATCGCCTGCACGGGGAGCACGGCGCTTAGTTCGGCCAACGAGTCCGCCGGACTCCCGGCGATATGCGCTGTGGTTTCGCCCTGGCAGGACTCGACGCCCACGACCACTCGGCGGCTCGCGTGCTCGATTGTGCCGACTACGCGTGCCAGCTTCTGGCCATGTCGGACGGTGGTTTCCAGGCGCGCCGTTCGAAACGAGCGACCACGCCCCAGCAAATAGATCGCCTCGAGGACCGTGGTCTTGCCCGAGCCGTTCGGGCCGGTGATCAGCGTGGCGCCAGAGTCGAACTCGAGCTCCGCGCGCTCAATGCATCGGAGCTGCTCGATCTGAGCGGAGAGCAGCGCCATTCCACGGCGGCCCTACAGCCGCATCGGCATGACCACGTACTTCGTGGCCGTGGAGCCGGGCGCACGAATAAGGGCGCTGCTGTTGGCGTCTGTGAGACCGAACTCGATCTCTGTGTTGTCCACGGCCGTGAGCGCGTCGAGGAGGTAGTTGACATTGAAGCCGACGTCGAGCTCGTCGCCCTGGTACGTCACCTCGATCTCCTCTTCGGCCTCTTCCTGCTCGGGGTTATGCGCCTGGATGACGACGGCGTTCGCCTTCAGGGACAGACGAATACCGCGGTACTTCTCGTTGGAGAGGATGGCTGTGCGCTGCAGGGCGTGTCGAAACGTTTCGCGGTCCGCCTTCATCACATGCACGGGGCTGGCGGGAATCACGCGACTGTACTCCGGGAAACGCCCGTCAATTAGCTTCGAAGTGAAGCGAATGTCGCCGATCTGGGCGCGAACGTGATTAGTCCCTATCGATAGCTCGACCTCGCCCTCGTTGCCGAGGATCCGTTGCAGCTCGAGCACACCCTTGCGCGGCACGATGACCTGCTGTGCCGCCTTGGCCTTCGCACCCAGAGCGAGTTCCGAGAGGGCCAATCGATGGCCGTCGGTAGCGACCGCGCGGAGCGTGGTGCCGTCCGTCTCGAGCAGCATGCCGTTGAGGTAGTACCGCACGTCCTGCTGCGCCATCGAGAAGTGCGTCTGATCGAGCAGACGACGCAGCTCCGCCTGCGCGAGTTGCAGCGACTGTTGCGGATTGATCTCGTCGACCGTCGGAAACTCGCTTGCCGGCAGGCTCGACAAGGTAAAGCGGCTGCGTCCCGCGCGCACAGTCACGCGCTCGCCATCCACGCTCAGTGCCACTGAAACTTTTTCCGGCAGTGCGCGGCAGATGTCCAGCAGCTTTCTGCCAGGGACCGTGATCTCGCCAACGTGCTGCACGTTCACCTCGGCGCTCGCGAGCAGTTCCACCTCGAGATCGGTGGCCGTGACGGACAAGCGGCCGTTGCGCGCTACCAGCAGGAGGTTCGCGAGGATCGGCATCGTCTGCCGCCGCTCGACCACGCCGATCACGGCCTGCAACGGTTCGAGGATCGTTTCGCGTTCGGCGCTGAACTTCATCGCTTCTCCTAATCTATCTCTTAAGTCTTATGCTTATTATCGTTATAACTAGACGCGGCTGAATCGCTGGACAAGCCCAATTTATTATGCGTTTTCAATACGTTGCGAGCTTGCGAACCTGTTGGCGGGCGCCCCAATCCACGCGCTGCAAGCTGTGTGGCCGCTGTGGGTAACTTTATCCACAGTTTCGCTCACAGGGAATCCACTGTCAGCCGGCTAGTGTTCTCAACAGGTTTGAGTAGTCCTCGCCGACCCGGGTCTCCGACTCGCGCAGCTCTTTGATGCGCTTGCAGGCGTGCAGCACCGTCGTATGGTCACGACCGCCGAACGCATCGCCGATTTCGGGCAGGCTGTGACTCGTGAGCTCTTTCGCGAGCGCCATCGCCACCTGCCGCGGCCGCGCGATCGAGCGGCTGCGCCGCTTGGAGAGCAGATCCGCGATGCGGATCTTGTAGTACTCGGCGACGGTTTTCTGAATGTTCTCGACCGTCACGAGCTTGTCCTGCAACGCGAGCAGGTCGCGCAACGCTTCCTTCGCGAAATCGAGCGTGATCGGCCGGCCGGTGAAGTGTGAGTTCGCGACCACGCGGCGCAGAGCTCCCTCGAGCTCGCGCACGTTCGAACGGATGCGCTTGGCGATGAAGAACGCGACTTCCTCGGGGAGCTCGACCTGGGAGGCGGTCGCCTTGCTCATGAGGATGGCGACGCAGGTCTCGAGCTCGGGCGGCTCGATCGCGACCGTAAGCCCCCAGCCGAAGCGTGACTTCAGCCGCTCCTCCAGCCCATCAACTTCCTTCGGGTAGCGGTCGCAGGTGAGGATCACCTGCTGCTGGCCTTCGAGAAGCGTGTTGAAGGTGTGAAAGAACTCCTCCTGCGAGCGCTCCTTGCCGGCGAAGAACTGGATGTCGTCGATGAGCAGTGCATCGAGCGTGCGATAGGCGGTCTTGAACTCGTTGATCGTGTTGTGCTGGAGCGCCTTGACCATGTCGCCTACGAAGCGCTCGGAGTGCACGTACGCGACGCGCGCCTGCGGATTGCGGATTCGCATCACGTTGGCGACCGCGTGCATCAGGTGAGTCTTGCCCAGGCCGACGCCGCCGTAGATGAACAACGGGTTGTAGGCGCGCCCCGGGTTTTCGCCGACCTGGTGGGCGGCCGCTTTCGCGAGCTGGTTGCTCTTGCCCTCGACGAAGTTGGCAAATGTAAAGTCGGGATTGAGGCGACCGCCGATGACGATCGGCTCGGCGCGACGCGGGCGCGCGCCATTCACCACCACCGGCGCGGCCCCGGCGGCGTTCGCGCGCGAGCCGACCTCGAGCTGGATCTGCGGCGCGCTCGTCTCCGCGACCACGTCCATGAGCTCCTCGATGCGCGTGCGCAGGTTCTGCGTGAGCCAGTCGACCACGAAGCGATTCGGCGCCAGCAGCTTCAGAACGCCGTTTTCCTCGACGGCCTGCAGCGGGCGCACCCAGGTATTGAACTGTTGCTCGGGAATCTCGGACTCGAGCAGTCGCAGACAGCGATTCCACAGCGACGCTTCCACGAGCGCGACTCCGTGAGTGGGCAGTGGGTACGGGATTTCGAAGGGGAGCGAAGTCTATAACGAGTGGTGAGCGTGCGCCACGGAAGAATCACGGCGCGGCGCAGCGAACGCGCGTTGTATTGACACCCCTTGGGGTGCTGCGTACCCTTGCCGCCTTTCGCGTGCGACCCGCCCGCGCATCGAACACAAGAAATCGTTGACCGATGAAGCGTACTTACCAGCCCAGCAAAGTGCGTCGCAAGCGAACCCACGGTTTTCGCGCGCGCATGGCGACCAAGAAGGGCCGGCAGGTGTTGAGCCGCCGGCGCGCGAAGGGACGCAAGCGTCTCACACCGTAACGCGCGGCCGCGGAGTTCCGATCGGGTCGTTCACATTCAGCGCCCGCCAACGCCTCCGTAACCAGGCGGAGTTCGAGCATGTCTACAAGAGCGGGCAGCGACACAACCAGACTCACTTCCAGGTCAGCGCGTGCGCAAATGCGCTCGGGTGGCCGCGGCTTGGGCTTTCGATCGCCGCGCGCGTCATCGGTAACGCCGTCGCGCGCAACCGCCTTCGACGCCTGGTGCGCGATGTCTTCCGTCTCGGCCAGCATGAATTGCCCGCAGTCGATATCGTCGTCACGGCGCGAGCGGCGGCGCGCACAGCCAGTGCCGCCGAGTTGCGCGCCGACCTGGCACGCGCTCTGAGCTCGATACGAAAGCAGTGCGCCTCGTCCTCAAATCCCTCATCCACGCCTACCGCTGGCTGATCAGCCCGCTGCTCGGGCCGAACTGCCGCTTCTATCCGAGCTGTTCGGCCTATGCACTCGAGGCACTCGAGCGCTTCGGCGCGATGCGCGGCTCGTGGCTGATCGTGCGCCGGTTGGGCCGCTGCCATCCGTGGCATCCGGGCGGCTTCGACCCGGTGCCGGCGCATGACTGCATGGCGCTGAAGAGCCTGCCGCATGGCTAACCAGCGCATTTTTCTCTGGGCCTTGCTGGCGCTGGTCCTGTGGTTCAACTACGACGCCTGGCAGCGCGACTATGCGCCGAAGCCAACGCCTGCTCCCGCTGCCGAGTCCAGCGAAGCCCCGGGCGCCGTTCCCGCGACTGCCCCGCCCAGGTCGGGACTCGATGAAGCACCCGCATTGCCGAGCAGCGACGCGGCGCCGAGCGCGGCGCCGGAGCAACGCTCGCCTGAGCCTGAGCCCGCCACGGCATCGGGCGATGACGTGCGCGTGCTCACCGATGTCCTCGACCTGCGCATTGGGCTGCAGGGCGGAGACCTCAAGCGCGCCGACCTGCTCAAGTACCCGAAGGACAAGCACAACCCGCAGGACCTCGTGCGTCTCTTCAATGACGATCCGGCGCACGCATTCATCTTCCGTTCGGGATTGACCAGCGGCACACCCGGCACACAACCCGACCACCTGGCGACCTTCAACTCTCCGGCAAGGGAGTACCGCCTGGCCGACAGTGCGGACGAAGTCAAGGTGCCGCTCACCTGGACGGACGGACGAGGACTCACGGTCACCAAGACCTACACCTTCCGGCGCGGCCAGTACACGATTGCGCTCGAGTACGCGATCGACAATCAAAGCGGCCAGGAATGGCGTGCGGCGCCATACGTGCAATTCTCGCGCAAGCAGCTGGTCGTGAAACGCTCGATGTTCGACGTCGAGAGCTACGCCTTCATGGGCCCGGCGATCTACGCCCCCGACGGCGAGAAGTATCGCAAGCTCGAGCTCGACGACGACGAGGACGTCACGTTCTCGGAGGCCATCAAGAATGGCTGGCTCGCAGCCATGCAGCATCACTTCGTCGCCGCCGCGTTGCCGACGCCGGATCTGTCCTACGACTACAGCCTGCGGGTCGAGAATGGCCAGTACGTGCTGGGCGCTGTCGGCCCCGCGCTGGCGTTCGCGCCCGGCGCGCGCGCGACGGTGGCCGAAACGCTCTTCGTCGGCCCGAAGCTGCAGCACCAGCTTGAGACGTTGCATCCCGAACTCGACCGCACGGCCGACTACGGCATGCTCTACTTCCTCGCCAATCCGCTCTTCACCTTGCTCGAGTGGGTCCACAACCTCACCGGCAACTGGGGCTGGGCGATCGTGCTCGTGACCGTGCTCATCAAGCTCGTGTTCTATCCGCTGAGTGAAGCGAGCGGGCGATCGATGGCCAAGATGCGGGCGCTCGCGCCGCGCATCAAGAACATCCAGGAGCGCTACAAGGACGATCGCGAGCAGCTCGGCCGCCAGATGATGGAGCTCTACAAGCGCGAGAAGATCAATCCGCTGGCGGGTTGCCTGCCGATCGTCGTGCAGATCCCCGTCTTCCTGGCGTTCTACTGGGTGCTGCTCGAGAGCGTGGAGATGCGCCAGGCACCCTTCATGCTGTGGATCGACGACTTGTCCTCACGCGATCCGTTTTTTGTGCTGCCGCTCCTTATGGGCGCAGCGATGTTCGGCCAGTACAAGCTGAACCCCGCGCCGCCGGATCCGATGCAGGCAAAAGTGTTCATGTTCATGCCGATCATCATGACCGTGATGTTCGCGTGGTTCCCGGCGGGCCTGGTGCTCTACTGGCTCACCAACACGGTGCTCTCGATCGCGCAGCAGTGGCGCATCAACCGCGTGGTCGAAGCGCAGGCGAAGAAGCACGCCACCTAGGGCGCCGGCGCGCGCCGGTGGCAACCCCGGAGTCGCGGCGCTAGGCTTGGCACGCACCTCGCCTGGTCGAGCACTCCGATGTCTCCAGCCGACACGATCGTCGCCGCCGCCACTCCGCCAGGACGCGGCGGAATCGGCATCGTGCGCATCTCGGGCACCGGTGTGCCCGACATCGCGCGCGCGATCATCGGGGAGCTGCCCGCACCTCGCGTAGCGAGCCCGCGCGATTTCCGCGCTGCGAGCGGCGAGCTGCTCGACAGCGGTCTCGCGCTCTATTTCCCCGCGCCCCAGTCTTTCACCGGCGAGCACGTGCTCGAGTTGCACGGCCACGGCGGACCCGTCGTGATGGATCAACTCGTGCAGCGGGCGCTCGAGCTGGGCGCGCGGGCCGCGCATCCGGGCGAGTTCACGCAGCGGGCTTTTCTCAACGACAAGCTCGATCTCGCGCAGGCCGAAGCGATCGCCGATCTCATCGACAGCGGCTCCGCGCAAGCCGCGCGCGCGGCCTTGCGCTCGTTGCGGGGTGAGTTCTCCGCGATGGTGCAGGGACTCAACGAAGCGCTCACGGACCTGCGCACGTATGTGGAGGCCGCGATCGATTTCCCGGAAGAGGAGATCGATTTTCTCGCCGACACCGAGCTCACGCAGCGTCTCGAAGGCGTGCTCGGTCATTTCAACGCGGTCGCCGGGGCCGCACGCCAGGGACAGCTCCTGCGCGACGGCATCACCGTGGTGATCGCGGGCGCGCCCAACGCCGGCAAGTCGAGCCTGCTCAACCGGCTCGCGGGCTACGATGCCGCCATTGTCACCGACATTCCCGGGACCACGCGCGACGTGCTGCGCGAGCGGATCGACATCGACGGTCTGCCGCTGCACGTGATCGACACCGCGGGTTTGCGCGAGAGCGGCAATATCGTCGAGACCGAGGGCGTGCGCCGCGCGCGCGTGGAGCTGCAGCGCGCAGATCGCATCCTGTTCGTCGTCGACGCTGCCGCGGATCCGGAGGCGGAGGCCTTCGAGCGCGAGCGCACGACGTTGCCGCCGGGCCTTCCAGTCACCGTGATCCTCAACAAGGCCGACCTGGTCGAACGCGAGCCGTCATGCAACGCGCACAGCGTGCCGCCGCGCATCTGGATATCGGCACTCACGGGCGCCGGTCTCGAGTTGCTGCGGGCGCATCTCAAGAGTTGCGTGGGCTTCGCCGCCACCGAGGCGGGCAATGTTTCCGCGCGCCGGCGTCACCTGGATGCGCTGGCGCGCGCCCGTCGGCATGTCGATGCCGGTCGCGAGCAACTACTTACGCGTCGCGCGGGCGAACTGATGGCGGAAGAGTTGCGTCAGGCGCAGGCGGCGCTCGGCGAGATCACGGGCGAGGTCACGAGCGATGACTTGCTGGGCCGGATTTTCGCGAGCTTCTGTATCGGAAAGTAGCGATGTCGCCGCTCGCGTTGTGCTGAACGACGATCGTCGCGATGAGGCCAGCATCATTCAGGTATGGAACGCCCCGAGGCGCGCAGCGTGCGTGTTCGGGGAACCGATCTCAAGAAAACCCAAGGAAGGACCAAGAAATAATCGCCGGACCTCATGGTCGGGCAGACCGCTCAACGGAAAGGAAGCTGGGGCGCAAGCTCCGGCAGATTTTCAGGATCGGTGGCGTCCGGCTTCTTTTCCTTGCCGCGTGTCTGATCCGGCGGAATCGGGAAGAGAATTCGCCACGCCTGGCTGGGATGTAGCAGCGCCCAGAACGGAGCCGCGATCCCGGGCCAGACGTTGGGCGTCACCTTGGGTGGTGGCTCGCGCCTGCCTTCCACTTCCACGTCGCTCTCTTCTTCGTTCCTGGCCTTGGCGAGGAGTGCCTCGATCTGCTCCCCGGTGTAGAGCTCGTCGAGACTGGGTGCCTGCAGATCCAGTTCGGCGGCTTGTTCTTCCTTCGGGCTGGCACTCTCCGATGGCGCGGGCGATTCCTCGGCAAAGCCCACGCTCATCGCCAGGGCAACGGCGGCCAGGACGACCAGCCGACCATGCGGCCTGAAGCGATGCGTCGCGGAGTGCACGGTGTTCGGGCCAGTGTATTGCACCGAGGTTGTTGTCGGGTATCGCGTGCTCGGCGTGAACCTTGCGGTAGACAGCGCCTGTTCGGGCGGCGTTCCACGGTATCCTGTTCTTGCCCCGACCGGCTTTGACTGAAATCAATCGTGCGATGAAGAGGACCCGATGCACTTCGACGATCTCAAGGTCGAAACCGCGCGCCTGATCCTGCGGCCGCCACGGCTCGAGGATTTCGAGGGCTGGGCGGCCTTCATGGCCGACACCGAGACCATGCGTTTCATGGGTGGCACGCAACCACGCTCCATGGCGTGGCGCGCGATGATGACGATGGCGGGCGCCTGGTCCTTCAATCACCCGGCGATGTTCTCGGTGATCGAGAAGGCCACCGGCCGGTGGGTAGGACGACTCGGTCCATGGATGCCGGATGGATGGCCCGGCACTGAAGTCGGCTGGGGCATCATCCGCGAATGCTGGGGACGCGGTTACGCGGGCGAGGGCGCGGCCGCGGCGATCGACTGGGCGTTCGAGCACTTCGGGTGGAGCGAAGTCATCCACGTGATCGGCACCGAGAACCGCTCTTCGCAGGCGGTGGCGCGCAAGCTCGGTTCGCAGAACCGCGGCCCGGGCCACCTGCCGGCGCCGCTCGAGAACGAGCCGGTCGAGATCTGGGGCCAGACGCGGAGCGAATGGCGCGCGCGACGCTGACCGGTGCTCATCGTAGAAAAGCTCCTTTCGGTCGTCGGCCACCAGCACTTGGGGGCAATAGCGCCACCCGGGGCAAGGCGACTATCCTGCGTTCCACACGGGGCCTCAACGAATTCATTTCGCACCACAACATTGGTCGGGGGAGTCGTCATGCATCAGTTAGTCAAGCGATCCTGCATCCTGATGTTTCTGCTGTTGTCCGCGGGCGCCGTCATGGCCGACGAGTACGACGAGGCGATCAAGGTATTCAAGGACGCGGGCGAGAGCGGAGAGCTCTTCAAGAGCGCCTATGGGTACGCTGTCTTTCCGACGATCGGCAAGGGCGGCATCGGCATCGGCGGCGCGCACGGCAGCGGCCGCGTCTACGCCCAGGGCAAGCACGTGGGTAACACCAAGATGACGCAACTCACGTACGGCCTGCAGCTGGGCGGCCAGGCGTTCAGCCAGATCATTTTCTTCGAGAACAAGGCCACGTTCGATCAATTCACCAGTGGCAATTTCGAGTTCGGCGCGCAGGCGAGCGCAGTGGCGATCACGGCGGGCGCATCCGCCGGTGCGACCACGACGGGCACCACGGCCGGCGCGAGCGCCGGCCAGCATGACGCGACCACCTCGGGGAAGTACAACAAAGGCATGGCGACTTTCACCGTGGCGAAGGGTGGCCTGATGTACGAGGCGACCCTCGGGGGCCAGAAGTTCAGCTACGAGCCGGTGTGAGACACGGCCGGCCGGCCAGTAGTACGTGCAGCTCAGGGCGTGGATGAGCGCTTACAACAAGCTTCTGAGCGAGAGAATGGCGAAGAAGCAATAGAACGCTGACATGCAAACCAGGGCCACGCGGCGCCACATCGGTGGCCGCAACGCCGGCGGCAGCAGCCGCATGTTGACGTAGAGCAGGTGAGGCGCGGCGATGGCGAGGATGACGGCCGCGACATTGGCGCTGATCTGCAGCAGCATGATCGGTGGTGCCAGGCTGAGGGCGATCAGGCCCCATAGCACGATGAGGGCCAGCACCGAGTAGTAGATGGCGCAGATGTCGCCGCCGCGCCAGGCACGCACGCGCCGGCTGCCGGTCCAGAGGATGTCGCTGACGGAACGTGCGAAACCGTCGAGCCCGTCGAGCTGCGTCTTGAAGAGCAGCCACGCGCCGAGGATCGCGATCACGACACCGAGCAACGGCGCAACTTCCGCGCCCACGCCCTGAGCGAGTGCGGCGCTGATGCCGAGCCCGCGAATATCGGTCCCGGCCGGCAGGAACGTCACGTAGAGCAGTGCAGGGAGCGCCATGCCGAGCAGCGCGCCGAGACAGAAGACGCCCCACTGATCGGCGCGCACGATGCGCCACCAACCCTGCCACCGGCGCATGGATTCGGCGTCCGGCACGAATGTGAAGCCGTGATGGGCGAGCTTCACGCTATCCCGGTTCGACAGGGTGGGGATATATCCCGCGTGCTGGCTCATGCCATAGCCCTTGTCGCGCGCCCAGTTGCCGAGCGCGATGTTGCCCACGCCCCCGCAGCCGGAGTAGGCGACGAGCGCGCCGAGCAGGAAGAAATCGACGCCCTCGGGCAACAGCTCGAAGCTGCCGCTGGTGAGGTCGAAACCGGCAAAACCGAACGTCGCGGCGAGCCAGGTGCGCGCCGGCACGAACACGACGGCGAGCACCAGGAAGCTGCCGAGAATGACCGTGACCAGCACCCAGTTGAGAATTTCGAGCGTGCGCTCGATGCGCCGGCCCACGAGCAGCAATGCGACACAAAGCGCGAACGCGCCGGCGCCGACGTAATAGACCGCCGCCGCATCGGCGCTACCCGGCAAGTGTCCGGCGAACAGAAAGAAGATCGCCCCCGCGGCCGTGGCGGCCCAGGCCGGCCAGCCGAACTGCAGAAAATAGAGCGCGGTGTAGAACCACGCCCACCAGGTCGCGGAGGGCCGCGTGCGCATGAAACCGCTGAACACCGGCTCGCCGGTGGCGAGGACGTAGCGCATGACCTCGGTGTTGAAGACGGTCTGGAACAGAATCGCGACCCCGGTCACCCACAGCAGCGTCAGACCGTACTTGACGAACACGGCCGGGCCGAGCAGGAACTCGCCGCTGCCGATCGATAATCCAAGGACGATAACCCCCGGCCCGACGACTGCCATCCAGCCGAAGCCTTTCGGCATCGGCGGAACTGGAAGTTCGGCGCGTACCCAGGGATCGAGCCCGGAACGCGCCTCTTTGGTGGGGGGCGCTCGTTCGTTGGTCGCCACCGAGCTCATACGTTCGGCAGGTTAGCAGACATATCGAATCAGCATACAGTGTGCGGATGAGTAACAAGACCGCCGTGAACGCCGAGCTGGGCGCGTTCGCCACCGAGCTGATCAACGCCTACGACACCGCCACCATGCTCGCGCCGCTCACGAAGCGCGACCGCGCCTTCGATGTCACGGCGGCGTATGCGGTGCGCGGCGAGATCGACGCGCGCCGGCGCGCGCAGGGTTGGCGCTCCGCCGGCCGCAAGATCGGGTTCACCAACCGCACCCTGTGGCCGCGTTATGACATCTGGGATCCGTTGTGGGCGCACATGTGGGCGCACACGGTGCGCTTCGCCGGCGCCGCAGCCACGTTGCAGCTCGAATCGATGGTGCAGCCGCGGATCGAGCCGGAAGTGGTTTTCAGGCTCAAGTCGCCGGTGCCGCCCGCGGCGGATGCATTGCAGGCGCTCGATTGCATCGAATGGGTCGCGCCCGGGTTCGAGATCGTGCAGAGCCACTTCCCCGATTGGAAGTTCGCCGCCCCCGATTGCACGGCGGCCTTCGGTCTGCATGCGGCACTCCTGGTCGGAACGCCCGTCGCGATAACCGATGCCAACCGCCGCACCCTGGCGGAGGCGCTGCCGCAATTTGCACTCACCCTGTCGCGTGGCCGCGAAGTGATCGATCGCGGCACCGGCAGCGATGTGCTCGACAGCCCGGTACTCGCACTCGTGCACCTGGCGCGCGTGCTCGCGAGCCAGCCGCAATTCGCGCCGCTGGCCGCCGGCGAAATCATCACCACGGGAAGCCTCACGGATGCCTGGCCCGTGCGGCGCGGCGAGACCTGGTCATCCGACTACGGAACCTTGGGGATAGGGGGCCTGACCGCGACGTTTTCCTGAAACGGTATAGTCGTGTCCGTTGTCAGCGCAGTGGACACTTCCAGTCACGTCCGTGATCGATCCAGAGGACACGCCCGCCTCCATGCAATTCACGCGCTTGCCGCGCGCGTTGCGCACGGCGCTGGTCGAGTTGCTGGGCGAGGACGCGACCGGCGTCGAGCTCATCGAGCGTTCGTGGCGCGTGCGCTGGCATCCGCGGGCACTCGCCACCACGCGGCGCAACCGGATCTACCTGCGCGGCAGCATCGAGGAGTTCTCGCGCAACGCCGAGCTGGTCCTGCACGAGTACTTTCACGTGCTCGGGCAGTGGCGGCCACGGCGGCTCACGCGGGCGCGCTACGTGTGGGAGTGGCTGCTGCGCGGCTACCAGGAGAATCGTTTCGAAGTCGAGGCACGTGAGTTCGTGGACCGGCACCTGCGCCAGTTCAGGCGCCTGATCGCCCGCGCGGATGAACCCGGCGCTCGCAGCCGCGCCGATATTGTCTAGCCCAGGATTGCTTCGCGCTGGTACAGCCGGCCTGCGAGCCACGTGAGCAGAAGACCGGCACCGAGGGTGGTGGCAATCGACACCAGCACGTGCAGCGGCTGCAGCGGTTCGTCGCGCAGCAGGTTGGTGATCAACAGGTGCTGACTCAGGCTCGGGATTGCCATCAGCCAGGTGCTGGGACGCAACGAATAGAGGCCCGCGAACAGAATCGGGAGCGTCGGCACGAGCAGCACCACCGTGAGATAGCTTTGCGCTTCGCGGTAAGTGCGCGTGAACGAGGCGACCACCGTCATGAGTGCCGCGCCCAGCAGCACGAACGGCGCTGCGACCAGGAAAACCTTGAAAGCGACCCGAGGGTCGAAGTTGGCCGTCATGCCGAGCGCTTCCAGAGGCACCAGGGCCAGCGCGACCGTGAACGCGAGCAGCGCGATGGCGAGCGAGCCCAGCATGTAGCAACAAGCGGCGAGCACCTTGCCGTAGATGAGCGCCTGGCGCGGCACGGGAACGCTCAGGAGAGGCTCCAGCGAACCGCGTTCGCGCTCTCCCGCGGTGGCATCGATGGCGAGGTAGAGCCCGCCCATCAGCATCGCGAACAGGATGAAATAGGTCATCATGCCGAGCACCAGCAGCGCGCGTCCGGCGGGCGTTGACACGTCGATGTCATCCACCACGACCGGCCTGATCACCTCCGGGCTCACACCGCGCGCGAGCAAGCGCGAGCCCGCCAGCTGCGAGGAGTAACCATTGAGGAGCGCCCGTACATGCGACGCGTACTTCCCCGTCTGGTTGTCCGATGCATCGGAAATCAGCTTGAGGGGCGCCGGGAGTCCCGTGCGCAAGCGTTCCGGATACTCTGGAGGGATCAACAGGACCATCTGGTGCCTGCCATCGCGGATCGCGCGGCGCGCACCAGCCTGGTCCAGTTCGACGCGCAGCACCACGACGTCGTGCTCCTCGAGAAAGCGGATGAGATTGGGCGCGCGCGCGCTGTCGGTCACCGCGAGCTGCACTTTCTGGTCGGCCTGGTTCACGGTCTTCTGCAGCATCAGATTGATCATGAGCGCCAGCAGGAACGGCCCGAACAGAGGACCGAAGAGCAGCGCCGAGAGCAGCGTGCGGCGATCGCGGAAGTTCTCCGTAACCTCCTTGCGCCACACCGTGAGAACGGCTCGCGTCACTCGAGTCCCTCACCGCTGCCGATGGCAGCGACGAAGGCATCTTCCAGGCTCGCGGTGGCGCTGCGCTGACGGATTTCGTCAGGCGTGCCATGAGCCACCACCACGCCGCGCGCGATGATCACCACCTCGTCGCACAGCGTCGCGACCTCCTGCATCACGTGGCTGGAGAACAGCACGCAGTGGCCCGCGTCGCGGAGCTGTCGGATGAGGCTGCGCAAGCCGCGCGTGGCCATGACGTCGAGGCCGTTGGTGGGCTCATCGAGCACCACGTTGCGCGGTGAATGCACCAGCGCGCGCGCGATCGCCACCTTGATGCGCTGTCCCTGGGAGAAGCCCTTGGTACGCCGGTCGGCAAACTCGCGCATGTCGAGCAGCTCGATGAGCTCATTGGTGCGCTGGGCGATCGCGTTCGACTCGAGCCCGTACAGGTGCCCGAAGTACTCGATGTTTTCCCGCCCGGTGAGATTGGGATAGACGCCCGCCGCGTGCGGCAATACGCCCAGCCGGCGGCGAACCTCCAGGGGCTCGGCGATGATGTCGTGATCGTCCACCCGCCCACGGCCGGCGTCGGGCTTGAGCAGCGTGGCGAGCGTGCGCAGCGTGGTGGACTTGCCAGCGCCATTCGGCCCGAGCAATCCGGTGATGCGGCCGTCCCGCGCGGTGAACGATACGCCGCGCAGCGCCCGCACGCTGCCGAAGGACTTGTGCAGATCGTCGATCACGATCATGGCGGCGGCCCGGCGAATGACACGAAGAACGGTGGCGGAACGATCGTGCGGGTGCAGCTCAGGTCGAGATCCCGGGTGGCGCCGTGCTCCACAAAGTCGGCGAGTAGTCGCGGCACGCAGCCGGTGCCCAGTTGGCCGTGCCCCTGGCCCTCGAGGACGACGTGCAGACTCTGCGTGAGACCGGTGCGGACTTGCTCGGCATAGTTCGGCGGAGTCACCGGATCAGCCGTGCCGGAGAGGAGCAGCGTCGGCACCGGTGACTGAAGCGGCGCATGGAAGTCCGGGTCAATGAGACCGCGCGGCCAGGCCTTGCAGACCTCGACCAGGCCGTCGAGCTGGAGCGTCCCCAGGTAGGTCCTTGCGAGTGCGGCCCGATCGATCGGGGCCGACTCGAGCAGGGGCGCGTCCTCGGTGCACACGACCGCGTTGTGCATGCCGTAACTCACCGCCTCCGCGTAATGCGCCGTGAGCATGTCGGCTTGCGCGGCGAGCGGCGCGAGGTTGCGACGCACCGCGCCTTCGTGCAGCAGCAAGGGCAGGAGTGCCGCGCGGTCCGGCGAATAACTGAGAAAGCGTGTCGCCGCCTGCAAGTGCGCGCTGCGGACGGTTTCGGTGTGCACCACGCCCGTCAGGGGATCGGCCATCGTGACCGTGGCGGGCCCACGCTCGAGCGCGGCGCGCAGGTCGGCAAACGACGTCGCCGGATCTCGGAACGCATCGCGGCAGGTGGGCTCGGTGCGGCAGCGCTCGAAGATGAGATCGAGCGCGCGCTGCGCCTGCAAGGCGCCGTCGGCGACCAGCGCCACGCCGGGCGGCACGACGCCATCGAGCACCAGCGTGCGTACGCGCTCGGGAAAGCGGCGCAGGTAGTGCTGCGCCACGCGCGTGCCGTAGGAGACACCGTAGAGGTTGATGCGCTCGTAGCCGAGCGCGGCGCGCACCTGATCGAGGTCGCGCACGGCGATGCTGGTGGTGTACAAGCGCGGATCCGCCTTGAGCGAGGCGAGACACTGCTCGGCATGCGCGCGGATCTGTTGCGCCGTCATGTCGGCGAGCTCGTCCTCCTCCGGAAACTCGCAGTCGAGCGCATTGGAGCTGCCAGTGCCGCGCTGATCGACCAGCACGATGTCCCGGTCCCGCTGAACGCGTACGAACGCGCCCGCCGCCGCCGCGTAGAACTCGCTTGCCGCCTGCCCCGGCCCGCCGGCCAGCACGAACACCGGGTCGGCAGGCCCGCGCAGGTTGAGCGCCGGCACCACGGCCACCTTGAGGTGAATGCGTCGCGCCGCAGCCCGGGACGGATCCTCCGGCACTTCGAGCTCGCCACAGCGCGCCGCAATCGACCGCACCTGCTCCGGATGCTCGAGCCGGCAATCGCTGAGCGTCAGGTGCCCAGCTGCTGCGGGCGCGGCTTGCACGGAAGAGGCCGCCACCAGGGCGGCGGCGACGGCGAATCCGCTCCGCAGACTCCGGGTCGCAGGTGCTTGCGGCCACAGCGTCTGTCCGTTCATGCCACTCGCCACCTCTGAATAAACTCCCAAGCCGGCGCGCCACCTTACACGAGCCGCCGTTTCTGGAAAGCCGCCCGGCGCCTGCTTACACTAGCCGGCCCCGAGCCCCAGGGCCCTGACCCGCTTGAAGCTTTCCCCAATGCGTTATCCCCGGACATTCGACGTCATCGTGGTGGGCGGCGGTCACTCCGGGACCGAAGCCGCGCTCGCGGCGGCGCGCATGGGCGCCAGCACGCTCCTCCTCACGCACAGCATCGAAACGCTGGGCGCGATGAGCTGCAACCCGGCGATCGGCGGCATCGGCAAGGGCCACCTGGTGCGCGAGATCGATGCCCTGGGCGGCGCCATGGCGCGCGCCGCCGATCGCGCCGGTATCCAGTTCCGCACCCTCAATGCCAGCAAGGGGCCGGCCGTGCGCGCCACGCGGGCGCAAGCCGACCGGCAGCTCTACAAGCAGGCCATCCGCGCGCTGCTCGAAATGCAGCCCAACCTGACGCTCTTTCAGCAGGAAGTCGCCGACCTCAAGGTCGCGGGCGAGCGCGTGACCGGCGTCGTGACGCAGGCTGGCGTCGAGTTCGCAGCGCGCGCGGTCGTGCTGACGGTCGGCACTTTCCTGGCCGGCAGGATTCACGTCGGCCTCGAGAACTTCAGCGGCGGCCGCGCCGGCGATCCCGCTTCGAACCGGCTCGCGGCGCGTCTGCGCGAAATGCCATTCCGCGTGGGACGCCTGAAGACCGGCACGCCGCCGCGCATCGACGGGCGCAGCATCGACTACAGCGTGATGGCCGAGCAGCCGAGCGACGATCCGCGCCCGGTGTTCTCCTATCTCGGTGCGCGCAGCGAGCACCCGCGCCAGGTCCCGTGCCACATCACGGCAACCAACGAGCGCACCCACGAGATCATCCGGCGCGCGAGCGACCGTTCGCCGATGTTCACCGGGCGCATCGAAGGCATCGGCCCGCGCTACTGCCCGTCGGTCGAGGACAAGGTATCGCGGTTCGCGAGCCGCACCTCCCACCAGATCTTCGTCGAGCCGGAGGGCCTGACGACGCACGAGATCTATCCGAACGGCATCTCGACCAGTCTGCCGTTCGACGTCCAGTACGAGTTCGTGCGCACCATCCGCGGCTTCGAGAATGCGCACATCACGCGCCCCGGATACGCGATCGAGTACGACTTTTTCGATCCGCGCGATCTCAAGCCGAGCCTCGAGACCCGCTTCGTTTCCGGGCTCTTCTTCGCGGGCCAGATCAACGGTACCACCGGTTACGAAGAGGCGGCGGCGCAGGGTCTCGTCGCCGGGATCAACGCGGCGCTCGCCGTGCGCGCGCGCGACGCGTGGTGCCCGCGACGGAGCGAGGCATACCTCGGCGTATTGATCGACGACCTGGTGACGCGCGGCACCGCGGAGCCCTATCGCATGTTCACGAGCCGCGCGGAATATCGCCTGCTGCTGCGTGAGGACAACGCCGACCTGCGACTGACAGCCATCGGACGCGAGCTCGGGCTGGTCGAGGACGCACGCTGGCGGTTCTTCGAGCGCAAGCGCGCAGGGACGGTGCGCGAGAGCGCACGGCTCGCATCGATCAGGCTGCGGCCACAGGACGTGGAGTCGACGACGGCGGAACGCGTGTTTGGCGCTCCGCTGTCACGCGAGCAGTCGGCGCTCGAGCTCCTGCGTCGTCCCGAAGTCGCATACGCGATGCTCACCGCGCTCCCTGAAATCGGCGCCATGCCCGAGGAAGGCGAAGCCGACGAGCGCTTGACGGAACAAGTGCTGCTGCAGGTCGATGTGCAGGCGAAATATGCGGGCTACATCGAGCGGCAGGAAGCAGAGATCGAGCGCCAGCGGCGCAATGAAGAGACCCGGCTGCCCGAGAACCTCGACTACGCCCAGGTGCGCGGGCTCTCGACCGAGGCGCGGCAGCGCCTGAGCGAAGTGCGCCCCGCGACCCTGGGACAGGCCGCGCGCGTGCCCGGGATTACGCCCGCCGCCGTCTCCTTGCTGCTCGTTCATCTCAAGAAGCGCTGCCGCGCCGCGTGAAGCCCCGCCCGCCGCTCGATCCGCTGCGCGCACTGGCGCTCATCGCCGCCGCCTTCGCGTTCGGCGCCTGTGGCGGGCGCGATCCGGGGAGCGAATCGCCGCCGGCCGGCGCGCCGGTCGTGCTCAATCGCGGCAACGGACCCGAGCCGGAATCGCTCGATCCGCAACGCGCACGCACCGACGCCGAGCTCAGCATCCTGCGCGACCTCTACGAGGGACTGACTGCGCTCGATGCCGAGGCGCGCCCCGCGCCGGGAGCTGCAGCCTCCTGGACCGTGAGTGAGGACGGCCGCGTGTACACGTTTGAGCTGCGCGACAACCTGCGCTGGTCCACGGGCGAGCCCGTGGTGGGCGAGGATTTCGCCTTCGCGCTGCGCCGGCTGGTCGATCCCAGGACCGCATCGCCCTACGCCGCCGTCGTCGATGTGATCGGGAATGCCACCGATATCACCGCGGGGCGCGCGCCGCCGGAATCGCTGGGCGTCGAGGCGCCGGACGAGCGCACCCTGGTGATCCGGCTCCAATCGCCCGCCCCCTATCTGCCGGGCGTGCTGGCGCATCCCAGCACGTTCCCGGTGCATCGCGCCTCGCTCGCAGAACACGGGCGCGAGTTCAGCCGGCCGGGCAGGGCCGTGTCCAATGGCGCGTTCGTGCTGGAAGAATGGACCGTCGGCTCGCGCATCGTGGCGCGTCGCAATCCGCATTACTGGGACAACGCCAACAACCACATCGATCGCATCAACTTTCTGCAGATCGCCGATCAGTCGGCCGAGCTCAATCGTTATCGCGGCGGCGAGCTCGAGGTCACCTACACGGTGCCGGCTTCGCAGTTCAAGTGGGTGCGCGAGAACCTGGGGCCGGAGCTGCAGGTCTCACCGCAACTCAGCACGTACTACTACGGGTTCAACCTCTATCGTGCGCCCTTCAAGGACAACCGCGACCTGCGGCTCGCGCTCTCGATGGTCATCGATCGCGAGCGCCTGACGGAGTCGGTGACGGGCCGCGGCGAGCTGGCCGCCTATGGCTGGGTGCCGGTTGGCGTTGCGGACTACACCTCGCAGAAACCATCATGGGCGAGCCTGCCGTTCGAGCGGCGCGTGGCGGAGGCGAAGCGCCTGTACGCGAAGGCGGGCTACTCGGCGGCGAAGCCGCTCAGGACCGAGATCCGCTACAACATGGACGAGAGCCACACGCGGCTCGCGGTTGCGATCGCGGCCATGTGGAAGGAACACCTGGGCGTCGAGGCGGAGCTGGTGGGCGAGGAGTTCAAGGTGCTGCTGCAGAACATCGACCGGCACGACGTCACGCAGGTGTTTCGCTCGAACTGGGCGGGCGACTACAACGATGCCTACACGTTCGCGCAGTACCTCAAGAGCGATTTCGGTATCAACCTGCCGGGCTACCGCAATCCCCGCTACGACGCGCTCCTGATCGAAGCGGCGGCCGAAACGGATCGCGCGCGCCGCCGCGCGCTACTCGAGCAAGCGGAGCGCCTGATGCTCGAGGATCAGCCCCTGCTGCCGCTCTATTTCTACGTCAACAAGCACCTGGTGAAGCCGTATGTGACGGGCTGGCGCAACAATGTCATGAACGTGCAGTACAGCAAGAACCTGACCATCGAGCGCTCAACACCATAATACCGGCCCGGGCGCGGGAGGTTTCCATGAACGACTTCTACAGCTTCAATCTGAACAGCATCGATGGCTCGAAGGATCTCCTGGGAAAACTGCGCGGCAAAGTGGTGCTCGCCGTGAATGTCGCGAGCCGCTGCGGGCTCACGCCGCAATACGCGGAACTCGAGCGGCTCCACGAAGAGCTCGAGGACGAGAATTTCACGGTGGTCGGGTTTCCGTGCAACCAGTTTGGCGCGCAGGAGCCGGGCACGGAAGATGAGATCCGCACCTTCTGCGCCACCAACTACGGCGTCACCTTCCCGATGAGCAGCAAGATCGAGGTCAACGGCGCGCAGCGCCACCCGCTCTACGCGTGGCTCACGTCCGTCAGCAACGGCTTTCCGGGCGACATCGAGTGGAACTTCGAAAAATTCCTGATCGCCCGCGACGGCCGCGTGCTCAAGCGCTACCCCCCGCCCACCAAGCCGGCGGACAAGGGGTTGCTGCAAGACATCGCGGACGCGCTCGAGGACGAGTTCGAGGACTAGTCACTCGCAGTGCTGGGCGCGCCGGGCCGCGGCGCCGTGGTTGTGCCAGCGCGCGGCGCCCAGCTGTTCGGCGTCCTGCAGTGCATGCGGCGACAGCCCGCGGCCGATCTCCCGCAGCGACCGCAGGCTCTTGAGCGCGGCGACGGGATAGGTCGTTGCGCCATAACACCCGGTCTCGTTGAGCCGCTGCAGGAAGGCCTGGAGGCCGTAGAGCTCTTCCTCGGACGGCGCCAGGGGCTCGCTGCGCGAAACGGAGGCGAGCGCATCGAACGCGGCGAGCTCGCCGAGCAGCGTCGCTTCACGCAACAGCGACACCGCCGCTCCCGAATCGGGTGGTTGCGCATTGCAGCCGTTCAGAATGCATTCGCCGAGCTTCGCTTTCACCTGCGGTGAATGCTTGGCCGCGGCGTCCAGCCAGAAATTCATCCGCCCGCGGTTGCGACGGTCACCTTGCAGGCTCTCCTCCAGCAACTGCTCGGCGAGACTGGCCTGCGCCGCCGGGTAGCCCAACATGGCTGCGGACAGCCAATGCCGGTTGCGCTGCTCGCTATCGTCGAAATAGCGACCCAGGGTCCAGAGGCTGGCCTCGTGACCGGCCTCCGCTGCGCGGCGCAGCCGTTGCTCAATGGCGGACGCATTGAAACGCGTGTCCCGGCAGGAGCGCTCGAGCCGCGTACGCGCCTCCGCGTCGGCCTGCACACTCGCCTCGATGCGGCGGCGCAAGTCCGCGGGAACGGGGGCGGAGCGGGCCAGCTCGGAGTCGAGCGAGCCTGCCATCGGCGCCGGCTCCCCGGCTTGTCGGCGCACCGCATCCGGGGACTCGCACAGCAGTTGCAGCTGTGTCAGCACGACCGTGGCATTGCGGTCCCCATCGGAGGAGCGGCCCTCGAGCAACGCGGCCGCTTGCTGGAGCTGCGCTGCGGCCACGAGGTCGGCGACATCGGGTGAAAGGGGAAGGTCGCGCAGCAGCCGCCGCGCCGAATTCCGCTGGAGCCGTGCGAGGAAGCGGGCATCGGGAGCTTCGGGCGAGGCAGCCGGCGGCCTTTCGACCGATGACCGCATTTCACCAGGCGCTTCGACTGCCGCGGGCCGAGTCGACCCGGCAGTTGGAACGCCATCGGCGGCATCGCCTCCGTTGCCAAGCCAGCGCATCACGAGGAAGATTCCCCCGATGACCGCCGCGCCCGCGAGTACCTGTAACGGCCAGCGCCGCGTGGGCGCGGGCCGCTCGGCCGGGGGCGGAATCGTGCGTCTCGGGCCGGCGTGCGGCATGCGCCGGCAGTGTAGCCGGACTTCCCCGTCCACTTCCCCGGCGTAGAATGCGGGCGAAGGTCACCGGAGAGCGCACGGACCCGCCATGCTGACCGCCAGACACCTGCTCGAACGCAAGGGCTCCGAGGTCTACTCGGTGGGTCCCGAAGACTCGGTGCTCGATGCCATCCGGCTGATGGCCGAGCGGCATGTTGGCGCGCTGCTCGTGATGCGCGCCGCCGAGCTCGTCGGCATCGTTTCCGAGCGCGACTATGCGCGCAAGGTGATCCTGCTCGGCCGCTCCTCCGCCGACACGCGCGTGCGACAGATCATGAGCTCTCCGGTGACCACGGTGTCGCCCACGGACACGGTAAACGAGTGCATGAAGATCGTGACCGAGCAGCGCTTGCGTCACCTGCCGGTGATCGACCAGGGGCGCGTGATCGGCGTGGTCTCGATCGGCGACCTGGTGAAGGCCGTCATCGAGGACCAGCAAAACCAGATCGAGCAGCTCGAGCGCTATATCACGAGCTGACCCGCCCGAACCTGTCGAAAAAGCGTCAACAGGGCGCATCCGGGCGGGACGCCCGCGTCAATGCCGGGTCAACTCCAGTACCCGGTCACCCTGCGCCCGCCAACATGTGACCCGGTTCTCAAAGTGCCCCGCAAGCGACACTGCGCGCATCACATAAGACGGCGCGGTGGGGCAGTAATGTGCTCAGCGATTTTGCTGTCCGATCAGGCTCTTGATGACCACCACGCGCCACATTCGGGGGCCCCGTTCCGCGGCCCTGCTGCGAGTCTGCTCCGCCGTCGGGCGCGTGGGCCGCCGCATCGCGCGCGCTCGCCCGGCCACGCAGCGCGGCGTGACGTTGCTTGAGCTCATGTTCGCCGTGTTGGTGCTCGGAATTCTCACGACGGCCGGCGTGACGGGGTATCAACGATACGTGGCACGCACGCAGATCCAGCGGGCGGTCGGCGACATCAGCGAGATTCAGCTCGCGGTCGACAAGTTCGAGCTCAACCGCGGGGCCCTTCCCGACACGCTGGCAGATGTGGGTCTCGCAGGGTTGCTCGATCCGTGGGGCAATGGCTATCAGTTTCTCAACTTCGCCGACGTCATGGGGTTGGGCAATGTACGCAAGGACCGCAACCTGGTGCCGATCAACACCGACTACGACCTCTACAGCATGGGACCGGACGGAACCAGTCTTCCGCCCCTCACCGCCACCGTGAGTCGCGACGATATCGTGCGCGCCAACGACGGGCGCTTCGTCGGCAAGGCCGAGGATTACTGACGTTGATGAAGATCGAGTCGCTCTCCCTGCGCACGCGGCTGGGCCGGCGCGTGTTCCTCCTGTTCGTCATCTGCGCACTGTTGCCGATCGCCATTACGTCCGCGCTGTCCGTGATCCACCTGTCGAGCGTGTCGCGCGACCGGCAGGCGCAACGGCTGAAGGAATTCAGCGAAACCTACGGGCTGGGAATTCTGCAGCGCCTCGAAGCGGCGGACGTCGCCATCGGCCTGATTGGCCGTGGAGGTGAGGCAGCGCTCGCGCAGCTCAGACGCGATCCGCAGCTCGCGCCGTTCATCCTGGCAGTCGCGACCGCCTATGAGGACGGTTCCGTGGTGACGACGCGCGGTACCGTCAGTGTCCCGCCGCAACCGCACGCGGCGGCCAGGACGCAGCTCGTCACGGGGCTGAGCTGGCTGGCGCTGGAACCGGGCGCGGCCGCCGGTGTGCCGGCCATCTTCATCGTCGCGCAGAGGCCGGGCGCGGGTGCGGATGCGCTGCAGTACTTCGTGCTCGATCCGCATTTCGTATTCGGTGACTCGACCCACCTTCCCTACCAGATGGGCTTACGCGTGCGCGCGCTCGACGGGCGGACCCTGTACTCGGTCGAACCCTTGACCTCTGCCGGGGAAGGGCACAAGAACGGCCGCACGCAGCTGCTGGCCGGCGACGACAACACGTTTGCGACTCAGGCGTGGGAGCTATTCCTCTCGGCACGCTTTGCCTCCGAGTCGTGGGTCATCGAATCGAGCCAGCCGGTGCTGAGTTTCACGGAGGGCGACGTCGGGCTGCGCGAGATCATTCCCTGGACGCTCGCCGCCGCCGTCATCCTGGTGCTGCTGGTCAGCTCCACGCAGATCCGGCGCAGCCTCGTCCCGCTCGATGAGCTGCTGAAGGGCACGCGACGCATCGCCGCGCGGGATTTCGACACCCGCGTGAGCATACGCAGTGCCGACGAGTTCGAGGAGCTGGCCGCCTCATTCAACGACATGTCGGACAGCCTGCGCTCGCAATTCACGGCACTCGAGGCGCTGAGCGAGATCGATCGGCTGATCCTTTCCTCCCCCAGCATCGAGAGCATCCTCGAGACCCTGCTGGGTCACGTCCATCGCGTCACCGGCTGCGCAAGCGTGAGCATCACGCTGATCGATCCCGACGAGGGTGCCCACGGGCGCGTTTATAGCCACGACGGCTCGAAAGCCGTGCGGCGGGACGTTCACCGCATTCTGCTGGGACGCGACATCGAGCCCCTGGCGCTTGGCAAGGAAGGCAGGTTGATCGACCTGCAATCCACGCAACCGGCGCCCACCTATGCCGCTGACGTCGCCGCCCGTGGGGCGCGCTGGGCGCTCACGCACCCGGTCCGGGGGCCCGGGGGCCTCACCGCGATCCTCACGTTGGGCTACCTCGAGGCGCCGGATCAGACCGGTGTCGAACGCCGCTTCTCGCGCGACTTCGCCGATCGGCTCGCGGTCGCGCTCAACAACATCGAACGCGAGGAGCGCCTGTATCGGCAGGCCCACTACGATGAGCTCACCGAGCTCCCGAATCGCCAGCTCTTCAAGGATCGCCTGGCGCGCGAGATCGCGCGCTCCGGCCGTGCGGGCGAAGCACTGGCGCTTCTCTACATCGATCTCGACAACTTCAAGCGCATCAACGACACGCTCGGACACGACTCGGGCGACGAGCTGTTGCGCGCGGTGGCGCGCAGGCTATCCGCGTGCGTGAAGCAGTCCGATACCGTGGCACGCCTGGGCGGCGACGAGTTCCTCGTCATCGTGGGTGCGCTGCAAGGGCCGGAGGAGGCCTCCAAGGTGGCCGAGCGCATCCTCGCGGAGCTCGCGGCGCCGCTCGAGATCGGGGCGCGCGAATATCAGGCGCGCGCCAGCATCGGCATCGCGATCTACCCGGACGACGGCGCGACGCTCGAAGATCTCCTCAAGAACGCGGATACCGCGATGTACCGTGCCAAGGAGGACGGTCGCGGCCGCGCGACGTTCTTCGAGCCGCACATGAATGCGCGCGCGCTGGAACGGTGGAGCCTGGAGACCGGACTGCATCGCGCGCTGCAGATGCGGCAGTTCGTGCTGCACTACCAGCCGCAGTTTCACCTGCAGAGCGGCGGCCTGAGCGGCGTCGAAGCGCTCATCCGCTGGGGCCAGCGCTCCCCGGCCGAGTTCATCCCGGTGGCGGAGGACTGCGGGCTGATCGTCGATATCGGGGCGTGGGTGCTCGAGGAAGCCTGCGCGCAGTTCCGCCGCTGGCGCAGCGCCGGCATCCAGGTCCCGCAGATCGGCGTCAACGTCAGTTCCGAGCAGCTGCGGCGCGCCGAGTTTGTCGACAGCGTGCGCGATGCGCTGTTGCGCAACGACATGCCGCCCTGGTCGCTCGAGCTCGAGCTCACGGAGTCCGTGCTGCTCAGCAATGACGAACGCACCGCCACCACGCTCGCGGCGCTGGTCGAGATGGGCGTGTCGCTTGCGCTCGATGACTTTGGGACGGGCTATTCCTCGCTCAGCTATCTGCGCCGCTATCCGGTGCAGGTGATCAAGATCGATCGCTCGTTCGTGACCGACATCCCGAGGAACCCGGATGCCTCGGCGATCGCCGCGACCGTGATCGCGATGGCGCGCACCCTGCGCAAGCGCACGGTGGCGGAAGGCATCGAAACGGCCGCGCAGCTCGAGTACTTGCGCGAGCGTGGCTGTGACACCGGGCAGGGATATCTCTTCTCGAAGGCAGTGCCCGCCGACGAGCTGGCGCGCCTCGTGACCGAGCAGCGCAGCCGCATCGAGGAAACCATCCGCGTGACCGTGCCGGGCCGCCACAGCGCCTGACAACGCCCGGCCGCCGGGCGCCTCTCAACTCACGCCGTTGTGCAGGTAAGCCTGGATCTGGCGGCGATAGCTGCGGCCGGAGGTGAAGCGCTGGCCGTTCTTGAGGGTGATCACGTACTCGCCGTGAAACCAGCGCTCCATGTCGCGGATCATGAGCGTGTTGACGATGACCGAGCGATGGATGCGCAGGAAGCAACCGCGGTCGAGCATGGCTTCCGCCTGGTGCAGGGTGCTGCGCAGGCGGTAGGCCTCGCGGCCGACGCGGATCGCGATGTAGTTGCGATTGGCCTCGACGCTGTCGATGTCCTGCGGATCGATGAACGTGAGCCGCTCGTCGCGCTCGGCCACGATGCGCCGCAGGGGTCCGGGGCTGGCGGGCGGCGCCGCGTGCGCGAGCGCACCACGCACGACGTCCGCGAGCTCGCTGCGCAGGCGCGCGCTGTCGGTGTACTGCAGGCGATGCCGCACGCGCGCGAGCGCCTGCTGGAAGCGCGGCCGGTCGAAGGGTTTGAGCAGATAGTCGACCGCGTCGACCTCGAAGGCGCTGAGCGCGTAGTCCTCGTACGCGGTGACGAACACCACGAGTGGCGGCGGGCCCTCGGCCAGCCGGCGCAGCACCTCGAACCCGTTGGCACCGCGCATCTGCACGTCGAGCAAGACCAGGTCCGGGCGCAGCTCCGTGATCATCTGCACCGCCTGGCCGCCGTGATTGCACTCGCCGATGACCTCCATGTCCGGCTCCTGCGCCAGCAGGTCGCGCAGGCGCTGGCGTGCGAAATACTCGTCGTCCACGATCAGGACACGCACGTGCGCCACCTGGGTCTCGGGCTGACGCGTCTCGGCGGCGGTGTTGTGAGCAATCTCGGTATCCATGGGTGAATCCTGTGTCAGGCGGCCGCAGCGACGTGCGGCGCGCGGGCGAAGGGAATCCGGACTTGCGCGACCACCGCGCCATCGTGGCGCGCCATGAGCGCGAGCTGCTGACGCGTGCCGAACAGCGTACGCAGCCGCTCGCGCGTCGCGCCCAGGCCGACGCCGTCGGTGCACGCCGTGCTCATGAGCACCGCCGCGGGGGTGTTCTCCACCTCGAGCACGAGCTCATCGCGCTCGCGGCGTGCGCACACGCGCACGCGAATCCGCTCGCTCTCGCCCTGCGCGCCGTGCACGACCGCGTTCTCGGCCAGGGGCTGCAGGAGGAGCTCCGGCACCAGCGCGTTCGACAGTTCGGCGGGCACATCGAGCTCGAAGGCAAGCCGTCCCGCGTGGCGCAGCGCCTGGATCTCGAGGTACTTGCGCACGAATTCGAGCTCGTCGGCGAGCGCTACCTGCTCGATCTCGCTGTCCCTGAAGACGCGCCGCAGCAGCTCTGCCAGGCGCACCAGCATCTGCTCGGCGACCACCGGCTGGCTGCGCACCATGGCGACGGTGGCGTGCAGCGTATTGAACAGGAAGTGGGGGCTGAGCTGGCGGCGCAGCGCCTGCAACCGCGAGTGCGTGCATTCGTCCTGGAGGCGCATGGCGCGCTCCTTCTCGTCCCTGAGCTGCCGATACGTGCGCACGCCGACGAGCAGCGCCAGGCCGAACCAGTAGGACAACTGGAAGTCGGCGACCGAGGACAACCACAGCTGCGTGAGCAGGTCGCGTTCCATCTGCGGCCGCACCAGCTCGACGACCAGCTGCCAGCTGCCCTCCTCGAGCGCGGCGCACGCCATGAGGGCCGGTCGGGCGGCCAGCGCGAATACGCAGGACAGGGCGAGATGCTGGAGGAGGGCCGTTGCCCGGCGCTGTTTCGGCCAGCCGATCCTCAGGGCCCAGCCGTAGCAAATTAGCAACAGCGGCAGCAACAGCAGGTGCTGACCGATTCGCGCGGCGGGAGGGGCAATGGCCACGAACGGGCTAGCGGGTATCGCCAGCTGGAACAGCAGCACCCGCTCGCAGGCCATGAACAGCCAAAATGGCACTATCACCGCTAAAACAAGCCGCCACGACGCATCCTGCGCGACCCGTGGCGCAGCGCTCTCCGGCAGGGGCACGGCGATGGCGGTGGCGACCATAACTACGAAAGATGCCGTAGGTATCATGCCACCTCTGTCGGCAGCCCGCAACACGAGGGTGGAGGCTGCTGCTGAGGCCGAATCGGCCCAAAGGTACCCTCTTCAGACCAACCTCTTGCAGGAGGACCAAAGCCGGCAACCTCCACCCCGGTGTCGCAGGAGAGCGCCTCGTGCGAGGCGCCCTCCCGGACAGTAGAGATCGTCAGAACCTGATGCGTGTGCCCATGTAGTACGAACGGCCGAACACGTCGTAGAAGGCCGGGATCGTGTCGAGCGCCTGCGTTCCCGAGGTGCCCGAGGCGAAGAACGGTGGTTCCTTGTCGAACAGGTTCGTCACGCCCGCATAGATCTCGCTCCCACGATCGCCGAACGAGAAGCCCAGGCGCACGTCGTGATAGACGTGCGAGCCGATCGTCGGGAAGGCGGGCTCGAATGGCGTCATCTCCGTCGAGCCGATGTAGCGCGTATGCCAGTTGGCGTTGATGGGACCGCGCAGATAGGACAGGTCGAGGATCGCCTGTTCTTCCAGGAAGCCCTGGTCGCTGGTCGAGCCGCCGGCGAAGCCCTTCAGCTCGAGCGTCTCCGCACCCGGACGCGCGATCGTTTCGGCCTGGTCGTACATCGTCCCGCGCAGCTTCACACCGAGCGAGCCGAGATCCGCTTCGGAACGGAACAAGCTTCCGAGTGCAAAGCTGTACAGGATCTCGATGTCGTAACCCGCGATGTCGTACGAGGACAGGTTATCGACCGAGTCGTTTACCGCGTTGAGCACGTAGTTGGCACCCGGAACGACCGGGTTCGTGCCGCGCGTGGTCAGCTCGCAGAACTGCCGATCGACGGAGTCATAACAGGCGTCGGCAATCGTCTGCCGGCCGACGGTGTTGACGAAGCCGTCCACCTCGATCTCGAAGCGATCGACCGAGAGTTCCAGGTTCTGTACGAAGGAGGGTGTCCACACGAGGCCGTAGGTCAGCGTCGTGGCCTCTTCCGGCAGCAGCGCCGGATTGCCGACGACAAAACCCGCCACGCTCTGCTCGACCACCGTCGGTGGCGCGTAAGCCGGGTCCACTCCGTCCGCCGCGCAGTTGGCCGTACGCGTCGGATTGGCCGCCGCCGCGATGCGCGCCGCAGTGCATGGATCGTTCACGACGCCAAACGTCTGGCCGCCGCCGCCGAGCTCGCCGGGCGTCGGCACGCGCACCGAGCGCGCCTTCATAGCACGGAACCTGAGACCCTGGATCGGGGCCCATTCGCCGCCGAACTTCCAGGTGTCGTAGTCCTCGTCAACCTCGAGATACTCCGAGTTCGACTTGCGATACGCACCTTCGAGCGAGAGCGCGTAGGCACCCGGCTTGTCACGCACTACCGGGATCAACGTTTCGATGTACACCTCCTTGGTCACGATCTCGGCGAACGGGGTGTCGAGGATCTGGTTGCCGGATACCAGGCCCTGCTGGATGACTTCGTCGTAGTCGAGATTGCCCGAGAACTCGCGCCGCTCGAGACCGATGGCCGCCTGGAGCGGGCCGGCCGGCAGCTCGAAGAGCGAGCCGGAAAGCACCGCGAGCGAATCCTGCAACTCGCTCTTGCCGCGCTGGCCGGCGGAGACCGCCAGGTAGTCGATCATCTCCGGCGTGTACGGCGCGAACGGATTCACCGGAACGCAGCCCGTCGCGCGCGCCGCTGGATCGATGCAGCGGAAGGTGCCCGCTGGCGCATTCGGATCCTGCTCGACGCGCAGGCTGTTGTAGAGCCGGTCGGTGCCGACGAAGCCCTCGGTGCTGCTGTCGAGGTTGTGACGCCCATAGACGTGGGAGAGCTCCCAGCTCCAATCCGAGCCGAATCCGAGCGAATCGAACTCACCCTTGAAGCCCAACACTCCGCGGACGCTTTCGCGGTCATTGTCCGCGCCGCGCAACCCGAAGAAGTTGAAGCGCTGCCACCACGTGATCTGGTCCACCGCGGGATCGCCCGTAATGGTTGCAGCGTTCAGGATCGCGGCCGGGATGAACGGATTGGTGAGCGGTATGGTTGCCTGTAGTCCGGCGACTCCCGGACCGCCACCGACCAGGCTGCCGGCCTGCTGTGACTGGAACGGGTGACCCTCGAAGGCGGAGTCCGTCTCCGACTGGCCGTACGTCAGCTCCATGAAGACACTCGCACCCGCGCCGAGCGCGTATTCGCCCTCGGCCATGAGCAGGATGCGCTCGGTTGGAATGGCGATGTCGCGCGCGGCGTTGCGGTTGTAGCCGTCCACCGGCACGGAGAACTGGATGAGCTGGCCGTTGGCATCCGTAAAGCTGCCATCGCGCCGCGTGACGCTGCCGGCCACCCCCGGAACGAAGAACCGCCCGTCTTCGCCGACGCCCGAGTATGCGGCAGGTCCGCGCAAGGGGGCGGCCGCCGGGTTGTTCCAGAAGAAGTCCTCTTCGCACAGGAACCGGTCGGCGCAGCTCACCTCGCCCTGCTTGTCGTATTGCAGGGTGAGCAGTCCGCGACCCTGCTCCGCGAACGCACCGCCGATCATGACGTAGGCGCTCGGATTCTCGTTGTCGCCTTCGTCCGCGGCACCATACGAAGCCCCGAGCTCGATGCCCTCGAAGTCCTTCTTGGTGATGATGTTGATCACACCCGCCACCGCATCGGCGCCGTAAACCGCCGCCGCGCCGCCGGTGAGCACTTCGATGCGGTCAATGTTGGCCGAGGGGATCAGGTTGAAGTCGACGCTGGTGAACTGCGGCGATCCCGCCGTCACGCGCCGGCCGTTGATCAGGGTGACACTGCGCAGAGCGCCGAGGTTGCGCAGGTTCGCCTGGTTGAGACCCGAGGTCGCCGATCCTGAGAATGTCGACTGCGTGCGCGAGGCGCCGAAGGCCGGCGAGAACTGCGGCAACGCTGCGGCGAGATCGGCGATGTTCTCGTAGCCGAGCGCGTCGAAGTCCGCCCGGCCGATCGACAGCACCGGCGTGGTCGACTCGAGATTGGCGCGCGAAATGCGCGATCCGGTCACGACCACCGTACCGATGTCGGCGGTGTCGTCTTGCGCGAGCACCGGCGGCGCGCTGCTGAGCGCACCGCCCAGCAACGCGAGCGCGACGGCTCGCGGTATCGGTTTCTGTTTGAACATGTCCCTGCCTCCTGAATACGCCGAGGCGTGATCGATTGCGGGTCGCACCCGGCGTTGATTGTGGTTTGAACGCGACCACGCTAGAGCCGCGGTCCCGTGACCAACCACTTCACTGGGACGAATTGGGCTGGAGCGGGACGTACCGCCTGAGCGCTGGGACGGGCCGGCGGCCCACATACGATACTTTTCGTTGACAAGGCGAGGCGCCGGGGCGACGCTCGTGCTGAATGAAAAGTGAGCGGCGCAATTCTTTCGCGCGCGCACTCGATACGGCAGAGTAGAAACCATGCTCGATTTGCCCGACCAGCCGCTCCTCGACAAGCACGCCCTCGTCGGCGGGTGCGTGCGGCTGCCGCTCACGGTCGACGCGCAACGATTGCGTGACGAAGTGGCTAACCTGCCGGTGTCGCTGTGGGGTACGCGCGGTGGTCGCGTTGGCGTGCACAAACTTGCCGAAGCGCTCTTTCTCCGTGGCCACGCGCCTGCGGAAGGGGACAAACCGGTCGAAGAGCGCGCAGCGTTGCGGCTGCTGCCGTACGTGCGTGTCATCGTCGAGGAAATGATCGCGGCTCCACCGCTGCGCTGCCTGCTGGCGCGCCTGCCCGCGGGCGCAGTGGTTGCGCCACACATGGACGATCGCGCGCCGTACTTCGCGAAGACGTTGCGCATTCACGTGCCCGTGGAGACTCACGAGCAGTCGTGGATGTTCTGCGCCGGCCAGACCTACCTGATGAAGCCGGGCGAGGTCTGGGCGCTCAACAATCTCGCGGTACACGCGGTGTGGAACGCACACGCCACGCTTTCGCGCACCCACCTGATCTGCGACTTTCTCCCGACGCCCGCGCTGCTCGAGCTGCACGCGCGCGGAGAGCGCGGCCTCGGGCGCGACATGCCCGAAGTCGAGCAGCATCTGTGGGCGCAGGCCGATAGGAACCGGGCGGCACGCGACCAGGCGATACCCGCGGGATGATCGCGACCGAGCGCTTCGTCTTCCTGCACCTGCACAAGTCCGGCGGCAGTTTCGTCAACGAATGCCTGATGCGCCATGCGCCCGGGGCGCGGCACATCGGATATCACCTGCCACGCCACATGATTCCCACGGAGCTCGGGCAACTGCCGGTGCTCGGCCTGGTGCGCAACCCGTGGAGCTACTACGTCTCGTGGTACGCGTTTCAGTCGACACGACCGCAACCCAATGCGCTGTACCGCGTCCTGAGCGACGAGGGGCGACTCGATTTCGCCGGCACGATCCACAACATGATCCACCTGGGCGAAGACGAGACGCGACTCGGGCGCCTGATCGATGCCCTGCCGACGGCTTACACGAACCGCGGTCTGAATCTGCCGGGCTTCGCGTTGCGGCCCCTGCGCGGGCTACGCGTCGGTTTCTATTCGTTTCTCTACCGCTACCTCTACGGCGAAGGCCCGGTGCTGCTCGGGCGCATGGAGGCGTTGCGCGCGGAGCTGCTCTCCCTGTTGGAGCAGGTGGGGCAACCGGTGAGCGATGCACTGCGGGAGCATGTGCTACATGCACCCCCGCTGAACACATCGAACCACGGGGCCTACGTGACGTACTACAGCGAAGCGCTCGGCCAGCAGGTGGCGGAGCGTGACGCCGAAGTGATCGCGCGTCACGGCTATCGATTCGGCGACTAGCGTGAAATGGGGTCAGATCTATTTTCAGAATCATGCGCGGCAGAAAATAGATCTGACCCCTTTTCACGTAGTCGCTGCCAGGTCGCTTCGACCTTCGCCAGCACGCGCTGGATCGCGTCCTCGTGCGCACGCCATTTTTCGGCGGCCGGCGGGCTCTGCGTATAGCGCGACAGCGGTAGCTGGGCCGCAGTGCGCTCCACCAGCGCGGCGTCGAACGCGATGCCCGCGAAGGCGCAAATGCGGCTGATCGTCTCGCCGGCGCGCTCCACCAGATCCGAGTAGCGCACGCACGTCCACCGCCCGGGCGCCACACGACCGAGATCGTCGAGCGCGATGCGGTTGGCGCATTCCCACTGAAACGCCGCGACCTCCTCGAGCGGTTGGCCGCGCAGTGACTGCCAGCCGGGTGGCAGGAGCAATGACCACGGTCCCTCCCAGTCCGGCAGCTCCCCATAGGTCATCCAGCTTCCCGAGCGCCACGCTTCGATGATGCTCGCGAGGTTCTCCCGCGGATCGCGCCACAGCAGGATGAAACGAGCGTCCGGGAACACCGCGTCGAAGAACGGAATACGCAGGGCGTTCTTCGGTGTTTTCTCGAGTAGCCGGATCGGGTCCGGTCCCGCTTTCGCCGGCTGCCCCTGCGAGTCCTGCAGGTTCCGCAGCACACGGTCGATGATGCGTTGCGCGATCGGGCCGGTAGCGTGCCCGGCATCCAGCCGATTCGAATCGACGCCCGGGGCTCCGGGCCGCAATTCCTCGCTCCCCTCGATCAGCCAGTGGGCCTCTCCGCCCAGCGTGTGCAGCTGGGGCGACACGGCGAGCGTTTCGAACAGCAGCGTGCTGCCGGATCGCGGGGCTGCGACGATGAAGAGCGGGCTCTTGAGGCGTGACTGTTCGACGGGAGTGGCGGAGGGCGTGCTGGTGCCCTGCGAAGAAGCGGCCGCGGCCCTGGCCGGCAGGTGCAGGAGGTGGCGCAGCAGGCGCGCCTCGAGAACCGTGTGCGCCGCGACGCCGTTGGTGCGAGCCACCAGCCCTTCTCCCTGCTGGCGCGAGGCCTCGCGCATGGTCTCGAGCATGGCGCCGAACTGTCGCCAGCCCGAGTTCTCGCCGTGCAGGAGATAGAGCTGGCGCCAATCGCGGCAGAACGCGTCGAGCAGCCGGTGGTAACGCGCCAGTTGCGCGCGCGACTCCGCGGTCTCCTCGCGCGCCGTCAGCTCGCCGCGCAGATCGAGGCAGAGCAGGTCGACTTCGGCCGGCGGCATGACGAGTGGCGGTGGCGTCCGTTCGGTCAGTGGTCTCTCGTCGCGCGACGGATCGAAGCGCAGCTCCCGCACCGTGACGTTCGGCGACTCGCTTTGCGCCACGTACTGCCAGAAGGCGGCACTCCCGGAGGTGTCGGCGACGAAGTGGATGCGGATGTCGTCGGTGGGATTCTCCACGCGATGCAACCGCCAGTTGTCGAAGAGCCACGCCTCGCCCGCGGCCATGTGCACGGTCTGCCCGCCGCAGTGGAACTTCACCTCGGGTCGCGTAACCACGGGAATGTGCAGGCGCACCCGGCTGAACCAGTGGTGGTTGATGTCGGCGTGCTCGGGGACATTGGAGTGCGGATCGAGCCGCATGAGGCGCGAGCGGCTCCACACCACGCCGAAGCTCGCCAGGATTTGCCGCAGATAGGGCGCCTGACGCAGGTGCGGCGTCGGCGCCATCGCGCCATCGACATCGTCGTTCTCGGCGCCACCGACGCTGATCAGCCGCACGGAGCTATTGCCCTCGATCTCGTTCGGGTGCTTGGCCCAGGCGCCCGGGGGCAGCGCCGCCACCTCGGTGCGCATGCGCTCCACGTCGAAGCGCACGGGCAGACGAAAGAATGGCTTGGGCAATCTCATGCGGTTCTCACGCCTGCTCCATCGCGACGCGGAAATCGCCCAGCGCCACCACGAGAGCGCTCACAGCCTCGCGCTCGGCCGCGCTGAGCGCGGGATGCCACAGGTCGAAGATGAGGACCACGCGCGTCCGGTCGCTGCGATTCCACGCCTCGTGCTCGTAGGTATCGTCGAATACCACCACGCGACCCTGCTGCCATTCGTGGACTTCGCCGCCCACGCTGAGCGCGCAGTTCTCCGGCACGATCAGCGGCAGGTGACCGACCAGGCGCGTGTTGGTCACGCCGCGGTGGGGCAGCAGCTGAGTTCCCGGCGTGAATACCGAGAACAGCACCTCGGGCGCGTGAGCGGGCACGCGCGCCAGCGGCAGCGCCTCGAGGGCACGGACCGTCTGTGGACAGCTGCTGCAATTGCCTTCACGGCGCTCGCCGTGGCGGTAGAAGTAGTAACCCGTCCAGCTGGGTGGCTCGGCGAGCCCGCGCAGGTTCTGCTGCTCGAGCTCGTCGCTCGTGAAGACGCGCTCGCGTCCGGCCTCCGATCCCAACACTCCGAGCAACTCGTCGCGGATCACCGCGGTCCGAGCCTCCAGATCCGCGATCCACGGGAAGAGACTGCGGTCCGGGTACGCCGAGGCGGGCGGGCCGGGAAAGTACAGGAACGTGGGCTGCTGACGCGGATCCGCGTACTCCACCGGCTCCTCGACGAGGTGAATTCTCAGGCAGCGCTCGACACGCGCGAGCGCAGCGCGTCCGTAACGCTGCGCCAGGGGCTCGAGCAACCCGAAGAACAGTTCATGCCGGCCGCTGCGGACCTTGCGCGCCGCGTGCTCGACCAGCGGCCGCAGGGACTGCGGAGTCGTGGCCGAGTTCGTCCATCGACCCTCGTGCTGTGCTTCCTTGAGCGCACGCGCGAAGTTCACGAGCGCGCCACGCGGGTCCCCCGCACGCTCGAGGGCTGCGGCGCGGTGCAATCGCGCCAGGTGGAAGTCGGGCTTGAGCCGCAGGGCGTCTGCATAGGCGGCGAGCGCGGCCGCGAGGTTTCCGCAAGCTTCGTGCGCCCGCGCCAGGTGGAACTGCGTCGGTGCGTCCTGGGAGTCGACCTTGAGCGCGCGCTCGAGCAGGTCGAGCGCCCGCTTCGGTCGACCGGTCCGCAAAGCCGCCAGCGCCACCATGTTGAGTGCCTGCAGATCGTTCGGCGATTGCTCCAGCAGGCGCTCGTAAGCGCGCTCGGCCTCGGCCAGGCGACCGGCGCGCAGCAATTGCAGTGGCTCGGAAACGGAAGTCATGGCATGTTGGCTCGCACGGCAGCGCCGCTCGTTGTCACCGCCTTAGTATGGATCTCAAGCATTTCGTTCGCGTCTACGACGGCGACCTCGAGCCCGCCTTCTGCCAGCGCATGATCGATTCCTTCCACGCGCTGTCGCGCTTTCACGTGGTGAACGGCGGTAACGTCCGGGCCGGGCTCGAGGAATCGGCGTGGACGGAACTCAACGTCACGCGCCTGTCGGACGACGCATTCCGCGGCTTCTTCCGCCACCAGATCGACCGCGCGCTGGAGCGCTACAACCGCGACATCGGCCTGCACATCCCGGTGCCGAACTCGCCCAAGTCCGCCGATCTCATCCTCAAGCGCTACCGTGCCGGCAGCCTCGAGCGTTTCCAGGTGCATTTCGACTCGATTCATGAGGTCGCCAACCGTTACGTGGTGCTGCTCTGGTACCTCAACGACGTGGCGGACGGCGGCGAGACGCGCTTTCCGCAACTCGATATCGCGGTCGCCGCGCGCACCGGGCGACTGCTGATGTTTCCCCCGTACTGGATGTACCAGCACGCGGGGCTGCCTTCCAGGTCCGGCGACAAGTACATCGTTTCCACCTACCTGCTCTTCTGATTCAGAGCGCGTATCCCCAGCGCGCGAGGTAGGGCTCAACGAGCGCGATCACCGGCTCGAAGTGCGCTTCGTAGGGTTTCCAGCGCCCGATCGACTTGCTGTTGACCGGCTGGATGACCTGCGAATAGCTCGGCGTGCTGATGAAGCCCTTGGCGCGTGCGTGCTCACCCGGCGCGAGCATCGCCTCATTCCACGCCAGCCCGAGGAACTCGCCGATGCGGCGCACCTCCTGCTCGAAGTCGGCCACGAACGTCTCATAGCGCACCTCGAGCACCGACGGCTGCAGGAGCGCCTCCTGCTGGTACCAGAAATCGAGCGCGCGCCGGAATCCGAGCGCGAGCGTCGGCAGGTCGCGGCACATCAGCGCGAATTCCGGTGCGCGAAAGTGCTGCATGAAGCAGCTCAGGATGACGTCGCACGGGTGGCGATAGGCGTGCAGGATGGGCGAGTAAGGAAAGAGCCGGCGAATCGCCGGCAGGCGCAGGATGTTGAGCGGGTTCTTGTCGATCAGGCGCTGGCCCGGCTCGAGCTCAACCTTGCGGCGCGTGAGCTCCCAGTAGTGCGCGCGCGCCTGCTCGAGCTGCGCGGTGCTGGCGCCCGCCATCCTGTCCGGATAGCCGATGCCCGCGTCGAGCAGCACATCGATCGCGTTCTGCAGATAAGGCTGCTCGTCCATGCTTTTGAGCGCGGGATGAGCGTCGAGCGTCTGCTCGAGCAGCGTGGTGCCGGAGCGCGGAAAGGCGACGATGAACACCGGGCTCGCGGCGGCTGACGGCGCGTCGCCCTGCTGCCACAGAGCGACATCGGCGGCGTCGCTACCGAAGCGCGTGATGTACATCGGCGGCTTGCGGCGCGCCGCCGCTGCGGGCGCCGTGCGCTGCAGCTGGGCGACCTGCGACCGATGTGCTTTTACGAGGGCGGTGAACGCCTCGTCGTGCCGGCGCAGCGCATCGAGCGATTTCGCGAGGTGGAAGAGATGGTAATGGCGGCGATGCTCCTCGGTGCAGGCGGCATCGATCTGCCGGAAATGCTCGCAGGCCGCGGCGTGATTGCCCTGGCGCTGGGCGATCTGCGCGCGTGCCAGCGTCAACTCGCTCGCGAGGGCGGCGGCGCGCGGATCGGCTTGCAGACGCTCGAGCGCTTCTGTGGCGTCGGCCAGTTGATTGGTGCGTTCCTGCACCTGCAGCAGAGTGAGCAGCGCCTGCGGACTCGGGTGCGGGTCCTGGCGCGCGCGCCGCACGGCCTGCTCGGCACGCCCGGGCTCGCCCAGGTTGATCAGCAGCAGCGCGATCTTCGCGATGGTATCGGTACTGATGCCGGGCAACTCGGACCACGGCTCGAGCGCGGCGAGCGCGGCGTCGTTGTGCACGGATTCGTAACAGCAGTGCGCGTACTGGTAGCGGATCTCCGCGTCCCGCGGTGCCTGTTCGAGGGCACGGCCGAGCACGGCCCGGGCGGACTCATAGTCGCCCCGATCGATGTGCAGGAGACCCACGTTGTAGGAAAAATCGGCGGACGCCTCGCCCAGCTGAGCGGCGCGCGCGTAGGCGTTCAGGGCCTCGTCGTGCCGGCCCGCCGCGCGCAGCGTGGTGCCGAGATTCATCCAGTGTGAGCGTTCGAGTGGTGCGCGCCGGGTAAGGCCGGAAAAGGCCTGCACGGCCTCGGGGTAGCGTGCCTGTGCGGTGAGCGTGAGTGCGAGCGCCGTGAGCGCGCCCACGTGATCGGGCTGCAGAGCGAGCGCCTGCCGGCTGCTCGCCTCGGCGGCGCCGTGTTGCCGGCGCTCGAGCATCGCCATGGCGGTGCGAGTCAGCAGGTCCGGGTTTTCGGTCGGGCTCGTCACGGGTGCCAATGAAAAAAAAGGGGTCGCGCGGCGCTGACCGCGCGACCCTTGCAGTGTGGCAGTTTGCTCCTAGAACTTGTAGGTGAAACGTCCCCAGTAGAACCGGCCGATCGTGTCGTAGGTTTGCACGTCGGTGTTCGCGTTGATGACGTTGTTCTGGTAGAGAATCGGCGGCTCCTCGTCCGTCAGGTTCTCCGCACCCAGCTGCAGCTCCACGCTCTTGCCGATGGTGTATCCGACCTGGAGATCGAGGTACGTCTCCGAAGGAACCTGCAGGTCGGGCGACGGTCCCGGTGCACCGTCCGGATCGTGCAGGACGATCGAGTCGATGTAGCGGGTCTTGGCCAGCGCGTTGAAATTCTGGTACGTCCAGCCGATCCCGAAGATCGCACGCCACTGCGCGTAGTTGCCGTACTGCCGGTCATACGTTCCCACCACCTCGATGGGCTCCGACCCGGGTATCGGCAGCGTGTTCAGATAGCTGTCGATGTAGGTCGTATCCACCCGGAAGCGCCAATCGCCGAGCCCGGTGCCCCGTAGCAGGTACTGCACGCCGAGGTCGACGCCGTTCGTCTCCAGTGTTCCGAGATTGACGGTCGGTTGCAGGATGGTCTGCACCTCGCCATCCGAGAAGCGCGTGATGAGATCGCAGAAGAACGCCGACCCCGTCGCGGCACAACCGGTGGCGGTTGTGTTCACGTCGAGCGCCGTGATGACGTCGTCGATCTTGTAGTCCCAGATGTCCACGGTGAGCGACAGACCCTTCACGAAACTCGGCTCGTACACGAAGCCATACGTGAGCACGTCGCCGGTCTCCGGATCGAGCTCCGTATTGCCGGTGATGAGGCCGGTGATCTGCGAGTTCGGTTGCTCGAAGCTGCCGTCGGTCGGCACGTTCTCGCAAGCGAGCGCCAGGTTCGGGTTGGCGGCCACGGCCGCGGCCGTCAGGCCCACGCAGGGATCATTGAAGGTGGGCGCGTTGGCCGAGGGTGCGATGAACTGGTCGAAGATCGTCGGGGCGCGGAACACCTCCGAGTAGGAGGCGCGCAACAGCAGATCTGCGACCGGCCGGTACTCGAGCTTGACGACGCCGTTGGTGGTGTCCCCAAACGTCGAGTAATCCGAGTAGCGCATGCCGAGAGTCAGGTTGAGCGCGCGTGCCAGCGGCTTGTCGGCCAGGAGTGGCACGAACACTTCGGCGTAGCCCTCGTAGACATCCTGCGAGCCGGCGGAATCGCCGCTGCAGGCCTCTTGCGAGAGCAGGCAGTTGATGAAGAGCGGTGGCGCGGCTTCCGTGAGGAAGTCCGTGTCCCAGCGCCCGGTCTGCTCCAGGTAGTCCGCGCCAACGGCCAGCTGCACGGCGCCTGCGGGCAGATCGAAGATCTCGCCGGTGGCGGAGATCGTCGCCTGCTTGGTGTCGTACTTGAAGCTCTGGTTGTACTTGCCGGCGATGCTGTTGAGCGCCGCGACCTGGCCCGGATCCGACAGGTTGAAGATGTTCACCGGCACGCAGCCCGCGATCGGCGAGGCCGGCGTGCCGCAGGTCGGCGTGCCGTCAGGCGCGATGAAGGACGGGCCGAACGCATTGGCGAGCGCCGGCTGGAACATGTAGCCGGAAGCCGCCCGTTCCTGGTCGAGCCGGCTGTAGCCGGCGGAACCATCCCAGCTCCACGTCGAGGCGCCGAAGTTCCCGCGTGCGCCGACCACCATGTGATCGGTGTTGGTGTCGATGCCCGCCTGGCGGTTGCCGAGCGGTTCCATGCGCAGCGTGAAATTCGGATTGAGAACGCCCGGAACGCGTTCCTGGCCGCCGAGATCCACGCCGAACGGGTTATAGATGCTCTGCGCCGAGATGACGATGTCGTCGTTGCGCGAGTCGAACGGGAGCGGCGCGATCTGCCAGCTCGAAGTCGTGTAGTTGTGCAGATACTCGCCATAGACCTCGACGCCGCCGCCGACGTCGTAGCTGGCGAGGGTAAAGATGTTGCCGCGCTCCTGTGGTGTCAGCACGAGGTTGAGCGGCTGGAAGTTGTAGAGGTCGTTGTCGGCACCGGTCGTCACGAAGCAGCGGTAGTCATCGACGCTGTCGCCCACCGCGCCTTCGGTGCGCGTAACCGAAGCGCAGCCGCCGGGTCCGGGCACGAACACGCGTCCCGTCGGCACGCGGCTCGAGCCGCCTTCGAACACCGAGCCGTAGAAATAGATCGCGTTACGCGAAAAGTCGCGATCGTTGGCCGAGATCTCGTCCTGGTGGTTCCAGCTCGCGCCCAGCATGACGCTGCCGCGATCGCTCTTCGTGCCCCACGTCAGTGAAGCCGAGGTGCGCTCGCCGTCGTCTTCGCCGGAAACGCCGAAGTCGAGGCCGAGCTCGGCGCCGTCGAAGTCCTTCTTGGTGATGAAGTTGACCACGCCCGCGATCGCATCCGAGCCGTAGACCGCGCCCGCGCCTTCCTTGAGGATCTCGACGCGCTCGATCATGTTGACCGGGATGACGTTGACGTCGACGGCACCGTCCTCGTAGGTCAGCGCGCCGAGGCGGCGCCCATTGAGCAGCACGAGCGTGCGTTCCGTGTCGAGACCGCGCAGCTCGACGTGCGAGGCGCCGGTGCCGCCGCCGTTGTTGACCTGTGGATTGGTGGCGGCGCCCGCGACCGAGGGCACTTCCTGCAGCAAGTCGCCGATGGTGGTCACGCCGGACTGGTGAATCACGTCCTGGCCGAGTGTGTAGACCGGGCTCGCCGTCTCGGCGTCGACACGGCGAATGCGCGAACCGGTCACCGTTACGGTGCCGATGTCCGCCGCGGCGGTGTCCTGGTCCTGGGCGACCGCCTGGCCCATGGGCAGGGCAACGCTCGCCGACAGAGCGAGATGCACGGCCCTTCGAAGCAATGGATTGGTAAGTTTCTGCTGGAGCATTTCCCCTGCCTCCTCATAAATGCCGATCGCACGGTCTTGCGGACCGCGCAGCGGCGAGACATGTGGTTAGAACGCGACCACGCTAGAGGCAGGCTGCGATTTCGGACCACTCGCGCGGGACGAATGGTGCCGATGCAGGACGGAGCGGACGCTCCCGGGGACGAACCGGCGGCGGATATACGACAGTTTTCGTGGAAGCGCGACGCGCCGGGGCGACTACTTGCGCCAGAAGGCGGGCGTGAACAGCACCAGCACGCTGAAGATCTCGAGGCGCCCGAGAAACATCGCGGCCGTGCAGACCCACGTCTGGAAATCGCTCAGAGACTGATAGGTGGTGGATGGGCCGACACGGTTCAGGCCGGGGCCCATGTTGTTGATCGATGCCAGGACGGCCGAGAGCGCTGACACGAAGTCGAGACCCGAGAGCAGCAGGGCGAAGGTAAGAACCACGACCGTCATGAAGTAGAGAAAGATGAAGGCGAGCACCGCGTAGGCGATGCGGTTGGGCACGACCTGGCTGCCGATGCGCACCGGCTCGACCGCTTGGGGGTGCACCATGAGCCTGAGCTCGCGCTTCGCCTGCTGCCACAGGAGCAGGGTGCGGAACATCTTGATGCCGCCACCGGTCGAGCCGGTGTTGCAGCAGACGCAACTCAGGAAGATGAGCCAGAAGCCCGCGAAGGCCGGCCAGGTCTCGTAGTCCTCGCCCACGAAGCCGCTGGTGGTGGCGATCGACACCACGGAAAAAGCCGCGTGACGCAGCGCCTCGACATCGTGCTCGTAACGACCCTCGAGCAGCAGGACCACGCTGACCAGCACCACGCTGGTCGCGATCACCAGCAACATCGCCCGCGCCTCGGGATCGGCTCGATACGGCGCCAGGCTCAGTCGGCGGATCGCGAGGAAGTGGCGCGCGAAGTTCATCGCCGCGATGAGCATGAAGACGATGATCACGAGCTCCACCGCGCTCGAACGGAAATATCCCACGGAGCTGTCATAGGTCGAGAACCCGCCCAGTGCCAGGACGGAGAAGCCGTGACAGACCGCGTCGAACCAGCTCATCCCGCACAGCCGCAGCGCCACGATGCAGGCGATGGTGATTCCGGTGTAAGTGAACCACAGCGCCTTCGCGGTCTCAGTGATCCGCGGCGTGAGCTTCGCGTCCTTCATCGGACCGGGGGTTTCCGCCTTGTAGAGCTGCATGCCGCCCACGCCCAGCAGCGGCAGGATGGCGAGAGCCATGACGATGATCCCCATGCCGCCGTACCAGTGCAGCGCGTGGCGCCAGAGATTGATGGCGGGCGGCAGCTCCTCCAGGTGCGTGAGTACGGTGGAGCCGGTGGTAGTGATGCCCGAGGTGGTCTCGAAGAAGGCGTCGGTGAAGCTCAGATCCGGCATGGCAATCAGCATCGGGATGGTCGCCGCCGCCGCCATCAGCACCCAGGCGAGCGTCACCAGCAGAAACCCGTCGCGCGACTTGAGCTCGCGCTTGAAGCGGCGTGTCGCCGCCCAGATGGCGAGGCCCGCACCGGCGCAGACCAGCGCCGCCACCACGAACGCCCACCACGTGCCGTCCCTGAACAGGAGCGAGGTGAGGATCGGCAGAACGTACGTGAAGCCGAAAATCGTCAGCAGCTGCCCGAGGACATGGACGACTGCCAGCACGCCGGCTCCCTACCTGAACGCCGTGCCCGACTGGAACAGCCGCTCGACGGCCTCGATATGACGGCGGTCCGTCACGAACAGGATCACGTGGTCGTCCGCCGCGATCACGGTGTCGTGGTGGGCGATGATGACGTCCTCGCCGCGCACGATGGCGCCGATGATGGTCCCTTCGGGCAGGTCGATGCTCTCGATGCGCCGTCCCACGACGCGCGAAGAGCCGGACTCGCCGTGCACGATCGCTTCGATGGCCTCGGCGGCGCCGCGGCGCAGGCTGTGCACGCGCACCACGTCGCCGCGGCGCACGTGTGCCAGGAGCGATCCGATGGTCACGGTCTGCGGCGAGATCGCGACGTCGATCGGGCCGCTCTCGATGAGCTCGGCGTAGGAGGGCCTGTTGATCAGCGCCATCACCTTGTGCGCTTCCAGGCGCTTGGCAAGCATCGCCGAGAGGATGTTGGCCTCCTCGGAGTTGGTCACCGCCACGAATGCGTCGGTGCTGTCGATGTTCTCCTCGATCAGCAGCTCTTCGTCGGCCGCATCGCCGTTCAGGACGATGGTGTTGGTGAGGAGCTCGGACACGCGGCGTGCGCGCCGGCTGTCGCGCTCGATGAGCTTGACCTGGTTGTGCGACTCGAGCGCCTTGGCGAGCCTGAAGCCGATGTTGCCGCCGCCAGCGATGACCACGCGCCGCACCGGGTCATCGGCCTTGCGCATCTCGTTCATCACCAGGCGGATGTCCTTGCGTGCGGCGAGGAAAAACACTTCGTCGCCGTGCTCGATCGCGGTGTCGCCTTCCGGCACGATGCTCTGGCCGTTGCGATAGATCGCGACCACGCGCGCCTCGGCGTTGGGAATGTGCTCGCGCAGCGCGCGCAGCTTCTGTCCGACGAGCAGCCCGCCGCGCAGCGCGCGCACGCCGACGAGGCGCACCTTGCCGTCCGCGAAATCGAGCACCTGCAGGGCGCCCGGATAGCGGATCAGCTGCTCGATGTACTCGGTCACGAGCTGCTCGGGGCTGATCCACACGTCGACCGCGAGGCCGCCCTCGCCCTCCTCGAACAGGCCCTCGCGCTGGAAATAGTCGGCCGAGCGGATGCGCGCGATCTTGGTGGGCGTGCGATAGAGCGTGTATGCCACCTGGCAGGCGAGCATGTTGACTTCATCGCTCGAGGTGAGCGCGACCAGGATCTCGGCGTTCGACGCGCCGGCCGCGTCGAGCACGGTGGGATGGGCGGCGTTGCCGTGCACGGTGCGGATGTCGAGGCGATCCTGCAGATCGCGCAGCGCCTCCTCGTTGAGATCCACCACGGTGACTTCGTTGGCTTCCTCGCGCGACAGGTGATAGGCAGCGGTGCGACCGACCTGGCCCGCGCCGAGGATGATGATCTTCACATGAGCTCCAGGTTCGCGTAGCCGACCATCAGCCACTTGGTGCCCTGCTGCTCGAAGTTGACCTGCACGCGCGCGTGCGCGCCCTGTCCCTCGAGGTTGAGCACCACGCCTTCGCCGAACTTGCCGTGTCGCACGCGTTGCCCCAGGCGCATCCCGGGCACATCGGCGGCCAGGTCGAGACCGGGGAACCGCACCGGGCGCGAGATCTGGATGCGCGGCCGCACTTCCTCGATCAGCTCGCCCGGGATCTCGTTCACGAAGCGCGACACCTGCCCATAGGTGTCGATGCCGTGCAGCCGGCGCTGCTCGGCGTAGGTGAGGATGAGCTCGCGCATCGCGCGCGTCGTGCCGACGTAGCAGAGTCGACGCTCTTCCTCGAGCCCGGCCAGGTCGTTGATCGAGCGCTGGTGCGGAAACAGGCCGTCCTCCATGCCGCAGATGAACACGATCGGGAATTCGAGGCCCTTGGCGGAGTGCAGCGTCATCATCTGCACGCAGTCCTCCCACGCCTCGGCCTGTCCTTCGCCCGCCTCGAGCGCCGCGTGCGCGAGGAACGCATTGAGTGGCGTGAGCTCGGTGCCGCTCTCCGGCGTGAAGCCGCGCGCCGCGCTCACGAGCTCGAGCAGGTTGTCGACGCGCGCTTCGCCACGCTCGCCCTTTTCCTTCTTGTGATGCTCGAGCAGCCCGCTCGCCTGGATCACGTGATCGGCCTGCTCGTGCAGCTCGAGCGAGCGGATCTGCTCGGCGAGCGTCTCGATCAGGCGCATGAAGCCGTGCATCGCCGTGCCGGCCTTGGGTCCCAGCGCCTCGCTGAAGCAGGCGCCCGCCGCGCGCCACATCGAACAGGCATTGGCTTTGGCGTAATCGCGCACGATCTCGAGGCTCTTGGCGCCGATGCCGCGCGCGGGCAGGTTGACCACGCGCTCGAACGAAGTGTCGTCGTCGCGGTTGGCGGTGAGCCTGAGATAGGCGAGCGCGTCCTTGATCTCGGCGCGCTCGAAGAACCGCAAGCCCCCGTACACGCGATAGGGAATCGCCGCGCTCAGGAACGCCTCTTCGAACACGCGCGATTGCGCGTTCGAGCGATAGAGGATGGCGATTTCGCGCCGCGCGCCGCCGCGCCTCACCCACTCGCGGATGCGGTTGACGACGAAGTCGGCCTCGTCGCGCTCGTTGAAGGCGGCGTAGAGCTTCACCGGCTCGCCCTGCTCGCCACTGGTCCAGAGATTCTTGCCGAGCCGGGAGGAGTTGTTGGCGATGAGCGCATTGGCGGCCGCGAGTATGGTGCCGGTCGAGCGGTAGTTCTGCTCGAGCCGAAAGAGCGCGGTCGCGGGGAAATCGCGCTGGACCTGCTGCAGGTTCTCGACGCGCGCGCCGCGCCAGCGGTAGATCGACTGGTCATCGTCGCCGACCGCGAATGGCAGGCCCTCGCTCCCGGTGAGGAGCTTGAGCCACGCGTACTGGATCAGGTTGGTGTCCTGGAACTCATCCACCAGCACGTGACGGAAGCGCGCGCGGTAATGCGCGAGCAGCGGCGGGTGATCGCGCCACAGCTCGTAGGCGCGCAGCAGGAGCTCCGCGAAGTCGACCACCCCGGCGCGCTCGCAGGCGTCCTGGTACGCCTGGTAGATGCGCACGTACTCGCGCCGCGTCGGATCGCCGTTGTCCTTCACCTGCCTGGGGCGCACGCCCTCGTCTTTCTGCGCGTTGATGAAGTAGCTGAGCTCGCGCGGCACCCAGCGCGTCTCGTCGAGGTCGAGCGCCTTGAGGACCTTGCGCAGCATGCGCAGCTGGTCTTCGGCGTCGAGGATCTGGAAGGTCTGGGGCAGTCCCGCCTCGCGCCAGTGGATGCGGAGCAGGCGATGCGCGAGCCCGTGAAACGTGCCGATCCAGAGCGCCGCGCCCGGGATGCCCAGCAGCGTTTCGATGCGGCCGCGCATCTCGCCCGCCGCCTTGTTGGTGAAGGTCACCGCCAGGATGCTGTGGGGCGAGGCGTTCTCCACCCGGATCAGCCACGCGACGCGATGGGTCAGCACGCGCGTCTTGCCGCTGCCCGCGCCCGCGAGCACCAGCGTCGGCCCGAGCGGGGCGGTCACGGCCGCGCGTTGTGCATCGTTGAGCTTGTCGAGAATGAAGGAAACGTCCAAGCCGGGCATTCTACCAAAGGGGTCACGCCCCTTCAGGGACGGTCAGGTCGCGGCGGGACGGTTCTCTTCGGCCCAGCGCACCAGCGCGATCGCGAGCGCGAGAATGACGGGTCCCAGGAACATGCCGATGGGGCCGAATGCCGCAAGCCCGCCGAGCACGCCGAGGAACGCCGCCAGCGTGGGCACTTCGGCGCGGCCGGAGATGAGCAGCGGCTTGAGGAAATTGTCGATGAGGCCGACCAGTAGGGCGCCCCACAGCAGGATGAAGAGCGCCGATCCGTAGCGTCCCTGCACCGCCAGGACGATCGTGGCCGGCACCCACACCAGCGCGGTGCCGCCAAGCGGCAGCAGCGCCACCACGGCGGCGACCACGCCGAACACCACCGGCGAGGGCAGATCCACGATCGCGAATCCAATGCCCACGAGCGTGCCCTGCAGGAGCGCCGTGAGCAGCGTTCCGAACACCACCGCGCGTGTCACTGCGCCCAGGTACTCGAACAGTTCCTGCTTGCGCGCTCTCGGCATGGGGATGAGGTTCTTGAGCCGGGTCGACATCCCAGCGCCGTCGCGCAGGAAGAAGAACAGCAGGAACAGCATCAGCAGGAAACCGATAAGCGTTCCCATCGCGCCTATGAAGAGCGTCCCTCCCCAGCTGCCCACATGCGACAGTATCGAGCGCGCCGCGGAGATCGCGCCGCTGCTCAGCTGCTCGCGCGTGAAAGGCGTGACCTCCACGATCCAGCGCACCGCGTTGCCGAGCAACGGGATGTTCTCGAGCGAGCTCAGGCCGGTGAATTTCAGCTCCCCGTAGTTCGACTGCAGTTGCTCGACCAGGGCCGCAGCCTGGCGCACGAAGGCCACGCTCACCGCGGTCAGCGGGCCGATGAAGATGAGGAAAGTCGCGAGCGTGAGCAGGATCGCGGACAGCCCCTTGCGGCCGCCGAGGCGGCGGGTGAGGCGCTGGTAGGCGGGATGCAGCAGAAACGCGATCAGCACCGACCAGCCGAGCACCGTCAGGAAGGGCCGCATGATAAGGAACAGCAAGTAGGCGAGGATCGCCACCGTGACGATGGTGAACACGCGCGGGTAGATCGCCACTGTCGACCGTCGCTGTGATTGCTTGTCGTCGGCCATGTCCACCATTATTGCACCAAATGACAGTGTCGCTTGGTGTGCCGCCGCGGCAGCGCTGGACTTCAGTGGATGCGTTGCGCGGGCTCACCGTTGCGGCGATGCTGATCGTCAACAATCCGGGCGACTGGAGCCACGTATACGCGCCCTTGCGGCATGCCAGCTGGCATGGCTGCACCCCGGCCGATCTCATCTTCCCCTGCTTTCTCTTCGTCGTCGGCGTCTCGCTGGCACTCAGCATCGGCGCGCGGCTCGCTGCGGGAGCGGTGCTGCCTGAGCTCGATCGCGCGCTCGCCGGGCGCGCGTTGCGCATCATCGCGCTCGGGCTCGTGCTGCATGCGCTCGCCTGGTGGGCGCTCGCGACCGATCACTTTCGCCCGCCGGGCGTGCTCCAGCGCATCGGGTTGTGTGTGCTGGTGAGTGGATGGCTCGCGATCCATGCGCGCCCGCTCACGCAGTGGATGATCGCCGGCGCGCTGCTGGTGGGCTACTGGCTCTTGCTCAGCGCGGGCGGAACGCTCGAGCCGTGGACCAATCTCGCGAGCCGCATCGACACGCTGGTCCTGGGGCGCCACGCGTACGAGTTCGATTCCGCCACCGGCCGGGCACACGATCCGGAGGGGTTGCTCAGCACCGTGCCGGCGATCGCGACGACGCTTCTCGGTGTCAGGGCGGGCGCCTGGTTGAGGTCGGGCGAGCTGCGCAAGACGATCTTGCTGGGGATCGGTGCGCTCGCGGCCGGGCTGCTGTGGTCGACGGTGTTTCCCTTCAACAAGAATCTCTGGACGTCCTCGTACGCGCTGTGGTCGGCTGGCTGGGCGTGCCTCGCGCTCGCCGTGCTGCACATGTTGATCGATCGCTACGGCTGGCCGGCCCTCGGACGCAGCCTCGGCGTCAATGCAATTGCGATCTATGCGGGGTCGGCGGCCCTGGTCTATGTGCTCATCGCGTGCGGTTGGCTCGGGCCGCTCTACGAACACACGTTGGCGCGCTGGCTCACGCCCGCGCTCGGACCGCACGCGGCCTCGCTCGCCTGGGCGCTCGCGTTCACGGCACTCTGGTGGCTCGCCGCGTGGGTGCTCGACCGCCGCCGCATCTACTGGAAGATCTGACGCGCTATGGCGCCGCGAAACGCGCATCGCCGAGAAACGCGGCGTCCGTCAGGCTCTGCAGAAAGACCAGCAGGTGCTCTCTTTCCGCGCCACTGAGCGCAAACGGTCGAAAGCGCTCATCGACAGACCCGTGCTCGTCGGCCGCCGGGTGGCCGCGACCGGTGTTGGCGTAATGGTCGAGGACTTCTGCCAGCGTGCCCACGGCGCCGTCATGCATGTAAGGCGCGGTGACAGCGATGTTGCGTAGCGTCGGCACTCGAAAGCGCCCGGCGCCGGTCTGCACGAACGCCGGCTCGACTCGCGGCGCACCGGCATGCGCGATCGGTCCGGAGAAGTTGATTCCGGAGTGACACCGGGCACAACCGATCCGCTCGGAATAAAAGAGCGCCATGCCACGCCTGGCGCGGGCGTCGAAGGAACTGCTCTCGTCATCGAACACATAACGGTCAAACGCGGAGCGTCCCGAGATCAGCGTGCGCTCGAAGCTGGCCAACGCGCGCGCCAGGTTGGTCAGCGTCACCGGGCTCGGATCGCCTGGAAAGGCGCGCGCAAAGGCGGTCCGATACCGTGCATCGGCGGCGAGCTCCGCCAGCACGACGGACTCGCGCCCCGCAAGCCCCATCTCGATGGGATGCTCGTTCAGGAGCGGCTGCATCGCCTGGGCTTCGAGCGAGGTAAAGCCGGCGTCGGTCCAGGTGTACACCGGGTTGTAGAGGACATTCGCCAGGCTCATGGTACTGCGCGGATGCGCCGCGCCGGTCGCGCCCACGGCGCGCGCCTTGCCATCCGTGAACGCGAGCGCCTGGTTGTGACAGGTGGCGCAGGCGTGCCGACCCGTGATCGAGAGGCGCGGCTCATAGAAGAGGAGTCGCCCGAGGCCCACTTTCTCCGCGGTCATCGGGTTGTCCGCCGGGACCGCCGGCGGCGGGAATCCGCGTGGCAGGGTCCACTGATACTCGGCGGTCTGGGGACTCCGGTCGGCGGCGTGAGCGATCCACGCGCCAGGCGCCAGCCAGCACAGCGCGAGCGTCGTCCGAAGAACGCTCGTGCCCCGCATGGTCGGAATCGGCGGCGGCGTCAGCGCCAGCTGGCTTGACTGCCGGTGTCGAGGGATGCCGTCTGCTGCGCGATGCCCGCACGCTCATCGACCCAGCGTGCGAACTCGTCGAGCTGCTGTGTCGCCAGGCCGTTCGGCTCCTTGCGGCGCGCTTCCACGTACTTCTGCATGGAGGCGAGCAGCTGGTCTGCGTGCTTGCGCGAGCTCGCGAACAGGTCCATGTACGCCTTGCGCGCGTCGTCCAGGCGGTTGAGGCCGAGGTAGGCCTCGCCGCGATACTCGAGCGCATCGGCGTACCCGGGCTTGAGTTTCAGCGCGCGCTCGTAGGCCTCGAGCGCCGCGTCGTAGCGGCCGAGGTGGCGCCGCGCGAAGCCGAGGTAATTCCAGCCCTCGTAGAGTTCCGGGACCCTGGACACCGCCTTCTCGAATTCACGCGCCGCTTTCTCGTACGCGCCCTGCGCCTTCTTGAGCGCGCGCTCGCGCTTGCTTTCATCGGTGGCGTTGGCCGCGTCCTGTTCCTGTTTCTTGGCCTTGTCGAGCTGCTTCACACCCGCGTTGTACGACATCCGTGCGTCGTCCTCGGGGGTGCGCGTCTCGCGCGGTGTCTGGGGCAGGTCCATGGATCCACCACCCGCGGCCAGCGCGGCCGAATCGGGCAGGACGAAGCAGGCGAGCAGAGCAGTGAGCAGGGCAATCAGTTTCACGATGGACATGACGTACCTCCCGGGAGGGACCTCAGCCTGAACCGGAGCTTCGATGCAGACCACTCCCAAAAGTTGCGACCGGGGTCCGTCGTTCATCGCAACCTGAACGGCCCGGCCGGGTCACCCGGAGCCGGCTCGTCCCGGGTGCATTCCCGCAGGCCCGATTCGTCTCTATTATCGGACACCCGCTTCGGAGTCACCATGAAGCCCACCCACGCACTGGGCGCCGCCGGCGCCGCGATTCTCCTGACCTTCGCCAGCGCGTTAGCGGGGCAGGAAGCTGCGCCCGCCCAACCGCTGGAGCAGTGGCTGGGTGAATGGCACGGCGCGGGAACCACCAGCGGTGCGCCGGCGAAGCTCACCCTCAGGTGGGAACGCGCGCTGGGCGGTCACTTCGTGCGGCTCACGCTCCTGAACGAGATTGGCGCCGAGCCGACACCGCAGCGCTTCGAGGGCCTCGCCATGTATTGGCCGGGCGAGGCCGGACGCATGAACGGGCGCTGGTTCGACTCGCAGGGCGTGATGCATGTGCTCGAAGGCGCTCTCGAGCCGGATGCGTTGATCGCGGAGTGGGGCGATGGCACTACTGCGCGCGGCCGGTCCACGTACCGGCTGCTCAGTGCCGACGCGATGGAAGTCATCGACGAAATCCGCCGCAAGGACGGGACCTGGCGCGAGTTCGCACGCTTCCGACTGGAGCGGCCGCCGCGCGCGTGAGCGGCCGGAGGATTGCTTCCGGCACACCGCGCGGCACCGTGCGCTCATGGCTCCAGCGAAAGCATCCGGGAAAAAAGCGGCCGCGCGCTCGCGTTCGGGGAAAAAGCGTGGGCGTGGCCGGCTCGCGCCCGGGAAGGAGGCGCGCGGTCTCACCGCGGCCGACATCGTGCTGGCACTCGACCAGCCGGATATCGCTGCGCTCACCGCGCTGGTGCAACAAGTCGGCGGCGCGCCCATCGGCGCTTATCGCGAGCCCCTGAGCGGTCGTTCGCTGCTGGTGGCGTCCCTGCCGCTCGCCTCGGTCCAGCCGACCCCGTTCCAGCGCGACCTGTCGCCGACGCATGCACGCCGCCTGGCGGATCGGATCGACGAGACCGGCGTGTTTCTCGATCCCCTGATCGTGGTGCGCGGCGAGGACGGGATGCTGTGGACGCCGAACGGCCGCCATCGGCTGGCCGCCGCCAAGTATCTCGGGTTGCGCCAGATCACCGCCCTCATCTCGCCCGACGAAGCGCTCGCCTATCGCATCCTCGCGCTCAACACCGAGAAGGCGCACAACCTCAAGGATCGCAGCCTCGAGGTCGTGCGCATGGCGCGCAGCCTCGCGAAGCGCGACGGACAGGCGAAGGAGTCCGGATTTACGGCCGAGTTCGAGGCGCCCGAGCTCATCACGCTCGGCCTGGTCTACGAGAAGAACCTGCGCTTCGGTGGCGGTGCCTACAGCCCGGTGCTCAAGAAGGTCGATCGGTTCAGCGATCGGCCGCTCGCCACGAGCCTGCGCGAGCGCGAAGGATTCGCGGCGCGCATCGCGGAGATCGACGCGGCGGTGAAGCGCATCGTCGCCGAGTTGCAGAAGCGCGGCTTCAAGTCACCGTACCTGCGCAGCTACGTCGTGGCGCGCATCAACCCGGTGCGTTTCCACAAGGTCAAGAAGGGCGATACCAAACCCGTGATGCCCATTGCGGCCGCGCTCACGCGCATGGCGGCAGCGGCGAAGAACTTCAACTTCGCCTCGGTGAAGATGGGGGACCTGGCGTTCGTGGCCGCCGGCGCGGAATCTCAGGAATAGTGTAAAAACTTCCCTTC
>DATFEQ010000099.1:0-2835 GCA_035250905.1 Steroidobacteraceae bacterium
TCGAGATTGCGCTCGACCTTGACCCGCGCCATCGGTGGCAATTGATGCAGCCGCTCAGCCAGGTTGATCGCCAGTGCGGCGCGTGCGCGCTCGTACTCGGGCCCGAGCGCTGCGTAACCACCGAACTTCGCTTGCAGCACATCCGGTCGATTGGATGGAGCGGCAGCTGTTTGGGTTGTAATTTCCGGTGTGACGTCTTTGCGCAGCAGCGCGTAGCTCAGCAACGCACCGAGCGCCATGCAGCCGACCGCCGCTGCGAGCGCGTAGGTCCACGTCAGTTGCACGCGTGAGCCGCGCGCACGCGCGGGCTTTTCTAGCCGGCTCTCGATGGCGGGCCAGAGATCGTGCGCGGGCTCGATCGATTGCGGCAAGCGACCGACGGCACGCAGGAGCGCGTCGTCGCCCGAGGAACCTGGAGTCGTGTGTTCGTGACTCATGTTCGCCTCTATGCGCTCAGGCGCTCGCGCAGCAGGCGGCGCGCGCGATGCAACTGCGCCTTGCAGGTGCCAACCGCGATGCCGAGCATGTCCGCTGCTTCTTCATGCGTGTAACCGTAGATGCCGTACAGGACCAATACGTGTCGCGCGCCCTCAGGCAGCGTCGCGATCGCTTTCTCGACGTCGATGGGCGGTGTGTCGTCATCGATCACACCTCCAATCGATTCGGCGCGCTCGCTGTCCTCGGGCGGCGGCACGATCTCAAGCTGAACGCGCCGGCCACGCGCGAGCGCAACATTGACCGCGATGCGATGCAGCCAGGTGCCCAGGGCGCTGCGCCCTTCGAACCGCACGAGGTTGCGCCAGGCGCTGATGAAGGTCTCCTGCGTGCAATCTTCGGCCGCCCCGGCCTCGCGCGTGAGCCGCAGGCACAGGCCGTATACGCGTCCGCAGTAGGCGCGGTAGAGGTGCTCGAAGGCCGCACGGTCGCCCTCGCGGGCGCGCTCAATCCATTGGGGCTCGGAATCGACCGCCAAAACCTCTGCCGTCATGCCAGCGCTCAGGGCGACTCCCGTGAAAACGATGTAAACAGTGGCGCGAAGCGTGCGCGGGCAAGCCGGGGCTTACCGTCTCCCCGAATTAGAGGCGGCCCCCCGGGAAAGGGTTTGAACCCCCGTCGGGGCTCGCCTAGCTCTCGCCGCGCCCCGAAAACCAGTTGACCGCGTACTGCACGAGCTGCGTGCCGGTGGTCAGGGTGAGCTTCTTCTTGATGCGCTGGCGGTGCGACTCCACCGTCTTGATGCTGAGATCGAGCGCCTCGGCCGTTTCGCGCGTGCTCAACCCCTTGCCGATGAGGTGCAGGATCTGGATCTCGCGGTTGCTCAGGCGATCGATGGGATTGGCCGCCACCGGGGGATTGCCCGAGGTGAAGCGCTGAATCATGGTGTTGCTGACGGTGTCGCTCACGTAGATGCCGCCGTCCAGCACACGGCGCACGGCGACGAGGAACTGCTCGCTCGCCGCCTGCTTCATGATGTAGCCGCTCGCGCCCGCGCTCAGCATGCGCTCCGCATAGATGGTCTCGTCGTGCATCGACAGGACCAGGATGGGCAGCGTCGGGTACTGCGCGCGCACGTCGCGCACCAGCTCCAGGCCGTCGCCCTGCTTGAGCGAGATGTCGACGATGATCGCGTCGGGGCGATGCTCGCGGATCGCAGCGCGCGCCTCGCGCACCGTCTCGGCCTCGGCGCAGACGTCGAGGTCCTCTTCCTGATCGATCAGGCGGCGCAATCCCTGGCGCACAATCGGGTGATCGTCGACGATCAGCACCCGCCGGGGCCGTCGCTTGGTCACTATGCCGCTGCCGCTCGCCGTCGCCTTGGTGGTCGCATGTCCCGGATTCATCTGCGCTTCCTCCCTGTGGGGCTCAGGATAGTTCCTCGCCGGTGGTCAACTGGGCATCGGGCGCCGGCGCTCCCACACTATCCGTTGGCGCGGGTTGTCGGCAACTCAGGATCACGCGCGTGCCGCCTTCCGGCAGGCGTTCGATCTTGACCTCGCCCCCCAGCATCGTGGCGCGATAGCGCATGATCTTGAGTCCCATGCCCGAAGTCAGGTTGGCGCCCGGTGCCACGCCGCTGCCGTTGTCGCTCACGATCAACGTGACGCTCTCGCCGGTGACGTGCAGGTCGATGATCACCACGCGCGCGTGGCCGTGCTTGATGGCGTTGTTCACGGCTTCCTGTGCAATGCGGTAGATGTGGTTGCTCGCACCCGAATCGAGGGCGAGCTGCGGCCAGATCTTGCTGCGAAAGCGCACCTGCGTGTCGTAAGTCTCGCGCACGCGCGTGGCGAGCGCGCGCAGCGCCGAAGGCAGGCCGCCCCGCTCCACGCTGACCGGGGACAGGCCGTGCGCCAGCGAGCGAGCGCTCTCGATAGTGCTGTTGACCAGCGCCACGATCTCCTCGCCGTCCTCGACCGAGGGAGATTGCTCCTTGCGCAGGCGTCCGACGAGACCCCGCAGCATGAGGGCGACGCCAGTGAGCTCCTGTCCCAGCCCGTCGTGCAGATCGTTGCCGATGCGCCGCTGCTCGCGATTGGCGATCTCGATGATCTCGCGCTCGAGCTCGCGCCGCTGCGTCACGTCTTCGACCACCACGAGTCGCAACTTTTCCCCACTGATCTCGATCGGTGTGAACACACACGCGGCGCGATACATCGAGCCATCCCGGCGCACGCAATCGATGTCGAGCTGGAAGAAGTCCGTCTCCTTGAGGCGCCGGTCGATCTCGGCCTTGGCGTCGCGGTACTGGGCCTCGCTGAACAGCGTCAGCATGCGGGCATGGCGACCGACCAGTTCCGCGGGCTCGTAGCCCGTGAGCCGGAGCAGCGCGCGATT
>DATFEQ010000063.1:0-35912 GCA_035250905.1 Steroidobacteraceae bacterium
TGCATCCTCTTCCGCTCCGGCGCCGCGCGGGCGCGTCCCCGCGATCGGACGGAGCGAGGCTTGTCGCCCGTTCAGGCGCACCAATGCCTCGGGCGAAGAGCCGACCACCGTGAGTCCGCCGAGCTCGCAGAAATACATGTACGGCGAGGGATTGATGAGGCGCAGCGCCCGATACACCTCGAACGGTGCGAGCGAGTGCCGGCCGGCGAAACGGATCGACAGCACGAGCTGGTAGACGTCGCCGGCGGCGATGTATTCCTGCGCGGCCCTGACCCGCTCGACGAATTCCGCTTCGCTCAGGCTCGCGGTGGGCGCCGCAAATGACGCACCGTTGCGCGGCTCCGGCACCGCGCCACGCAATGCGCGGATCACTTCCCGACGCAGGCTCTGACGCTCGCTCTCCGGGCCGTCGTGTAGCAGCGCGACGCCGCGGGTCAGATGGTCGAAGACCAGCAGCGAGCGTGGCGCCACGAAGTGCGCATCGGGGACCGGTTCCTCGCTCGCCCCCTTTGTACTCTTCAACTTCTCGAAAAAACGCACGATGTCGTAACTCGCGGCGCCGACGAGGCCACCGGCGAGCGGAACGGCCGGCAGGTCGGGCTTCGGGACCGGCGCCTGCGCGAGCGCGCTTCTGAGCCCGGCGAGGAGCTCGGCACGATCCGCGGGTCTGGCCGCGCGTCGCGCACCGATCGCGAGACCGTCGCGGTCGAGGCGCACCTCGAGCGCGTCACCGAAACCGATGAAGGAATAGCGCGCCAGCCGCTCTCCGCCTTCCACGCTCTCGAGCAGGAAGCGTGGCTTGAATGGCCTCAGCTTCAGATAGGCCGAGACCGGCGTGTCGAGATCGGCTGCGATGTCGAACGGCGGTTGCATGTGCTCCTCGTATCCGGCCATCCCCGGGGAGCGGGCAACAAAAAACCCATCCCCGGGAAATCACGGAGATGGGTCCTTGGTGTTCTATGCGTTACGCGCGCGGGCGGCCCACTCCGTTAAGAGTGACGCCACCACCAGCCGGCCTGTGCAGTCCTCAACTGAACGCGCGTGCTCATAGCGGTGCAGTATCGCCGCCGTTCCGGAGAGCGTCAAGAAAGCGCTCGAGCCGCAGGGTTGCCGCCTATTCGGCGCTTCGCTATAAGCCGCACCCTGCTCATCAGAAGCGAGACCGGCCGTGAAAACCGTGCTGTTCGAGTTCCTGGGCGTCGGGGTCACCCCCTGGAAGCTCATCGGCTACCTGGGCGTGGCGCTATTCGCGGGTCGCTGGTTCATCCAGCTCTATGTTTCGCGACGCCATGGCCGGCCGATGCTGCCGCGGACCTTCTGGTACGTGAGCGCGGCCGGGAGCGCGTTGCTCCTCGCTTACTTCATTTTCGGCAAGAACGACTCGGTGGGCATCCTTGCCAACCTGTTTCCGCTTTTCATCGCGCTCTACAACCTGCGGCTCGACATCATCTCGAACCGCGACTCGTCGGTCTAGGCGACTACGGATCGCGGCGCGGCTCCTTGCCGTCGGGGTTGGCCGCCAATGCGCTCTCCATGAGCGCGGCGGTCGCTTCTGCATCCGGCGAGTTCAGCGCGCGCAGGCCCCGGATGGCCCCTTCGACGTTGCCGCGCGGGTGATTCTGGTTGAGCTTGAACTTGAGCTGCACTTCATCCGCGCCGAGCTCGAACCCCACGATGCCGCGCAGCGTCGCGAGATTCGCCGGGTCCGCCTGCGCGAGGCGCCAGGCGTCGCGCGCCTCGCCTTCATAGATCCTCGCGAGCGCCGTCACGATCTGCTCGAGAGCGCCGCGGTCGTGGATCAAGCGCACCGTGCCGTATACGTGCGCCACGGCGTAATTCCAGGTGGGAACGTGGCGCTTGGGTTCCACGTACCAGCGCGGCGAGATGTAGCTGTGCGGCCCATGAAAGACAAAGAGCACCCGCTGGTCTTCGATGGTGCGCCACTGCGGGTTGGGCCGTGCCCAGTGGCCAGTGAGCGTGACGCGCTCGCCGCTGCGTGCGTAGAGCACCGGCAGATGTGACGCGAACGGCGCGCCTGCGACGCTCGAGATCAGCGTGCCGAAGGCATCGTGCGCGGCAAGCCAATCCAGACGGGCAAGGTCGCTCGGATTGAAGTGCTCCGGGACGTACATCGATCCGCGAACGGACCTCTCAGCTGATCAGCCGCAGGTTGAAAGGATAGCGATAGGCCACGCCCTCGCTCGCCTTGATCGCCGCGACGATCGTGAGCACGATGTGCGCAATGACGAGCAGGAACGCGAGGAAAAAACCGATGACGAGCAGCATCAGGATGCCGCACACCAGGCCGGCCAGGTACACCGTGATCTGAAAATTCAGCGTCTCCTTCGCCTGGTCCGCGGCAAACGGCATGTCATCGCGCCGCAAGAGCCAGATGACGAGCGGCCCGACGATACCGCCGATGAGCGTGGGATAGACCAGCAGTGCGCTCAGGTGCGCGAACATCGCCCAGTTGCGCTGGTCCTTGCTGGGCATGGTGGAAGGGGTGGAACTTGCGGTTTGTTCCATGACAATTCTCCCGAGGGTTGGCGCGGGTTTGTTGTGTCGCCGGCTTTAAGGTAGCACGGCGGGCGGCAACCCCTCACCCGTCAGGGCAACTAGGCGGTGCCGGACCGCCGCAGCGCCTCTTCCGACTCGGCGCTCGGCGGCGCGACGCCCAGGCGCCGATGCATGATCGGGCTGGTGGTGGTGTACTGCAGGTGAACTTTCTTCCCCGGCTGCAGGTGCGCCTGGATCGCGAAGGCCGCGAGCGCGGTCTCGTGAAAGCCGCTCAGGATGAGTTTCTTCTTGCCGGGGTAATCGTTGATGTCGCCCACCGCGAAGATGCCAGGCACGTTGGTTGCGAACCGTTCTGGATCGACCCGCACGGTGCGCCGATTGAGCTCGAGCCCCCACTCGGCGATCGGCCCGAGCTTCGGTTGCAGCCCGAAGAACACCAACAGCTGCCCCGCGCTCACCCGTCGCGTGACGCCGTCGCTGCAACGGATGGCTGCGCCCGCCAGTCGACCGTCGGACTCGGTGAGCGCCTGCACCTGGCCTTCGAGATAGTCGAGCAGTCCCGCATCGCGCATTGCGAACAGGCGCTCGACCGATGCGGGGGCCGCGCGAAATTCCGGCCGCCGATGCACCAGCACCACGGAGCGCGCGCGCTCGACCAGCGTGAGCGTCCAATCGAGCGCCGAATCGCCGCCACCCAGGATGAGCAGATCCTGGTCGTCGAACGCGGCCGCGTCCTTGACGCGGTAGTGAATCGAGCTGCCCTCGTGGCGCTCGGCACCCTCGACAGCGAGCCGGCGCGCCTGGAAGGAGCCCACGCCGCCCGCGATCACGATGGCGCCGGCGCGAAAGTGCGTGCCACGACCGGTCGCGACATGGAAGCGCCCGTCTTCGCGACGGTGCACTTCGGTCACTTCCTGGCCGAGGTGCAAGCCCGCCTCGAACGGGCGGATCTGTTCGAGCAGGCGCTCGATGAGCTCGCGGCCGGTGCACACCGGGACCGCGGGAATGTCATAAATGGGCTTGTCGGGATAGAGCTCGATGCACTGGCCACCCGCCACGGGTAGCGAATCGACGACGTGCGCCTTGAGCCCGAGCAATCCGAGCTCGAATACCTGGAACAGGCCGACCGGGCCCGCGCCGACGATCACCACGTCGGTGTCGATCGCCGGGCCATCGATCAACGCGAGCGCGGTGTCACGCGACAAGGACGTTCCTCGGAGCCTGCAGGGCGGGGCGCTTGCCGGCGGCCTCGGCCAGGTTCTTCTGCTCGAGCCAGGCGGGATTGAAGAGGCGCGACAGGTACTTCGCGCCGCCGTCGCACAGCACGGTCACGACGCGATGGCCGGGACCCAGGGCACGCGCGACCCGCACGGCGGCGGCGACGTTGATGCCGCTGGTGCTGCCGAGAAACAGGCCTTCCTCGTTGAGCATCCGATAGACGAAGTGCACGGACTCGGCATCTTCGATGTGCAGCGCCTCGTCCACCCTGGCGGTGGCGAAATTCTCGGTGACGCGGCCGATGCCGATGCCCTCGGTAATGGAACTGGTGCCCGTGGGCTTGAGCACGCCGTTGCGCACGTACTCGTACAGGCTGCTGCCCGGTGGGTCGGCGAGCACGGTGCGCACCTTGTCGTTCTGTGCCTTCAGATAGCGCGAGACACCCGCGAGCGTCCCGCCGGTGCCGCTGGAAACGACGAACGCATCGATGCGGCCCTCGGTCTGGGCCCAGATCTCGGGACCCGTGGTCTCGAAGTGCGTGCGCGCGTTCGCAGTGTTGTCGAACTGGTTCGCCCAGATGGCGCCGGGAATTTCTGCGGCGGTTCGCGCCGCCACTTTCTGGTAATGATTCGCGTCGCTGTAGGGCACAGCCTTGACCGCGCGCACCTCCGCGCCGAGCGCCTCGATGAGCTGGTACTTCTCCGGCGACTGGTTGTCCGGCATCACGATCACGCAACGATAGCCGCGCGCGTTGCAGACATGCGCCAGGCCGATGCCGGTGTTGCCTGCCGTGCCCTCGACCACCGTGCCGCCGGGCTTGAGTGTCCCGCGGCGTTCGGCATCCTCGATGATCGCGCGCGCGGCCCGATCCTTCACTGAACCGCCCGGATTGAGAAACTCGGCCTTGCCCAGGATTTCGCAGCCCGTCTCGCGGCTCAGGCTGTTGAGCCGGATGAGCGGGGTATTGCCGATCGAACCGCTGAAGCCGTCGAGAATGGTCACGCGAGCTTCACCTGGTCGCGCTCAGCCCGGCCCTTTCCGGCGAGCGGGAGAGCAGGACGGGATTCTTCCTTCACCCCCGCCGACGCCGCATACAGCGCCACGACCTCACCTACGATCAGCAACGCGGGCGAGCGCACCTGCGCGGCGGCCACTCGCTCCGCGAGATCGGCGAGAGTGCCGGCGATCACTCGTTGATCGGGCAAGGTCGCCTGCTCGACCACGGCCGCGGGAAGATCCGTTGCGGCGCCGGCGGCGACCAGCGCTGCCGCGATCGTCGGCAGCTGTGTGAGACCCATGTAGAACACGACGGTCTGGCCCGGGCGTGCGAGCTCGCGCCAGTCGGGGTGCGCTGCGCCTTCGCGCGCATGGCCGGTCGCAAACGTGACGGAATGGGCGTGATCGCGATGCGTGAGCGGAATCCCTGCATACGCGGCGGCGCCCAGGGCCGCGGTGATGCCGGGCACGACCGTCACGGGAATGCGGTGGGCGACCAGCGCCTGCAGTTCCTCGCCGCCGCGGCCGAAGACGAACGGGTCGCCGCCCTTCAGGCGGCAGACACGCTTGCCCTCGAGTGCAAGCTCGATCATGAGCGCGATCGTCTGCTCCTGCGTCACGTGGTGCCGGCCAGCCTCCTTGCCGACATAGATGCGCTCGGCGTCGCGCCGCGCGCGATCCAGAACCGCTTCCGAGATGAGCCGGTCGTAGAGCACGACGTCCGCCTGTTGCAGCAGGCGAGCGGCTTTCAGGGTAAGCAGATCTGGATCGCCCGGTCCGGCTCCAACGATGTAGACCTCACCGATGCCACTGCTGCGCGCCGTGGACGCGCGCTTGAGCTCACGGCGCAATTCGAGCTCGGCCTGCTGCTCGTGACCGGCGAACACCTGCGTCGCGAACGGGCCTGAAAATACGCGTTCCCAGAATCGTCGTCGCTCGAGCACCGAGCCGAGAGTCTTCGCGACCCGTCGCCGCCAGCGTCCCGCCAGCGCCGCGAGCCTTCCGAGTTGCGGCGGCAACAGCGCTTCGATGCGCTCGCGCACGTAACGCGCCAGCACCGGCGCGTTGCCGCTCGTGCCCACGGCCACGATCACCGGGTCGCGATCGACGATTGCCGGCACTATGAACGAGGACTCTTTCAGATCGTCGACGACATTCACCGGGATGTTGCGCGCCCGCGCGCCCTGCGCCACCGCCGCATTGACGGAAGCCTGGTCGGTCGCGGCGATCACCACGGCCGCACCGTCGAGTGCGGCGGGTGCGAAAGCCGTGGCGCGATGCTCGACACGTCCGCTCGCCAGGAGCGGCGCGAACTCGACTGTGAGCTGTGGGGCGACGAGCGTCACGCGCGCGCCACAGCGGACCAGCAACTCAGCCTTGCGCAGCGCGACCGCGCCGCCACCGACGACGACGGCCGGGCGATCGCGCACGTTGAGAAACAGGGGCAGGAAGTCCACGGCTCAGCTCGCCGGGCTCGCGACCACGCGGATGCGCGGGTGCAGACCGCATTCGCGCGAATCCGGGTTCTCCCACCACCATCGACCGGCGCGCGCATCCTGTCCGGGCTCGATCGGCCGCGTGCACGGCGCGCACCCGATGCTCGGGTACCGGCGATCGTGCAGCGCGTTGTACGGCAGCTTGAGAGTCCGCACGTACTCCCACACCTCGCGCTCCGTCCAGTCGAGCAGCGGGCTCACCTTGTACAGGCCGTACTGCGTGTCCCACTCGACCGGCGCGCCCAGGGCGCGAGTCGCCGACTGCTCGCGACGCACACCCGTCACCCAGGCCTTGTGGCCCGCGATGGCGCGCTTGAACGGCTCGATCTTGCGGATCGAGCAACAGCTCAGGCGCTCGTCGAGTCCGTTGTAGAAACCATTGATGCCATGGCGCCCGACGTACTGCTCGAGGCGCTGCGCGTCGGGATAGAACACCTGGATCTGTCGCCCGTAGCGACGCTGCACGCGATCGAGCAGCGCATGTGTCTCCTCGGGCAGCCGCCCGGTGTCGACGCTGAAGATCTGGATCTCGGGCACATGCGTCCAGATGATGTCCGTGAGCACCATCGCCTCGACGCCGAGGCTGCTCGCATGCGTGACACTGCCGAAATCCGCGACCGTCTGGCGCAGGAGCGCGCGCGCAGCCTGCGATTTGCTTTCGAGTTCCGGGCTGAGATTCTGCGTCATGGGCGGACGGCTCCGACAAAATCCGGGTGCCGTCGGACTCTAGCAATGCGTCCAATGGCTCCAAACGAATCATTGATTCTTGGGAAATGCAGCATGGTTATGAGCCACCGACGGCGATAACCGCCGGGCATGAGCACCGAGAGATTGGTTATTTGGACGCCCCGGAGTCGCCCGCTAACGTGTCCGGAAGCTCCATTCACCGCGCGAGGGCGCTTGAACCTCGAGCAATTGCTGGTTTCTCACCGCGCCGGTCAGGGTGGGCCGGGAGCCCTCCTGACCGCCTGCGCCCGGGTATTTCGCCTGAGCACGTGCCAGCGCGAGATCGATGTTCACTTTACGGCGCCCGCCGAGCTGCCCGACGACGCAGGCCTCGAGCTACATCGCGGCGTCGAGGGTTACTGCGTGCTACTCGAGATCGCGACCGGTCTGCGCAGCGCGATCCCCGGTGAGACCAACGTGTTCGGTCAGTTGCGTGCCGCCTGGCGCGAGCATCTGCAACGCTTCCCGGATGACGCCCACAGCGACTTTGGCGAACTGATCGACGCCTTGTTCGCCGATACGCGCGCCATTCGCACGCGCTTCCTGCAGGATATCGGCGGAAATTCCTACGGAACCCTGGCGCGGAAGTTGCTGCGCCAGGCACCTGGCAAGCGGGTGCTCATCGTCGGTAACGGCGAGCTGGCCCGCTCGGTCGCACCCATGCTCACGGGGTACGAGCTCGCGATCCTCAACCGCAGCCGTCCCAGTGCGGCGCCGGAGTGCGTGCGGCGTGTGTTTGACGCAGCCGAAGCCGAAGCCGCCGTCGATTGGGCGGATCACGTCCTGCTGTGCGTGCCGCGCCATCCCGAGCTCGACGCGCGCTGGCTGGCGCTGCTCGGCTCCCGTCCGGCGCTGCGGGTCATACACCTGGGGTGCCGCCGGGCCGATGCCGGCCGCTGGGCGGAGCTGCGTGGCCTGCTCACCCTCGATGACTTGTTCGACCTGCGCCTCGCGCAGGAGGATCGGCGCGCGCGCCAGCTCGAGCTCGCCCGTGCCGCCTGTCGTACGCGCGCGCTGCTGCGCGCCGCCGAATTCCACACAACGCTTCAGTTGCCGCGAGGAATTGCATAGAGTCTGGGGCCCATGAAGCTCCACCAACTGCGCTACCTCGCGGCGGTCGCCCAGAACGGACTCAACATCACTGCCGCCGCCCAGAAGCTGCACACCTCCCAGCCCGGCGTCAGCAAGCAGCTCAAGCTCCTCGAGGACGAGCTCGGCTTCCAGATCTTCGCGCGCGACGGGCGCAACCTCACGCAGATCACGCCGGCCGGCGAGCAGGTGATCGAGCGGGCGCTGCGCATCCTGCGCGAAGTTCACAGCATCAAGAGCCTCTCGGAGGAGCTGCGTGACGAGGCGCGCGGCGCGCTCTCGATCGGCACCACGCACACCCAGGCCCGCTACGTGCTGCCGGGCGTCATCAAGACTTTCCGCGAGCGTTACCCCGAGATCCGCCTGCACCTGCACCAGGGCACGTCCGAACAGATCGCCGAGATGGCGATGCTCGAGCGCATTGACTTTGCGATCGCCACGGGCTCGCAGCAATTGTTCGCCGACATGGTGCTGCTACCGTGCTATCGATGGCATCGCTGCGTAGTGGTCCCGCGCGGCCACGAGCTCGCGGCGGTGGAGAAGCTGACGCTCAAGGAGATCGCGGAGCATCCGATCGTCACTTACGTGTTCGGATTTACCGGGCCGTCATCCCTCAACGAGATTTTCGCGCGCGCCAGCCTGGTGCCCGATGTGGTGCTGACCGCACGCGACGCCGACGTCATCAAGACCTACGTGCGGCTCGGGCTGGGTGTCGGGATCGTCGCGAGCATGGCGATCGAGGCGGAGGAGGACCGCGATCTCGTCACGATCGACGCCTCGCACCTGTTCCCGGCTCACGTCACCTGGATTGGATTTGCACGCGGGCTGCTGATCCGCAAGTTCATGTACGAGTTCATGCAGCTGTTCGCGCCGCATCTCGATCGCCGGCTGATCGATCGCGCGCAATCCATGTCCAGCCACGAGGACGTGGACAAGCTGTTCGCGGAGAGCGAATTGCCGCTGCGCTAAAAGAAGAGCGCCGTCGGCCGATCCCTCGACCGACGCGCTCGCGTTCAGGGCGTAGCGCGAGCCGCCGTCGCGGCTCACGCCACAGTGACTACGGTCCCAACCAGGTGTACTGGGGGATCTCCGTAATGTCCGTGCCCACCTGAATCGTGATATGGCGATGCGAGGTCAACTCGATCGCGCTCCAATCCCCGGTGTTCTCGGTCGCCACGCCGTTGTCGGTGACGAACACTCTCACAGGCATGCCGACCAGGCCGGCCACGTCGGTGCTCGAGAGCGGCTGTCCCCAGGTGGCGAACACCTGTCCGAGCGTGAACGTGGTCGGGGCGCTCGCGTGAACGTGGATCACACCTGACCAGTCATGCGTGTGGAGCGGGTAGTGGCAATCGTTCGAGGTTCCCGTGACGAATCCGAGCCGGGTCGGGATCGCGAGTTGCTGCCCGTTCAGGAATATCGCGACGTGCGTATGGACGTGGAAGGCGATTGGCTGGGAAGCCAGGCATTCCATCGTCCCGATCGGTTGTCCCTGTCCGCCGGTCGAGCTGTTGCCCGGCGGCCAGTGCTCATCGCCCACCCTGTGCCCGTCTTCGACGTCGATGACGGTTGAGGACACCGGCGGTATCACCGCAGGCGGAGGAGGCGGCGGGGGCGGGGGCGCGGCCAGGTTATTATCGGATCCGCCGCCGCCGCAGCCGGCCAATGCCAGCGCGACTCCGAGCAGCATCCATGAGAGTTGCGGTCGCACGCGCCGCAGCCCGTCCCTAGGCAGTTCACCAGTTGTGCTCATCGCTTTGCTCCTCTGACGGTGCGTCCCCGGACTGCGCGCAGAGAGCGCTCAGGTTCCGGTCCAGGTGATATTGGGAACCTCAGTGATGTCGGTGCCCACTTGGATCGTGATGGTTCGATGCGAGGTCAGCTCGATCGCCGACCAGTCGCCGGTGTTCTCGGTCACGACCCCGTTGTCGACGATGAAGACCCTCACTGGCATGCCGAGCAGGCCGGCAATGTCGGTGCTCGAGAGCGGCTGTCCCCAGATCTGGAAGATCTGCCCCAACGTGAACGTTCCGGGAGCCGTCGCGTGCACATGGAGCAGGCCATTCAGGCTATGGGTGTGCAGCTGGTACATGCATTCCGAGGGCGTGTTTGGCTGGGCGAGGCCGATGCCTGCGGGAATGCTCAGCTGTTGCCCATTCAGAAACACGGAGAGATGGGTATGAACGTGGTAAGTGTTCGGTACCGAGGCCGTGGGCATGCAGTCGAGTCCCGCAACCGGCTGTCCCTGTCCGCCGGTGGAAGTGGGGCCGTTGGCCCAGTGTGTTGCGCCGACCTGCTGGCCATTGGTCACATCGAGGACGGTCGATGACAACGGCGGCACGGTCGCTCCCGGTGGCGGAGGTGGGGGCGGGGGCGGAGTGGCAATGTTGTCTCCACCGCCGCCGCCGCCGCCGCAGGCGGCCAGCGTCATCCCGAACAGTACGAGCAGAACACGCGGGCGCACACGTCGCAGCAGCCCGTCCCTAGGCGATTCGCACAACGTCCTCATTGCCGTCACTCCATGCGCAGGTTGTATCGATGCGACGCGCACCCGGTCGATGCGCTTCGCATGGTTTGTCGATGCGATAGCCATGCAAGCGACAGGCCAGCCCCCGCTGGCGGGACAGGCACACGCGCCGGCCATGCGTGCGCGCGTGCTAGCAGGTTCAAGGCGATATGCGGGTTGTGGCGCCAACGTCACGGTCGCGCCACGGCGCGCTCTCCGTCCGCTCTCAGCGACACGGTGGGCGCGCGTTCAGGTGTAGGCATTACAACTCGCGGATTCGTTGTTACATGGGTACCGGCGAAGGCAGACAGGCCTCGCCGCACCGCTCCGCGAAGTGCTCTGCAGGCCCGATGGCGGCTTACGGCGCGCTAACGGCCGTGCACGTAAAAGTGCCGCTGTTCGCGCGTCGGCGTCGTGGCCGGCTGGTAGGAAACGTCGAAGTCGTCGAACGCAGTGAGTACTGACTGCGGATCGACGCCCGGCGAAAGCTCGAAGGCATCGAATCCACAACGTGCGAGGAAGAAGAGTTGATCACGCTTCACGTAGCCCACCGCACGCAGCTCGCCCGCGAATCCAAGGCGATCGCGCAGTATGCGGCCCTGGCTGTAGCCGCGGCCTTCCGAGGGGCTGGTGAACTCGATGGCGATCAGCGACAGGCGCGTGAGATCGGGGCGCAGCAGCTCGACGCGATCGGCGGGCGCGATGCGCACGCCCAGGCGACCGGCCCACAGCCACCATTGCGAGCGTTCTTCGTGCCAGCGCGCGAGCGGCAGGATCAACGCGCGCGCTTCGCCCGCCGGATCCTCCTCCGGGTAGCGCCAGTCGTCGGCGACGATCTCACGCCGCCGAATGATGTTGCGCACGTTCGCCATAAACCCTGAGCTGGAACGGCTCGATGCCGATGCGCCGCACCGTATCGATGAAACGCTCCTCCTCGATGCGCTCCTCGACGTAGACATCGACGAGCTTCTGGATCGTGTCGGCGACCGCGGCTTGTGGCACGGACGGTCCGATGACTTCGCCGAGCGCCGCGTCTTCGCGCGCGGATCCGCCGATCGTGATCTGGTACCACTCCTCGCCGCGCTTGTCGACGCCGAGAATGCCGATGTGGCCGACGTGGTGATGGCCGCAGGCGTTCATGCAGCCGGACATCTTGATCTCGATCGGCCCCAGGTCGTAGAGGTAATCGAGATCGGCGAAATGCGCCTGGATCTGCTTGGCGACGGGGATCGAGGTCGCATTGGCGAGTGAGCAGAAGTCCAGTCCGGGGCAGCAGATCATGTCGGTGAGCGTGCCGATGTTGGGCGTGGCGAGATTCTGCGCGACCAGCCCGCGCCACAACTCGTAGAGGTCGGCCTGGCGCACGTCCGCGAGCAGCAGGTTCTGGTCGTGCGTCGCGCGGATGAACCCGAAGCTGTAGCGATCCGCGAGGTCCGCGACGTGGTCCATCTGTTCCGAGGTCATGTCGCCGGGCGCTTCGCCGTGAGTCTTGAGCGAAACGAACGCCACGCGATATCCCGGCACCTTGTGCGCGCGCGTGTTGTAGCGGATCCATGCCTTGAAGGCGCTGTCACGTCCCGCCGTGACGTCGAGGTCAGCGAGCATTTCGTAGTGCGGCGGCGTGAAATGCGCCCGCACGCGCTCGACCGCATCGAGATCGAGCTTGAGCGCCGACTCGCGCAGCGTCGCCCACTCCTCCTCGACGCGCCGGCGAAACTCCGCGATGCCGAGCGTCTTGACCACGATCTTGATGCGCGCCTTGTTGAGGTTGTCGCGCCGCCCGATGAGGTTGTAGATCCGCAGGATCGCTTCCAGGTACGAGAGCAGGTGCTCGCGCGGCAGGAACTCGCGGATCACGTGACCGAGCATGGGCGTGCGGCCCAAGCCGCCGCCCACCAGCACCTCGAACCCGATCTCGCCCGCCGCGTCGCGCTTCAAGTGCAATCCGATGTCGTGCACCTGCGAAGCGGCACGGTCCACCGCGGCACCGGTGACCGCGATCTTGAACTTGCGCGGCAGGTAGGAGAATTCCGGGTGCAGCGTCGCCCACTGGCGCACGATCTCGGCGTAAGGACGCGGATCGTCGATCTCGTCCGGTGTGACGCCGGCGAGATGATCCGCGGTGACGTTGCGTACGCAGTTGCCGCTCGTCTGCAGCGCGTGCATCTGCACTTGCGCGAGCTCGGCCAGGATGTCGGGCACGTCCTCGAGCTTCGGCCAGTTGAACTGCAAGTTCTGTCGCGTGGTGAAATGGCCGAAGCCGCGGTCGTAGCGGCGCCCGATGTGCGCGAGCGTGCGCAACTGTCGCGACGACAGCAGCCCGTACGGGATCGCGATGCGCAGCATCGGCGCGAAGCGCTGGACGTACAGGCCATTGCGCAGGCGCAAGGGCTTGAATTCGTCCTCGCTCAGCTCGCCCGCGAGGAAACGGCGCGTCTGGTCGCGGAACTGCGCGACCCGCTCGTCCACGAGGGCCTGGTCGATGGCGTCGTAGCGGTACATCGCGTCGCACTATATTCAGGCTCGGGTGCGCCGCGTAAATAGCGCGTGGTTATGGGTGCCAAGCGCACGGCTATGGTTGGGCGCGCGGGTATAATCGCCGTCCAATCACGGCCTTATACGGAGCCCGATCGTGTCATTCAGGAGTCTCGTCGACCGCTGGCAGCAACGCGAAGCCCCGCCGCTGACCGTGGCCGAGTACGCGGTGCGCTTGCCGCTCGATGACGCGGCCCGCCTGCATGCGCTCGCGGAGCTCTTTCCGGCGTTCACCAGGGAACAGATCGTGAGCGACCTGCTGTCGACGGCGCTCACCGAGCTCGCCGCGTCGATGCCCTACGTGCGCGGCAACAAGGTGATCTCAAAGGACGAACACGGCGACCCGATCTACGAGGATGCGGGGTACACGCCGCGGTTCATGGAGCTCACTCGCAAGCATCGCCGCAAGCTCACCGGGGCCGCCAAGGATTGAGGCGCGGTCGCCGACCGCGCAGGTCACTCGTCGTCCTTTTTCTGGAGCTCGCGCTGGCGCTTGATCCAATCGCTCAGACGCTTGAGATCCGTCGGCTTGCCGCCACGTTGACTGCTCGCCTTGCTCGCCGACCCGGCCGTGTTGTACGGGTCTCGACCCAGGTCCTTGCTGGTGTCGGGCTTCGCGCCGGTGATCGAATGGGTGTTGTAGGGATCGAATCCGGGTCCGCGCTGGTCGACTGACGTGCCAAACGACTTGCCGCCCTTGCGCGTAGTGTCCTCCGCGATCTTGAGATCGGGGGCTTCGAGTTTCTTCAGGCGCTCGCTGTCGACGTCGCGCCCGAAGATGCCGGTGGACATGGCCCATTCCCAAACGGCATTGCCGCGCGCGTCGAACGTCACGCGCCCCGACTTCTTGTCGGCGGGCGCCTGGCTCGCGCTCTGCTCGTCGTTCGGCGGTGTATTTTCCGGTGACTTTGGCTTCGGGCCGCTCATCCAGGCACTCCGGCCACGCGCTGCGTGCAAGTCTGCATGCAGTGGCCCTGTAGGATATTGATAGTCCTGCTTGATCTGAAAGGCAATTCTGCAATGCAACAAGACGGCCGATTCGTCACGCAGGTCTCATCGCGGTCCATTTCCGAGGTGCCCCGGAACCGCGCATCGGCCCTGTGCTGCGCATGAGACGCACGGCGCCCCTGACCCCGGATCTGTACGCGGGTAACACCCAGGCTGCAGTCGCGCGCGGCTTTTTCGGTGTGTTCCGCTATAGCCGGCGCGCCCTGGAGCTGGTGTGGACCACGAGCCGCCGCCTGACCGTGGCGCTGGCGCTGCTCACGCTCCTCGCGGGCGCGCTGCCCGCTGCCGTGGCGTATGTCGGGGCGCTGATCGTCGACAGCGTGGTGGCCGCGATCCGTGCTTACGGCGAGGCGGGCGACGCGGTGTATCGGCCCGTGCTGCAGTTCGTGGCACTCGAAGCGCTCGTGGTCGCGGCCATCGCGGCCACCCAGAGAGCGATCTCGCTTTGCCAGTCACTGCTGCGCGCGCTGCTCGGTCAGCGCGTCAACGTGATGATCCTCGAGAAAGCGCTGACGCTCGAGCTCAGCCAGTTCGAGGACAGCGAGTTCTACGACAAGCTGACGCGCGCGCGGCGCGAGGCATCGAGCCGCCCATTGAGCCTGGTGATGCGCACCTTTGGGCTGGCACAGAACGCGGTGTCGCTCGTGACCTACGCGGCGTTGCTGGTGCAGTTCTCGCACTGGGCCGTGGTGGTGCTGCTGGTGGCGGGACTGCCGGCGTTCATCGCCGAGGCGAAATTCTCCGGCGACGCGTTTCGCCTCTTCCGCTGGCGCTCGCCCGAGTCGCGCATGCAGATGTATCTCGAAACCGTGCTCGCGCGCGAGGATCATGCCAAGGAAGTGAAGCTCTTCGAACTCGGGCCGTTGCTGCTCGGTCGCTATCGCGACATCTTCCAGCGGCTCTATTCGGCGGATCGCGATCTCACCATCCGGCGCGACTCGTGGGGTTTTGCCATGGGCCTCATCGGCACGGCGGCCCTCTACGGCGGCTACGCCTGGATCGCCGTCGAAACCGTGCAGGGCGCGATCACGCTCGGGCAGATGACGATGTACCTGATGCTCTTCCGCCAGGGCCAGGCGGCGGTGTCCGCGAGCCTCTCGGCGATCGGCGGCATGTACGAGGACAACCTGTACCTGTCGACGCTCTACGAGTATCTCGAGCAACCGGTCGCGCCACCGCGCGGCGAGCTCGTCCGCGGACCCGATCCGGGCGACGGCATTCGCTTCGAGCACGTGACCTTCATCTATCCCGACGCGGACCAGCCCGCGCTCGAAGACGTGTCGTTGCACATCCGTCCGGGCGAGAGCCTCGCACTCGTGGGCGAGAACGGCTCGGGCAAGACCACGCTCATCAAGCTGCTGACGCGGCTCTACCAGCCGAGTTCGGGGCGCATCCTGCTCGACGGCCAGGATCTGCAAGAGTGGGACAAGGACGCGCTGCAGCGGCGGATCGGCGTGATCTTCCAGGACTTCGCGCGCTATCAGCTGCTCGTGGGTGAAAACGTCGGCGCCGGTGACGTGCGCGACTTCGACGACGAAGCGCGCTGGCAGGAGGCCGCGGACAAGGGCATGGCGACGCCGTTCGTGCGCGAGTTGCCGTCAGGCTTCTACACGCAGCTCGGACGCTGGTTCAAGGACGGTCGCGAACTCTCCGGAGGCCAGTGGCAGAAGATCGCGCTGTCGCGCGCGTTCATGCGGACGCAGGCCGACATCCTGGTGCTCGACGAGCCGACCGCTTCCATCGATGCAGCGGCGGAAGCGACCGTGTTCGAGCATTTCCGCTCGCTCACGCGCGACCGCATCGCGATCCTGATCTCGCACCGCTTCTCGACCGTGCGCATGGCAGACCAGATCGTGGTGCTCGAGGAGGGACGTATCGTCGAGCGCGGCAGTCACGAGGAGCTGCTCGCACTCGGTGGGCGGTACGCGCGGCTCTTCGAGCTGCAGGCGCGCGGCTACCGCTAACGCAGCAACACCCAGAGTCCGAGCAGCACCAGGAGCGCGCCGCTCAGCCGTCCGCCTTGCGCGCCGAGGGGTGCGGCCTTCTCCAGCAGAACGAACAGCGTGATGGCCGCGATCACCCACAAGTTCATCACCCCGCCGACGAACAGCAGCAGCATCAGCGCCCAGCAGCATCCGAGGCAATAGAGGCCGTGCCCAATTCCCATGCGCAATGCGCCGCCGCCGCCCGGCTTCCAGTTGCGCGTGATGAATTCGACCGGCGAGCGACACGACGCCAGACAGGCCCGCTTGAGCGCGGTGAACTGGTACACGCCGGCGAGCACGAGCAGCCCGCCAGCCCAGGCGCGGTTCTCGAGCTCCATCATGGGAGAGAGCACGAGCGCTTGGCTCAGGACGCGCTGCAGGACGGTGGCCAGCAGGCTGAACAGCGTCCAGATCACGAGATACCCCGCGGCGAACGCGTAGACGCGCAGCGGCACCGATCCCGCGGCGCCACTCTTGCGCAGCACGGCCGCATACAGCAGCAGCGTCGGCGCGGCGGAGGGCAGCATCATGCCCACCATCATCACCGCCCACATCGCGAACAGCAGCGCGAGATGGCGCACGTCCCAGTGCGTGGTCATCATCCACGCCGCCGAGCCGCGCATCGAGCCGTACATATCGAGCGCCATCGGCACGATCCACGCCCATGACAGGAGTATGGCGAGCAACAACGCGGCCGCCGTCAGCCAACGATCGTGCTTCAGGGCTGTTTCGAGGGCGGTGCTGCTCACGGCGATACGACTTCAGGGCACGACGCCGTGCGCCTTTGCATGTTCCACTCGACCAAGGCCATGGCATGACTCCGGAATCGTGCGCGCCAATGACATAGCCTAATCAAAACCGGGCCGCCCGGCGAAGCGCCAAAAAGACGGAGCCGGACCGCTCGCGAGCAGCCCGGCTCCAGTTCGATGCCGTCGTCAGGACCTGGAAGCGGTGTCGGTTTCGGCCAGCACCAGCTCGCCATCCTTCACCGGGATGCGCTCGCCGGGATCGTGATCCATGCGCACCACGTCTTCCTTGTCCCCGAGGCGGTAGCGAACGTCGTACCCGACCGTCTCTTCCTTCGAGTCATAGACGGTGCGACAGACCCGCTCGTTGCTGGTCGTGGTGTTGCCCTTCTGCATTTTCTCCTGGACCTTGTTGCCGGCGTAGCCACCCGCCGCGGCACCGGCGACGGTCGCTGCATCCTTGCCGCGGCCACTGCCGACCTGGTTGCCGAGCACGCCGCCAACCACGGCACCGACCACGGTGCCCGCGACCTGGTGCTCGTCCTTGACCGGCGCCTGGCGCGTGACCGCCTCTTCGCCGCACACCTCGCGCGGCACCTGCACGGTGCGCGTAACGGGCTCGACATCGATCACCTCGGCGGAACGCGGATTGCGCTCGAGCATCGCGATCGCACCGCCGGCCGTCACGACCACGGCGCCGATCACCAAGCCCATGACCAAAGACTTGTTCATTCGCACCTCCTGCGTGGCGCTGTCGCCAACTCGAGACTCGTCCTTCTTGAGGACACGTCGCCTAGAACCGCGCATCGCACTTTTGGTTCCGCCGCCAGTAGAAATTACAGCCGCGCTGGACTCCCCGCGCCGCAGTGACTAGTGTCGTCAATCGAAGACGGACCCGATAACAAGCACGAGGGTCGCAGGGCATGGCGGATTTCGAAAAGCTCGGAGTGTTCTATCTCGGTCGCGAGCTCGATCCCGCCACGCACGCTCCAGGAACAGAGCCGATCCTGTACGACTCGCGGGATCTCACGACGCACGCCGTGTGCGTGGGCATGACGGGCAGCGGCAAGACCGGTCTTTGCGTCGCCCTGCTGGAAGAAGCCGCGATCGACGGCATTCCCGCGATCGCGATCGATCCCAAGGGTGACCTCGGCAATATGCTGCTCACGTTCCCGGAGCTCACGCCCGCGGATTTCCGTCCGTGGGTCGACGCGGGCGAGGCGCAACGCAAGGGCCTGAGCCTCGATGAGTACGCGGCGAAGACCGCCGACACCTGGCGTGCCGGGTTGGCGCAGTGGGGAGAGGAGCCCGCGCGCATCGCACGCTTTCGCGATGCCGTAGACATCGCGATCTATACGCCAGGTAGTGACGCCGGCCTGCCGTTGTCGGTGCTGCAATCCTTCGGCCCGCCGACCGGCGCGGTCGCGACGGATGGCGGCGCGCTGCGCGATCGCATCGGCTCAGCGGTTTCCGGTCTCCTCGGCCTGCTCGGCATCGACGCCGATCCACTCAAGAGCCGCGAGCACATCCTGCTCGCGAATGTTTTCGATCACGCGTGGCGCGCCGGCCGCGCGCTCGACCTGCCGGCCATCATCAGCGCCATCCAGAAGCCGCCGTTCGACAAGGTCGGCGTCTTCGATCTCGAGAGCTTCTATCCGGCGCGCGAGCGCATGGCGCTCGCGCTGGCCGTGAATAACCTGCTCGCCTCGCCCGGATTCTCCGCGTGGATGAGCGGCGAGCCGCTCGACATTCAGCGCTTGCTCTTCACGCCTGAGGGCAAGCCGCGGCTCGCGGTCCTGTCGATCGCGCATCTCAACGATGCCGAGCGCATGTTCTTCGTGACGCTGTTGCTCAACGAGGTGATCGCCTGGATGCGCAATCAGTCGGGCACCTCGAGCCTGCGCGCGCTCCTCTACATGGACGAAATCTTCGGCTACTTCCCGCCGAGCGCGCAGCCGCCCTCCAAGACGCCGATGCTCACACTGCTCAAGCAGGCCCGTGCGTTCGGTTTGGGCGTGGTGCTCGCCACACAGAACCCGGTCGATCTCGACTACAAGGGACTGGCAAACGCCGGCACGTGGTTGATCGGTCGCCTGCAGACCGAGCGCGACAAGATGCGCGTGATCGAGGGGCTCGAGAGCGCGCTGACCGGCGCCGCGGCAAACCTCGATCGCAGCGCCATCGATCGACTGCTCTCAAACCTGACGAGTCGCGTATTCCTCATGCGCAACGTCCACGACGATCGGCCGGTGCTGTTTCAGAGCCGCTGGGCTCTTTCCTACCTGCGCGGACCGCTCACGCTCGCGGAGATCCGCACACTCATGTCGGCGCGCCGCCAAAGGGCGGGTTCGGCACCGGCACCTCCTGCGCCACACGCGGGGCCGGCCTCCGCGGCCGCGAGCTCGCGCCCGCCCATCGGCGGTGACATCACGGAGCAGTTTCTCAAGCCGGTCGGCACGATCGCGCAACCCCCGTTCTATCAGGCGAGAATCGCGGGTCTCGCGCGCCTGCACTTCGTCGACGCGAAGGCAGGCGTCGATGAATGGCGGGAGACGGCGTACGTTGCGCCGGTGTCCCCGGACGGCGCAGCCCTGTGGAGCGATGCGAGCACGCTGCACGACTTCGAGACTCGACTCGATGCCACACCCGCGCCCGGCGCACGCTACGCGGAGCCGCCCGCCGCGGCCACGCGCGCAGCGAGCTATCGCTCCTGGGGCGAGTCGCTCGAGTCGTACCTCTATCAACACGCCCGGCTCGACGTGTTGTTCTGTGACGAGCTCGAGCTCGTGTCACGGGTCGATGAAAACGAGGGTGACTTTCGCGCCCGACTGTCGCAGGCCTTGCGTGAAAAGCGCGACACCGCGATCGAAGCGTTGCGCGCCAAGTACCAGTCACGCGTCCAGTCCCTTCGGGACCGGATCGCCCGTGCGGCAGAGCGCGTGGCGCGCGAGCAGGCGCAGTACTCGCAACAGAAGATGCAGAGCGCCATCTCGATCGGTGCCACCGTGCTCGGGGCCTTGCTCGGGTCGCGCCGCCTGAGCACGGGTACGCTGGGACGCGCAACCACGGCGGCGCGCTCGGCGGGTCGCATAGGGCGCGAAAAAGAGGACGTCGACCGTGCCGAAGAGAGCGCGGATGTCCTCAGGCAGCGGCTCGAGGCGCTGAGCACCGAGTGCGAGCAGGACGTGTCGGCGCTGCAGGCGAAGCTCGATCCACAGGCGATCGCGGTCCGCAAGATCCAGGTCGGTGCGCGCAAGTCCGATATCGAAGTGGTTCGCGTGACGCTGCTCTGGGTGCCCGAGAATTCCTTGGGGGTAGCATGAAGGAGCTGATCACCAGGCTGTCGCAGCAACTCAAGATCGACGAGCGACAGGCGCGCGGTGGCGCCGCGGTCCTGTTCAAGGCAGCGAAAGACAAGCTGGGCAGCGCCGAATTCAACAAGATGCTCGGCTCGGTGACCGGCGTGGATACCCTGATCAAGGGGGCGCCGCAAAGCGGTGGCGGATTGCTGGGTGGACTCGCCTCGCTCGCCGGTGGCAACGCCGCGCTGGTCGCCACGATTGTCTCGGGCTTTTCGAAACTCAACCTGTCGACCGACGACGCGCAGAAGTTCGTGCCGATCGTGCTCGATTACTTGCGCGGCCAGGTGGGCCCCGAGACCGTCAACAAGCTCGAGAAAACCCTGCGTGCCTGAACGCGCCGGGGCAACTAGGCCTTGCCGCGCGCGCGCGACTTGGAAATCGCCGTGACCGGTGCCGGCTTGCGCGCTAACGCCGCGGGTGGCGGACTCGCTGGCTGCGGCGCTCGCTGCGGTTCGCCCGGCGTGACCGTCAACCCCTCCGGCACCGGAAACGCCTTGGCAACCGTATGCAGCCAGCCGACGAACGTCTCGATCTTCGGCATCGAGCGATACGTCTTGGGGCAAACGAAGTAGTACGACCACCGGTACGGTAGCGGTACCGGGCTCGCCAGCTTGAGCTTGCCGGCCAGCAGGTCCTCTGCGGCGAGACTCCAGCGCACCATCGCGTAACCGAGGCCCTGTTCGGCTGCGGCGATCACGCTCACCGAATCGTCGAGCACCGAGCCGCGCACCGGGCGCGGCGTATTGCCGCCGACTTCCAGCCAGTGCACCCAGGGCTCATCGGCGCGTTCCAGCTCCGTGCCGCGCAACATCGGCAGGTTCTCGGGAATCTTGGACTGACCGAGCGGCCCGTACTTCTCGTACAGCGCTGGCGATGCCACCACCACCAGCCACTCTTCCAGGATCTTCTCGCTGTGCACGCCCTTCCATGTGCCGTCGCCCATGCGAATCGCGGCATGAAAGTCACTGCGTGAGAAGTCGACGTTTTCGCGACCGGTGTGGATCCTGAGCTCGAGGTCCGGGTGCTTGTCCCGCAAATCGGGCAGGCGTGGGAGGAGCCACTTCTGCAGGAAGGAAGCCAGCATGCTGACGTTGATCTGGCCGCCCTTGCGGTCCTTGCGCAGCTGATTGAGCGCGGCTTCGAGCTCGTCGAGACCGCGGCGGATCCCGGGCAGCAGCTCCTCACCTTCGGCGGTCAGCTCCACCTTGCGGCCGCTGCGCCGGAACAGCGGCACCTGCAGATAGTCCTCGAGCGTCTTGATCTGCATGCTGACCGCAGCCGGCGTCACGTGCAGGGCCTCGGCAGCGTCCGCAAAGCTCAAGCGTGTCGCCACTGCTTCGAACACGCGTAGCGCGTTCAACGGCAGGCGATCGTAGGCAATGGCCACCTTCAGCTTCCCTTAATCCGGCTTCAAGGATTGCGTTTGATGGGATGGTCAATCTAGCCGAAATTGCGCCCACGTCAAAAGCGCCTGTGGACAGTTGATCGAAGGCCGCAATCCAGGTCGAGGAGCCGGACATGAGTGAGCTCGAAACAGCACGTGCAGGAGTCTTCCTGTCGATACTGGCGCTCACGCTCACCTGGCTGCTGTTGAGAAACGGCAGCGCCGGGCGGCCGGAAGCGGACGTGGCACGGCCGCTAGCCGTGTGCGCATCGACTCACGGCGCCATCTGCGAGCCCATACGGATCAATGTCGGCACGGCGGACGTTGCGCATCTCGGCGAGATCGAAGTGACGGCCGCGCGGCTGCCAACACCGCTCGGTCGGCTGGTGGTCGTCGCGTCGCGATTGCCCGCGGAGCCGCTCAGCAAGGTCCGGCTGGCCGAAACCGAGAGTACCCAGTCAGTCGTCGTGCATTAAGCGCGACTTGAGCCGCGGCAGGCGTTGCAGGTCCGCCCCTGCCGCGGCTCTTTCTAACTAGAATTGGCTGACCGCGGAGAGCCTCAGCATGGCAGCCCCCTACACGCTCTACGACTACCTGGCTTCGGGGAATGGCTACAAGGTGCGCCTGGTGCTCAAGCAGCTTGGCCTGTCCTATCGGATCGTGCTGCTCGATATCACCCAGGGTGCCACGCGCACGCCGCAGTTTCTCGAGAGGAACCCGAACGGCCGCATCCCGCTGCTCGAGATCCCGGGGCAGGGTTCCCTGGCCGAGAGTCATGCGATCATTTCCTACCTCGCCGAGGGCTCGCCCCTCGTGCCCGCCGACCGACTCGAGCGCGCGCGCGTGTGGCATTGGCTGTGCTTCGAGCAGTACAACCTCGAGCCGAACGTGGCGACGGTGCGCTTCTGGTTGCACTCGCTGCACAAGACACCCGAGGAGCTCGGCGAGAAGCTGACCGAGAAGGTGGACAAGGGGAAGCAGGCGCTCGCGGTGCTGGAGCAGGGACTTCACCAGCGCGATTTCCTGGTGGGCGACCGCTACTCCCTGGCGGACATCGGCCTGTACGCCTATACGCACGTCGCCGAAGAGGGCGGCTTCTCGCTGCAGCCCTATCCCAACATCCGCGCCTGGATTCGTCGCGTCGCCGCCCAACCCGGGCACGCTCCCATCACGGAACCCTGAAGCGCGCTTCGAACCCAAGGGCCGGTCGCGACGACCGGGGTGCCGCTCGGACCCCGACTTGAGCGTGTGAGGGCGCGCCTGTAGCCTTCTCCGCCCGCGTTTGGAGTCCACTTCGAGGCCTCGATGCCCTGCATTTCATCGGCCGCCCGCGTGATCGTCGCGTGGGCCGCGTCGGTCGCGCTCGCTGTCGGCGCGGCCGCATGCGGCTATCTCGACGATGTCGAGTACGGCATCTACCGCGGCGTGCTCACGCTGCCGGGAGGCGACGCTCCGTTCGGCCTCGAGATCAAGGAGGAATCGGGCGCGCCGGTGGCCTACCTCATCAATGGGCCCGAGCGGGTGCGTGTCTCGGACGTCAAGCTGAAGGGCCGGCGCGTCGAGATGACGATGCCCGGGTTCGGCAACCGGCTGACGGCGACGCGCACGCCGAGTGGCCTGAAGGGCAAGGTCGTGCTGGTGAAACGCGACGGTGTCGAGCAGAAGATACCCCTGGTGGCCGAGCTCGGCGCCACGCATCGCTTCTTCCAGGACCCCGCGAGCGACAACGCCGATGTTTCCGGGCGTTGGGCCGCGACCTTCACGGAACCGAACGGCAAGCGCGCGCCCGCGGTCGGCGAGCTCAAGCAGTCCTTCCACGAGATCACCGGCACCTTCCTCAGGCCGGCGGGCGATCAGCGCTATCTCGCCGGCGAGATGCGCGGCGATGAGCTCTACCTGTCCGCGTTCGATGGCTCGCACGTCTACCTGCTGCGCGCCACCGTGACGCCCGAGGGCGAGCTCATAGGCAAGTTCTGGTCCGGCCTCGCCTGGACCGAGGACTGGACGGCGCGGCGCGACGCCAATGCGGCGCTCGCGGATGCGAACAAGGTCACGACGATTAGCGACGACACCTGGCATTTCGGTTTCACGTTCCCGGACCAGACCGGGAAGCCCGTGTCGCTGGCCGATGAGAAATTCCGCCACAAAGTGGTGATCGTGACGCTCGCCGGGAGCTGGTGCCCCAACTGCCATGACGCCACCGCGTTCATGGCGCCGTTCTACGATCAACATCGCGAGCGCGGCCTGGAGGTGGTCGGGCTCATGTTCGAGCACTTCGGCGATTTCGAGCGCGCCGCACACGCGGTGACCGAGTTCCGGCGCAAGTTCGGCATCCACTACACCACGCTGATCGCCGGGATCTCGGACAAGGACGATGCGGCGACCCGGCTCCCGCAGCTCAACGGCGTATTCGCATTCCCGACCACGCTGTTCGTCGATCGCCGCGGGCGCGTGCGGCGCATTCACACGGGATTCTCGGGGCCCGCAACCGGCGCGCACTACGAGGAGCTGATCCGCAGTTTCAGCGAGACTGCGCAGCTGCTGCTGGCCGAGAGCCCGTGAGCCGCCTGTGATACCGTTGCGCCCACACCGGGGAGCCGCCATGGAAATCGCCGAAATCCGCACCACTCCGAGCCTCGAGCTCTTCAGCCAGCTGGTCGACCTGCTGCAGGACGCGGTGCAGAGCGGCGCCTCGGTCGGTTTCCTGTCGCCGCTGTCGACGGCGGAAGCACGCAATTTCTGGATGGCGGTGCTCGAAGACGTGGCGCGCGGCGATCGCGTCGTGCTGCTGGCGACCGAGGGCCGGAATGTGGTGGGTTGCGCGCAGTTGCTGCTCAGCGCGCGGGCCAACGCGCGGCACCGCGCCGAAGTGCAGAAGCTGCTGGTCCATAGCCAACATCAGAAGCGCGGCCTGGGGCGCGCGTTGCTGCAGGCGATAGAGAAGATCGCGGCACAGAAGGGCCGCTCGCTGTTGCTTGCGGATGCGCGCGTGGGCGGGCCCGGCGAACAGTTGTTCCTGCGCTCCGGTTACAACAAGGTCGGCGCGATCCCGCGCTACCAGCGCGGACCCGACGGTCACTTCGACGCCACCGCGATCTTTTTTCGCAACCTCGACGCGCGCGCGACGGAGATGTGACCGCGCGTCACGCCTCTGTCGGGGTCTCATGCCCTCGTTCGACGTCGTCTCCGAGCTCGATCCGCACGAAGTGACCAACGCGGTCGACCAGGCGAATCGCGAGCTCGGCCAGCGGTTCGATTTCAAGGGCACCGGCGCCAAGTTCGAGCTGGAAGATTTCACCGTGACCTTGCACGCGCAGGTCGATTTCCAGCTCAAGCAGATGCTCGAGATGCTGAAGCTGCGCCTCTCCAAGCGCGGCATCGACGTCGCCTGCCTGCAGCCGGGAGAGCCGCAGGTCGCGCTCAATGCCGCGCGCCAGGAAGTGGTTCTGCGCCACGGCATCGATGTCGAGAGCGCGCGCCAGCTGGTCAAGGTGGTGAAGGAATCCAAGCTCAAGGTGCAGGCTGCGATACAGGGTGACAAGGTGCGCGTCAGCGGCAAGCAGCGCGATGACCTGCAGAGCACGATGGCCCTGTTGCGCAAGACGCAAGTGGGACTCCCCCTGCAGTTCGTCAACCTGCGGGACTGATCGGCGCGCGTCGGAGTCGGGACTGGCTGGCTGCCGTTGGCCGGAGGGAGGTTGGCCTCAGGTGGCTGGCGGCCCGTTTACTTGGTCAGGATCAGCTTGCCGTTGGAGGTCACGCGCAGGCGATAGTGCTCGCCGCGGTGCTCGAGAATCACTTCACGCGCGCCCGCCATCAAGGCTTCGGTCGTGAGCCGCCGCATCGGCGCGGCGGACTGGGCGCGGCCGCTCCTGAGCGTAACGTGCAGGGTCTCGCGGGATTTCACGGCGAAGCTGTGCAGGCCTGAATGTCGAAATAGTAACCAGTTGTTGGCCGCAAATGCAAATCATTCGCATTTGTCCGGCCCGTACTCGCGCCACGCCCGAGGCACGATAAGCCGCGCCCCGCGATCGAAAGTGATGAAGGACCATCCCCACTGCACCATCACCGATAGCCGGTTGCGAAAGCCCGTAAGCCGGTAGATGTGCACCAGCAGCCAGAACCACCAGGCAAAACGGCCGCCGAACCGCATGCGCCCAAACTCGCATACGGCACGGCCCCGCCCGATGGTCGCCATCTGCCCCAGGTCGACGAAGCGGAACGCCGCGCGCGCCCTTCCGGAGCGCTCGGCCAGGATCGTCTTGGCGACGTAGATCCCCTGCTGCATCGCCACCGTCGCCACTGCCGGCAACGGTCGGCCGCTGCGCTCGTCGATCGAGTGAGCCAGATCGCCGACCACGAACACCTCCGGGTGTCCCGGCACGCTGAGATCGGGGGCGACCTTCACTCGCCCCACCGAGTCCGCCTCGACACCGAGTTCCCGGCCGATACCGCTCGCGCGCACGCCCGCGGCCCAGAGGACCGTGGCGGCGCGCAGGGGTTCGGCGCCGAGCGCGACGCCCTCGCTCGACACCGCAGTAACTGCGGACGACACGCGGACCTCAACACCCAGGCTCTCGAGGTCGCGCGTCGCGCGAGCGGCGGAGCGTGCTTCGAATGCCGGCAGGATCCGCGGTCCGGCTTCCACCAGGATCACGCGCGCGCGGCGCGGATCGATCTGCCGGAAATCGCGCGACAGCGTGTAACGGGCCATCTCGCCGATCGCGCCGGCGAGCTCGACGCCTGTCGGCCCGCCTCCCACGACGACGAAGGTGAGCAGCCACTCCTGGCGGGCACGGTCGGTTTCGCGTTCCGCCTCCTCGAACGCGCTCAGCACGCGCCGGCGAATCTCCGTGGCCTGTGACAGGCTCTTCAGGCCGGGCGCGTGGCACTCCCAGTCTTCATGACCGAAATAGGCATGGGTCGCGCCGCAGGCGACGATCAGGTAGTCGTAGGAAAACTCGCCGCAGTCGCACACCACTTTGTGGGCACCGAGATCGACCCGTTGCACGCTCGCCTGCAGCACTCGCACGTTGCGATGGCGATGCAGGATGCTGCGGATCGGAGCCGCAATGTCCGCGGGACTGAGCGCGGCCATGGCGACCTGGTAGAGCAACGGCTGGAATACGTGATGGTTGAGCCGATCGAGCACGGTGATCTCGACGCCGGCGCGGCTGCCGAGCACCTTGGCGGCGTTGAGGCCGGCGAATCCGGCACCGACGATGACCACTTTCGCGCTGGCTGAAACGGCAGGCATCAACCCTCCATACGCGTACGTGGGGTCGACTCGAACGCCGCACAAGGTTACCCGATGAAACCGGCTCGTGACCGCATCGACGCGGATCGGGTATAAGCGCTAACAGATGAAGGCTGTCTTCCTCGATTTTGCAACTGTCAGCTGCGGCGATCTCGATGTCACGCGACTGCGACGGCTGCTTCCCGATCTGGAGCTCTTCGATGTCACGCGCACCGAGCAGATCGGCGAACGCACGCGCGGTGCCGCGGTCGTGCTCGTCAACAAGCTAGCGGTGAACGCGGCTGCGATGGCGGCCAATCCGGCATTGAAGCTGGTCGTGCTCGCCGCGACCGGCACCAACAATGTGGATCTCGAAGCGGCCCGGCGCCTCGGGATCGGCGTCTGCAACATCCGCGATTACTGCACGCCGTCGGTCGTCCAGCACGTGTTCGCAGTGCTGCTCTCGCTCACGCACGGGTTACGCGAATACGAGCGCCTGGCACGCGAGGAATGGGCCTCGAGCCCGCAGTTCACGATGCTGAGCCAGCCGATCCGCGAGCTCAACGGTCGCGTGCTCGGCATCGTGGGCTACGGTGTGCTCGGCCGGGCGGTGGCGCGCGCGGCCGAGGCCTTCGGCATGAAGATCGAGATCGCGAACCGCCCTGGCGGCGAGCGCCAGCCGGGACGCTTCGATCTGCACGAGCTCCTGCCGCGCGCGGACGTGCTGAGCCTGCACTGCCCGCTCACTCCCGCCACGGCGGGCCTGCTCGGCGCGCGCGAGCTCGGCCTGATGAAGAGCGATGCCGTCATCATCAACACCGCGCGCGGTGCGCTGATCGACGTGGAGGCGCTCGCCCAGGCGTTGCGCCAGAAACGCATCGGCGGCGCCGCCATCGACGTGTTGCCGCAGGAGCCGCCGCGCGACGGCAGTCCGCTGTTCGCCGCGGACATTCCCAACCTGATTCTCACGCCGCACACCGCGTGGGCGGCGCGCGAGTCGCGTCAGCGCGCGCTGGATGAAATGGCCGCCAACATCGAGGATTTTCTGCGCGGCGGTCGTCGCGGACGCGTCGCCTGAGTAGCGCGCGGGACTACTTGCCGTCGTCGACCATCCCGAGAATGCGCTCATGCGCCGTGAGCTGGGCGCATTCTTCGTCGATCTGGCTGTAGTCGTCCGCGTGCGCCTTGCGGAACGCTTCGTAGCCGGCGCGTGTGCCCCACGAATCGAGCGTCACGAACCGTGTCGGCGAATCGAGGCTGCGGAACAACTCCGTGCTGACGTAATCGTCGCTGCGACGGAAAAAATCGACCCACCTGCCGCTCGAGCCATAGACGCGCTCGAATTCCTGCACCCGCTCGGGCGCGGCGTCGAATTCCCACACGATGCGGAACATGCCAATACCCCCTACCCTGCAAGCGCGCAAGGCTACCGCGCCGACGGCGCGCTGGGTATCTCAGGAGCGTCGAACATCCGCAGCACGCCGGCGGCCCACTGGAGCACGGGGTGCACGCGCGCCGAGCACAGGCGCATGGCCGTGGCGTAGTCGACCCAGCGATATTCGCTGTGCTCGGGGCGACCGATGTCCGGGTTCACCGGCAGGCTGATCACTTCCGTATCGGTCTGGGCCAGGTAGTAGCGCGCGACCTTGCCGCGGCTATAGGGCCCGGTTTCCGCATGCATGTCGCCCCACGGAAAAGTGAGGTCGGCGAGCGTGGTTTCCTCGCGAACTTCGCGCAGCGCCGCCGCGATCGGATCTTCGCCGTTCTCGACCAGGCCCTTGGGGAAATCCCAATGATTGAATGCGCGCAGCAACAGGAAGCGCGGCCCATCCGGCGTCTGGCGTACGATCACCGCGCCGGACGAGAGACGTTTGCTTGGACCCGGCATGGCGCGAGTATAGCCAAGCCTTTCGGCACGCAAACTCGTGCCCGCGGACCTGTCGCAGAATGCAGACGTCAGGCGGCGCGCTCGTAGGCCAAGGTGCCCGCAACCGCGTGCATCGTCGACGCGATACGCACCGCACTCTGGATCGCCTCGCGACTCACGCCATGTTCGCGCAGCTTGCGCTCATGCGCAGTGATGCACAGGCCGCAACCGTTCACTGCCGACACGGCCAGCGACAGCAGTTCGAAGTCGTCCTGCGCGACGCCCGGATTGCCGATGACGTTCATGCGCAGGCGCGCGGGCAATGTCTGGTACTCGCGATCATCCACCAGGTGGAGAAAGCGGTAGTACACGTTGTTCATGCCCATGATGGCGGCCGCGGCCCGCGCAGCGTTGAGGTGCGCGCCGTCGAGCTTCTCTTGCGCCAGTTTCTCGATGCCGCGGGCAAAGTCGACGTTGCGTGCCGCGATCGCGGTGGCGAGCGCCACCGACCAGATCTGCACTTCGTTCAGCCCCGGTGAACCTTGCGCGGACAGTACGGTGCCGAGGTTGAGCCGCAGATCGCGGGCGTAGTCGGGGATCGAGTCTCTCAACGTGTCGAGTGTCATCAGGTTCTCCGGCGTCCGGCACGCGACCCGCTCGATCGTCCGCGGGGGGATGCGGTGTGGTCGAGCGGGCGCGAGCGGGACGGTACGAAATCAGGCGGCCTTGAGCGTCTCTTCGCCCTTCTGCCAGTTGCAGGGGCAGAGCTCGTCCGTCTGCAGGCCGTCGAGCACCCGCAGGACCTCCTCGGGGCTGCGCCCGACGTTGAGGTCGGTCACGTAGACGAAGCGGATCACGCCCTCGGGATCGACGATGTAGGTCGCCCGCTGCGCCACGCCGGCCTCGGGATCGAGGATGCCGAGCGCGCCTGCGAGCTCGCGCTTGATGTCCGAGAGCATCGGGAACGGCAACGCCCCGAGCTCCTCCTTGTCCCGCCTCCAGGCGAGGTGGACGAACTCCGAGTCGGTGCTCACGCCCAGGACCTGCGCGTCGCGCCCCTCGAATTCCCGGTTGAGCCTGCCGAAAGCCGCGATCTCGGTGGGGCAGACGAAGGTGAAGTCCTTCGGCCAGAAGAACACGACCTTCCACTTGCCCTTGAAGCTCGCCGAAGTGAACGGCTTGAAGGCGCTCGCGAGGTCGCTTGAAACGACGCCCGTCAGCGCAAACTCAGGAAACTTCTGTCCAATAGCCAGCATCGATGAACTCCTGTCAGTCCGAGGATCACTGTGAACGGCGCGCAGGATGCCAGCCGCGGGCTGAATCATCCAATCAATTGTTTCGATACTTTCGATAGATAGCGTATATTGGAGGCCGATGGCCGATCTCAAGCTCAAGGACCTGCGCTATCTCGTCGCCGTCGCGGATGAACGTCATTTCGGCCGCGCGGCCCGCAAGTCGTGCGTGAGCCAGCCGACCCTGAGCGCCCAGCTGCGCAAGCTCGAGGATTACCTCGGCGTGCGCCTGATCGAGCGTCAACCCCGGCGCGTTGCGCTCACCGAGGCCGGCCAGCAGGTGGTCGCCCGCGCGCGTCGCATCCTGCAGGAGAGCGATGAGATCGTGTCCATGGCGCGCCACTCGGGCGATCCCCTGACGGGGACGCTCAAGGTCGCGTTCATCCCCACGATCGGCCCTTACTTGCTGCCGCGTGTGGCACCGCGCCTGCGCCGGGCATTGCCAAAGCTCAAGCTGCTCTTGTTCGAACACCAGACGGTGCTACTGCTCGAGCGCCTGCACGCCGGCGCGATCGATCTCGGGATTCTCGCCTTGCCCGTGGACCTTGCTGGCCTCGAGTCGCGCGTGCTGTTCGATGAGCCCTTCTCGGTCGCGCTCAACCCGGGCAATCCGCTGGCACAGCGCAAGGCGCTGCGCCCGGCGGATCTCGACGGCCAGACGCTGCTGCTGCTCGAGGACGGTCATTGTCTGCGCGACCAGGCGCTCGAAGTCTGCGCGCGCGTAGACGTGCATGAATCGAGCGACTACCGCGCCACCAGCCTCGAGACGCTGCGGCAGATGGTCGCGGCGGGACACGGCATCACGTTATTACCGCAGATGGCGCTGCATGGGCCCTACGCCGGCGCGCGTAATCTGGCGATGCGCCCGTTCGCCAAGCCGGTGCCCAAGCGACAGATCGGAGCGGTCTGGCGTCGAAGCAGCACGCGGATGCCCGCGATCCAGGCCGTATGCGACACCATTGCCAGCACCGTGCGGCGCTGAGCGCGCGGGTCGTGCAGGTCGCGGCTACTTGGGCGACTCTTCGTCGACGAAGCGGCGGAGTGAAGCGCTGGCCTCTGTCAATGCGCGCTTCTGTTCGCTGGGGCAGATCACGGTGCCGTAGGAACAGAACACGCAGCAATCGCCGAAGATCGGCTTGAGCACCTTGTGACAGTTGGTGCACGTGTAGAAGTACACGCACTGGTCTTCGGGCATCTGCTCATCTTTCCGGAACCCGCACGAGGGGCACGTCAGGCTGGTGATCGTTGTCACAGCCTTGGAGGGATCGAGCGCCAGCAGCTCGAGCGTGTCGGCATCGTCCTCGATCGACACGTCGGGTTTGCCCGGATACCACGCGGGTGTGTGCGGCATGCGGCCGGAGCGAAAAACTTTAGTAGTTGTTATAGGTAGCCGTGAGATTAGCGATCCTGTCGAGATTAGAGAAGACGGGCGTCACATCAGCGCCAAAGAAAGGACGCGGGCCGGGAAAGAGTAAAAGTCAAAGTTCTGTAAAGTAGGAAAGACCCCTAAGGCCCGTGCCCCTGACCAAGCCGTCCCATCCGCCTCGGCCTGCGGTCGAGGACTTCAACCTGCAGGAACACGAGCTGCGGGCGCGCTTGATTGCCGGTACCCATCGCGAGCGGCTGACGGCTTATCTTGGCGCGCGCCTGTATCGGGAGCTCAAGACGCTCGCCCGGCGTGCCGCGAACTCGCGCCGGTTCAAGGGAAAACGGGCATACGTGCTCCCCGGAATCATGGGCTCGCGACTGGGCGTGCCCGCGCGCCTGCATGCACCCGAACAGGTCATCTGGATCGATCCGCTCACCATCGAGTCCGGCCACCTCGCCCGCCTGGCGCTGCCCGCACGCCGTGCGCTGCGCCCGCTCGGCGTGCAGCTCTTCAAGTACCTCAAGCTCAAGCTCACTCTCGAAGTGGCCGGATACCAGGTGGACTTTCACGACTTCGATTGGCGACTGAGCATCGACACGCTCGGTCGCGAGCTGCTCGCGCGCCTGCGGCGCGAGCGCGCGAGCTCCGTCGCAGTGATCGCGCACAGCATGGGTGGGCTCGTGGCGCGCGCGGCCATGAAACGCGATCGCACGCGGCGCATCTCCCGCCTGTTGATGCTGGCGACGCCCAACTACGGCTCGTATGCACCCGTGCTCGCGCTTCGCGGGGCGTATCCGCCTGTGCGTCGACTTGCGCAACTCGATCACCTGCATGACGCCGAGACGCACGCGCAGCGGGTATTCGCCACTTTCCCCGGCTTGTACCAGCTGCTGCCCGCTCCAGAGCGGCTCGAGTCTGTGGATCTGTACGATGTCGGCGCGTGGCCGCGCGATGTGAGCGCTCCACGCCAGTCGTTGCTCGACCAGGCGCGCCGCATTCGCCGCCAGTTAGCCGAGGCAGACGGGCGTTGCATGCTGATCGCGGGCATGGGTCAACCGACCATCACCGGGCTCAGCCAGCGCGATGGAAAATTTCTCTATCACATCACCCATGCGGGTGATGGAACCGTGCCCACTGCGTTCACGCTGCTCGACGGTGTCGAGACGTATTACGTCCGCGACGAGCACAGTGAGCTGCCACACAACAATGCGGTTGTCGCTGCCGTGGTGGACCTTCTCGAGCGCGGCCACACGCGCCGGCTGCCGCGCCGCATGAGCCGGGCGGAGGTTGCGCCCCTCACCCTCACCGAGCACGAGTTGCGCGGCGATGACGCGAGCAAGCACGACTGGCGGCGGATGACCCTAGCCGAGCGGCGCCGCCTTCTGGAAGGCGTGGTCTTCCCAATGAGTGACTGAGGGCGTCACGGTGCGCTCGAGCGCGTCGACAAACCGCTCATGCCACGCCCTGACGTCATTACGGCGAACTGTTTCGAGCATGGAGGCGTGGCGCTCACGGCGCTCGGCCAGTGGCATGGCGAGCGCAGCCTGGATCGCGTGCCCCAGCCCCTTGGTGTCGTAGGGATTCACCTGGATGGCGCCGCTCAGCTCCCGGGCAGCGCCCGCCAGCGGTGACAGGATCAACACGCCCGGATCGACCGCATCCTGCGCGGCAACGAACTCCTTGGCGACCAGGTTCATGCCGTCGCGCGCCGGCGTGACGAGCGCCACCTGCGCGGCACGCAGGTAACCCATCAACGCACTGTGCGGGATGTTGCGGTTGAGATAGCGAATCGGCGTCCAGTCCGCGTCCGCGAAACGCCCGTTGATGCGGCCGGCTGCCTGCTCGAGCGACTGGCGGATCTCGGCGTACGCGCGCACGTCCGTGCGGCTCAGCGGCGCAATCTGCATGAACGTGATCTTGCCGAGGTTCTCCGGGTAGGACTCCAGGAAGCTCTGGTAGGCGGCGAAGCGCTCGACCAGCCCCTTGCTGTAATCGAGACGATCCACGCCGATCATGAATTTTCGGCCGAGAAGGCTCGCCGTCATGCGGCGCACGGCCTCGCTTTGGCTCGCTTCCGCCGCTTGTGCCTCGATCGCGGCCACATCGACTCCGATCGGAAAGACACCCACCGTGAGCGAGCGCGAGCCGATGGTGACACGCCCGTCGGCGCCGATGACATCGCGCCCCCACACGTACTCCACCCCGGACAGAAACGAGCGCAGGTCGTTGTCGGTCTGAAAGCCCACGACGTCATAGGCAGTCAGCTCGCGCAGCAGCTCGGCATACGTCGGCAGGATTCGCAGCATTTCGATGTGCGGGAAGGGAATGTGCAGGAAAAACCCGATCGGTTGCGTCGCGCCGACTTCGCGCAGGCGCTCGCCGAGCGGGATGAGGTGATAGTCATGAACCCAGACGAGGTCGTTGGGCTGTAGCAGGGGCAGCAGGCGCTGGGCCATCTGCCGGTTCACGCGCTCGTACGCCTCGTGCTGCTCCTCGCTGTAGCGGAAACCGCGCAGCAGATAATGGCAGACGGGCCACAGGGTGGAGTTCGCATAGCCGTTGTAGTAGCGATCGAAATCGCGGCGCTGCAGGTCGACGGTCGCAAACGTGATGTTGTCGCGGATCAGGACCTCCGCTTCGCCGGGCTCGTCGTCGACCAGCTCGCCCCCCCACCCGAACCACATGCCGCCCGTCTGTCGCAACGCTCCAAGCAGGCCGACTGTCAGCCCGCCCGGTGCACCGCCACGGCGCGGCACCGCCACGCGATTCGACACGCACACCAGCCGCGTCACACCGCGTCCTCCCACGGACGACTGAGACGCATGGCTGCGTTGACGATGCCCACCAGGCTGTAGGTTTGCGGATAATTTCCCCAGAGCTCGCCCGTGCGTGGGTCGAGGTCTTCCGACAGCAGCCCTTGCGGAGTGCGCCGCGCGAGCATGTGCTCGAAAAGATCGCGCGCTTCCTCGCGTCGCCCGGTGACGGCGAGCGCGTTGATGAACCAGAAGCTGCAGAAGTTGAACGCATTCTCCGGTGGCCCGAAGTCGTCGGCTCCGTCGTAGCGCAACATGCAGCGGTCGCGGCGCAGAGCCTTTTCGACCGCCTGCAGAGTCGAGAGAAAGCGCGGATCGTTGGCGCTCAGGAAGTTGAGCTCGTGCAACAGCAGCAGGCTGGCATCGAGCTCGGGACGCTCGAAGCTCTCGGTAAAGCTGCGCTGCCGCTCGTCCCAGGCGAGCTTGGAGATGCGAGCGTGCATCGCATCCGCGTGTGCGCGCCAGGACGCAGCGCGCTCGGACAGGCCGAGTGTTCCGGCGATGCGCGCCAGGCGATCGCAACCCGCCCAGCACATCACACTCGAGAATGTGTGCACGCGAGTGCGGCCGCGGTACTCCCACAGCCCGGAATCGGGCTTGTCGTAGAGCGCCACCGAGCGCTCGCCGAGCTCCTCGAGGCGCTCGAACAGCGCGATGTCGCCCGGATGCTCGAGCCGCTGGTCGAAGAACGCTTGCGTGGCGGCGAGGATCACCGAGCCGTAGACATCGTGCTGCGTCTGCTCGAACGCCTGGTTGCCAACGCGCACCGGCCCCATCGAGCGGTAGCCCGGGAGCGACTCGATGACGCGCTCCGTGAGCTGCGTTTCGCCCGATATGCCGTACAGCGGCTGCAGCGTTCCGTGCTGCGCGGACTCGATGATGTTCATGATGTAGCGCAGGTACGCTTCCATGGTGCGCGTCGCACCGAGACGGTTGAGCGCCTGCACGGTGAAATAGCTGTCACGCAACCAGCAATACCGGTAGTCCCAGTTGCGTCCGCTGCTCGCCGATTCCGGAATGGACGTGGTGATCGCGGCGATCAGGGCACCGGTGTCCTCGAAAGTGCAGAGCTTGAGGGTGATCGCGGCGCGAATGACCGCCTCCTGCCACTCGAACGGCACCGCCAGACCGCGAGCCCAGTCGAGCCAGTAGCGCTGCGTCGCCTCGAGCTCGGCGTGCGCGAATGCGCCGGGCGCCTCGGTCAGCGTCTCATCCGGACCCATGACCAGCGCCATCGACGACGTCAACACGAAGGGGCGCTCCTCGAGCAGCGTCGTAAGCGGGGCATCGGTCGTAAGCCGCACAGTCACCGCGGGGGTCTGATAACGGATGTGATTGCTGCCCACCGTAACCGGTGGCTGATGCGCGCCATGGTCGTGGCGCGCGCGAATGCGCACTCGTACCACGGGCCGCCCAGCAATGGGCTCGATGATCCGGATCAGCGACATCGGGCGGTACATGCGCGCGAAACGGCGATAGCGGGGACAGAAGTCCGTGATGCGTAGTGCACCGCCCGTGGAGTCGCGCAGCACCGTTTCGACGATCGCGGTGTTGCGTCGATACGCCTGCGCACATTGCGCCAGATTGACCAGCTGCACGTCGGCATAGCCCTCGTCGCGACTTCCACCGAGGAGCGAGCAGAAGATCGGATCGCCGTCGTGCCGCGGCAGGCACATCCAGACGACGCGCCCACCCTGGTCGATGAGCGCGGAAATCTGGCAGTTCCCCACGACCGCAAGATTGAGGTCGGGCTCAGTCAATGCGCCG
>DATFEQ010000078.1:0-3848 GCA_035250905.1 Steroidobacteraceae bacterium
GGTGTGTCCGCGGGCATCGCCACGGTGACCGGCAAGTGCGCACGGGCTCCATAGGCCGCGAGGGCGCCGGCCGCATTGCCGGCGGAGGGCGCGCTCAACGCGCGCGCACCGAGGTGCTTCGCCATCGACACGGCCAGTGCCATGCCTCTCGCCTTGAACGAGCCGGTGGGGTTGCGTGCCTCGTCCTTGATCCATACGCGAGGCTCGACCGGCAACAGGGGAGTGAAACCCTCGCCCAGCGAGATCTCATCGCCCTCCTCGAGGGGCAGCAGTTCCCGATAGCGCCACAACGTCGGGGCGCGCGTGCGCACGTCCGAGCGCGCGAGGCGAATGGCGGCGAGATCGTAGTCGACACGCAGCGGCATGGCGCAACGTGTGCAGACGGTCAGCAGCGCATGCGGGTCGTGGGGCGCGGAGCAGGCAAAGCAGCTCACTCCGGACAGGTAACGTGACAGGCGCGCACGGTGCATGTTTCCGTCGCAGCATGGCACGCGATGCGCCCGGGCGGAAGCCGGGGCTGCGTCAACTCATCAGAGGAAGCGAGGCGGTCGTCGTGGACCGCCTCGACTCGAGGGGACTACTGGCTCTTGAACGTGGCGTCGAATTCTTCTTTGCTGAGCGCGCCGTCAGCGTTGGCGTCAGCCTTCGAGAAGTGCTCTGACACCGTCGGGTGAGCCTGCGCTTCCTGTTGCGCAACGCGTCCGTCGCGATCGGCATCGAGCGCGTCGAACACCGATGTCGGCGATGTGGGCGCAGGTTGCGTGCCCGGCGCGGGCGCGGGTGTCGGCTCGGTGCCCTGCGTCGGCGCGGGAGCGGTGGCGGGCGGTTGATCGGACGGCGGAGGCACTTCCTCGCCCTGGCTGATGGCGGCGCTGGACAGGAGCGCGGCGACCGCAAAAGCAAACAAACGTTTCATGATGGAACCTCCATGATTCCTGGGTGGACATTCGACAGGCATCCCCGCGTCCGGCGCGCAGGAGCCTCCCGCTCATGGGTAGAGGTGCGTGCGCGCGCATCGTTCCCGCGGGAAACCCAAGATTCACGCACGCGCTAGTGCGCGCGCGGCTTTGAAGAATTTTCAGCTCGCGTGTGTAGCCAACTGGCGTCACTCGTGCGGGAGCATGTCGCTCGATGTGTATCACCGCTTGAGGCGCTCAGAGTGCGTGCGCGTGACGGCGTGTCCGCAAGCCGTCCATTACATAACGTCATCGAGAACGCGCTGCAGCGTTGACAGCGCGACGCCTTCGCGCGAGGCTGCCACCCACTGTAAAGGCACACCTCTCGAAAGAGAGGGTCGCAAAGCCACCGGTCTAACGGGTTTCCTATGACAGCGGGGTTGCCAGCATGGATCACATCACGGCCGGGAATCGTCCGCCTTTCCTAGGCGCACGCGGCCGCTACTGACGGCACTCCCTCTTTATTTAGCTTTGCATCCGTCGCCTCGGGCGTGACGGCGGCGTTCCACCGCCGTCGCGCTACAGCGGCAATCGAGGACAGTCACATGTCGATCGCAAGTCTCCTGGCAATCACGCCGTGGCCCTTCATCTCGGCGCTGCTCTGGTTCGTCGTCCTGGTGGCGGTGCTGTATCTCGCACGCCGCACGGCTCACCAGGCGATCCACACGGCCACGGGCGCGCTCGCGCACGGCCTGCGTCTCGCCGCGCACTCGATCGCGCACGCCGAGCTGCGTCTGGCCGCACGCAACCGCGAGGTGCTGCTCGCCGCGGGCCGCGAAGCCAAGGAGCGCGTGGTGGAGCGCGAGTTCGAGCGCGTGGGCGCAACGGTGCGCAAGGACCTGACCAACTATCCGGCACTGCACCGCACGCTGAGCGAAGCGATCACGCGCATCGAGGAGGATCACCAGAAGGCGGTCGAGGTGCCGCCGGAAGCGCCCGGTTGGGTGCGCGCCGTGGAAGCGGTGGCCAAGCTCGACGAGAAATATGGCGCGGCGGACGTGCTCGCCGACATCCACAAGTCGCTGGTCAGGGCGCACAACGAAGCGATGCAGGCCTACCGCAAGGCGAGCGGCGAACGCCACGCGTTGCTGCGCCGGATGATGCCCGAGTGGCGCGTCATCCAGGAAACGCTCACCCGCGTGAACAAGTGCGTCGAGAGCCTGCTGACACGCTCGGTCGCCATCGACCGGCACATGCAGGAGTACGAGGACATCGTGCGTAGCCAGGACCGCGCGGTCTCGATCCTGCAATCGTCGTCCGTGGTGCACCTTTTTGTGTCCGCGCTGGTGCTGACGGTCGCGATCGGCGGTGCGGCGATCAACTTCTCGCTGATCGCGCGCCCGATGGCGGAAATGGTCGGCGGCACGAGCTTCATCGGCGGCTACCGCACCGCCGATATCGCGGCGCTCGTCATCATCATGGTCGAGATCTCGATGGGCCTGTTCCTGATGGAATCCCTCAGGATCACGCGCCTGTTCCCGGTGATTGGCGCGCTGCCTGACAAGATGCGCGTGCGCATGATCTGGATCACGTTCTGCATCCTGCTGCTGCTCGCCAGCATCGAAGCGGGGCTTGCGTATATGCGCGAGGTGCTGCTGCACGATGAGCTGGCCACCGGCGCGCTGCTCAGAGGCGAGGAGGGTGGCGCAGGGCAGAGCGAATACATGTGGATCACGACCGCCGCGCAGATGGGGATGGGATTCATCCTGCCGTTCGCGCTGGTGTTCGTCGCCATTCCGCTCGAGACATTCGTGCACTCGCTGCGCACCGTGATCGGGCTCGCCGGCATCGCGCTCCTGCGCGCCTTCTCGCTGCTGCTGCGCGTGTTGAGCAACGGCTTCCGCCACCTCGGAACGCTGGCGGAGCGGCTCTACGACCTGCCGCTGTTCGTGCCGCTGTGGCTCGAGTCGAGACTCACCGCGGCGGCCCGCCCGGGCGGCCGCGAGATACGGGAGGCCCGGCTATGAAATATCGAATCCTGCTGGTCGCGCTCCTGGTGGTGGCGGGCTGCGGCCCGGCAGTGCCCACCAACAAGGGTGTCTATCTGCTGCTCGACACCTCGGGGACCTACAGCGGCGAGCTCAAGAAGGCGGAGCACATCATTCTCTACATGCTGTCGCGGCTGGAGCCCTCGGACTCGTTTGCGGTGGCACGCATCGACACCGGCAGCTTCAGTGAGGCCGACATCATCGCGAAGGCGACGTTCGATGACCGCCCGAGCGCGGCCAATCGCCAGAAGCGTGTCTTTGCGAGTCACATCAAGACCTTCGTGGAGCAGTCCGACGCCTCGCCGTACACCGACATCACCGGGGGGCTGCTGCAGGCGATTGAGTTTCTCAACGAGAAGGGCGCGGGCCGCAAGGAGATCCTGATTTTCTCGGATCTCAAGGAAGATCTGGCGAAGGGTTACGTGCGCGAAGTGCCGCTCGAGCTCGAAGGCTTCGAGGTCGTGGCGCTCAACGTGACCAAGCTGCGCTCGGACAACTACGACCCCCGGGAATACATGGCGCGCGTCGAAGCGTGGCGGGAGAAGGTCGAGGACAGCGGCGGACGCTGGCGCATGATCAACGACCTCGAGCGGCTCGAAGGTCTGCTCTAATAAAACTTCACCCAATCACTGTGGGACGGGGTAGGCGCTTCTGACAGGCCTACCCCGTTGAACTCGTGCGCCCCGCACTAAAAAGAAAGGCCCCTACGCTTCCGTGCGCGGGGCCTGCCAGGGCGGAGATTATCGGCCCTCTTAGACGACACCCATTCAAATGGGCGCTATCCGTGGTTGGCAGTTTCCATTTCCGCCATTGCGGGGGCAATGCCGCAAGGCCGCGTCGCAACGTCGGCGTATTCCTACGCGACTCGCGCTGAGACTGGATGCGCTTGCAGCGGGTTTGTCTG
>DATFEQ010000092.1:0-15720 GCA_035250905.1 Steroidobacteraceae bacterium
TTCGCTATCGCGCACACATCGCGACTCATTGGCTCGAGATCCGGCTCGACGAGGGGCGCAATCGCCAGGTGCGACGCATGACCGCCGCGGTTGGGCTGCCTACGCTGCGGCTCATTCGCAGTGCGATCGGCCCATGGACGACCGCCGGCCTCGCGCCCGGTGAATCTCGCGAGCTTGCCGCCGCCGATATCGAGCGGTTGTTGGGAGGCTGGCGCTCAGGTCCGGCGAGGTCTTTTCCGGACCGTAGAAAACAGGACGTTTTCTCCGGAGCCCCCAGGGATGGGTTTACGGCGTTCCGGAAAAGACCTCGCCGGACCTGAGGGACAGCCGACTCTCTCAGCGCGCGGCGGGACGGTGGCGCGCGATGAGCATGGCGAGTTCGAGCGCCTGCTCATAGTTGAGCCGCGGATCGACCTGTGAGCGATAGGCGCGCTTCAGGTCCGCTTCCGTCAGCCCGCGTGCGCCGCCGGTGCATTCCGTCACGTCCTCGCCGGTGAGCTCGAAATGCACGCCGCCGAGGTAGGAGCCGAGCTCCTCGTGAATGCGGCGAGCGCTCTCGAACTCCTCCAGGATGTTCTCGAAGCGACGGGTCTTGACGCCGGCCGCGGTGGTCTCGGTGTTACCGTGCATGGGGTCGCACACCCAGAGCACCGTCTGTCCGGTCGCGCGCACCGCGTGGATCAGGGGCGGCAGGTCGCGCTCGATGTTCTTGACGCCGAAGCGATGGACGAGCGTCAGGCGGCCGGGCTCGTTCTGCGGGTTGAGGATGGCGATGAGCTCCTGCAGCCATTCCGCATTCATGCCCGGGCCGACCTTCACACCGAGCGGATTGGCGACGCCGCGGAAGAACTCGACGTGCGCACTGTCCACCTGCGCCGTGCGCATCCCGATCCACGGCATGTGCGTCGACAGGTCATACCAGCGCTGCTGTCGCGGGATGAAGCGTGTCTGCGCCTGCTCGTAGAGCAGGTGCAGCCCCTCGTGGCTCGCGTAGAACTCGACGCGATTGGTCTCGTGCACGGGTCGCCCGCTGATCGACTCGAAGAAGTCGAGCGAGTCCGCGATCGAATCGACGATGCGCTGATAGGCCTCCTTGAGCGGCGAATGGCGCACGAAGGCCAGGTTCCAGTATTCCGGGTGATGCAGGTCGGCGAAGCCGCCGTCGACCAGCGCACGCACGAAGTTGAAGGTGAGCGCCGCGCGCTCGTAGCCACGCAGCAGGAGCTGCGCGTCAGGCTCGCGATCGGCCGCCGTAAACGGCGCGCGATTGACGAGATCGCCACGGTAGCTGGGCAACGTCACGTCGTCGCGGGTCTCGGTGTCCGCAGAACGTGGCTTGGCGTACTGGCCCGCCATCCGTCCGACGCGAATGATCGGCATCTTGAGACCGTGCAGCAGCACCAGGCTCATCTGCAGCAGGATCTTGAGCTTCTGCGCAATGGTGTCGGACTCGCAGTCTTCGAAGCTTTCGGCGCAGTCGCCGCCTTGCAACAGGAAGCGCTCGCCGCGCTGCGCCGAGGCGAGGTGCTTGCGCAGTGCCTCGACTTCCCAGGACACCACGATCGGCGGCAGCCGGCTGAGCGCGGCAACTGCGCGCTCCACGGCGGCCGGATCGGCGTACGTGGGCTGCTGCTGCGCCCGACGCGATTGCCAGCTCGCGGGATGCCACGGGGTCATGGTGGGCGTGCGGGTCATGGGTACATCGTACTAGAATGCGCGCCACTTTTCGGGCGGGGTCCCCCACCGGGAAATGCCGATCCGCAGCACCCGCCCCTGCCTCGCGAGGGAGTCCAGTCCATGCATCGTGTCCTCATTCTCGGCGCCGGGAAAATCGGCGCATTGATCTCGGGGTTGCAGGCGGAGTCCGGCGCCTACCGGGTATTGCTCGCGGACGTGAGCGGCAACGCCGCTGACGAGGTGGTGCGCGCGCATGGTCTCGCGAACCTGCACGGTCATGCGCTCGATGCGGCGAGCGGTGGCGCGCTCGACGCCTTCCTCAAGACCAACCCGGTCGACGCCGTGATCTCGTGCCTGCCCTACTACTGTAACGTCGCAGTGGCGGAATGCACCCGGCGCGCGGGCACACACTACTTCGACCTCACCGAAGACGTCGCCGTCACCCGGGCCGTGCGTCGCATCGCCGAGGGTGCCGAGCGCGCCTACGTCCCGCAGTGCGGCCTTGCGCCCGGCTTCATCAGCATTGCGGCCAATGAGCTCATCAGCCATTTCGACGAGCCGCGCAGCGTGAAGCTGCGGGTCGGCGCCCTGCCGCAACATCCGAACAACGTGCTCAAGTACTCGCTCACCTGGTCGACCGAGGGACTTATCAACGAGTACGCCAATCCCTGCCAGGCGATCGTCGACGGAAAAATGGTGGACGCGACGCCGCTCGAGGGTCTCGAGGAAATCTCCATCGACGGCACGCTGTACGAGGCATTCAATACCTCGGGCGGCCTGGGCTCGCTCGGCGAAACCTACGGGCCGCGCGTCGAGACCATGAACTACAAGACCATGCGCTACCCCGGGCACTGCGCGCAGATGCGCCTGCTGATGAACGACCTCAAGCTGAGCCACGATCGCGGCACGCTCAAGCGCGTACTGGAGAATGCCGTGCCGCAGACGCTGCAGGACGTGGTGATCGTGTATGCCGCCGTCAGCGGCCTGCAGGACGGGCAACTGCGCGAGGAAAACTACGTCAACAAGGTCTATCCGCAAGTGATCGCGGGGCGCCTGTGGTCGGCCATCCAGGTGACCACGGCGGCGGGTCTCGCGGCGGTCGCGGATCTGGTCCTGGAAGCCCCGTCGCAGTACCGGGGCTTCGTCGCGCAGGAGAACTTCAGCCTCCCCGACATCCTCCGCAATCGCTTCGGGCGCTACTACGCGCCGGGCGGCACCAAGGATGTCTCTTCCGAGGTCGTCGTGAGCGGCAAAGCCGGGCACCAGCGCGAGCTCAGGAGAAACGCGTCATGAAGGAAGTCCTCACCCGTCTCAACCTCAGGCCGGTCAACGCCGGCGCCTGGTCTGGAAGCCACGGTTGGTCGAGCGACAGCCGCGGCCCGCTGATCGATTCGATCAACCCGGCGAATAACGAAGTGATCGCGCAGGTCCGCTGCGCGACGGCGGGCGACTACGAGCAGCTCATGCAGTCGGCCGTGCAGGTGGCGAAGGACTGGCGCATGGTCCCGGCGCCACGGCGCGGTGAGCTGGTGCGCCTGGTGGCGGAGGAGCTGCGCGCCAACAAGGATGCGCTCGGGAGCCTCGTCACGCTCGAGAACGGCAAGATCAAGGCCGAGGGCGATGGCGAGGTGCAGGAGATGATCGACATCGCCGACTTCGCGGTCGGCCAGTCGCGCATGCTCTACGGGCTCGCGATGCACTCGGAACGCCCGCAGCACCGCATGTTCGAGCAGTGGCATCCGCTCGGCGTGGTGGGGATCATCTCCGCCTTCAACTTTCCGGTGGCGGTGTGGTCGTGGAACGCGTTCCTCGCCGCCATCTGCGGCAACGTGAGCGTCTGGAAACCCTCGCCGAAGACACCGCTGTGCGCCGTCGCCGTGCAGGAGATCTGCAATCGTGTCGTCGAGCGGCACGGCTTCCCGCCAGTCTTTCAGTTCTTCATCGACGCGGGCACGGAGCTTGCGCAGAAGTTCGTGGATGACCCGCGCGTGGCATTGGTCTCGTTCACCGGCTCGACCGCGGTCGGCCGGAAAGTTGGCGAGCGCGTGGCCAACAGGCTCGGCAAGGTGCTGCTCGAGCTCGGGGGCAACAACGCGATCATCGTGGACGAATTCGCCAACCTCGACCTCGCGGTGCCGTCCATCGTCTTCGGCGCGGTTGGCACGGCCGGCCAGCGCTGCACCAGCACCCGGCGCGTCTTCGTGCACGAAGCCCGGCGCGCCGAGCTCGAGAAGCGGCTGCTGAGCGCGTATTCGCAGGTGCGCATCGGTGATCCGCTCCAGCCGACAACGCTGATGGGACCGCTCATCGACAAGCAGGCCGTGACACGCTTCGAAGCAGCCCTGGCAAAGGTGCGCGAGAGCGGCGGTGAAGTACTCTGCGGCGGGCGCGTGCTGAGCGGAGCGGGGAACTTCGTCGAGCCTGCCATCGTGCGTGCGCGCAACGACTGGGCGATCGTGCAGACCGAGACGTTCGGTCCGATCCTGTACCTGATCCCGGTGCGTTCGCTCGACGAGGCTATCGAGTTGCACAACCACTCGGCGCACGGCCTGTCATCGGCGCTGTTCAGCGATCGCCTGCAACACGCCGAGCGCTTCCTGTCGGCCCAGGGGAGCGACTGTGGTATCGCCAACGTCAACATCGGCACCTCGGGCGCCGAGATCGGCGGCGCCTTCGGCGGCGAGAAGGAAACGGGCGGCGGTCGCGAGTCCGGCTCCGACTCGTGGAAGGCCTACATGCGACGCCAGACGAGCACGATCAACTGGGGCACGACGCTACCGCTCGCGCAAGGCATTCGCTTCGATCTGCAGAGCTGAGCTGGGGCTGCCGAGACCTGTGCCGAGCTGCCCTCCAAGCGTGATAGGCTGTCACTGATCCCTTCGGGTGCACCCATGCGGCGTCTGTGGCTCCTCTTGATTGCGTTTGTCTGGCTCCCGGCCCGGCTCGTGCTGGGCGAGGATCCGGCACCCGCGCCCACGCCCGCGGCCGCGGCCGCGGCCGCGAAAGCGACCGACACCGCCCTCCTCCTGCACATCGGCGGCGCGATCGGTCCCGCGACCAGTCACTACATCTCGCAAGGCCTGAAGCGCGCCGCCGAGAACGGCAACGCCATCGTCATCCTGCGCATGGACACACCCGGCGGCCTCGACACCGCCATGCGTGACATCATCAAGGACATCCTGGCCTCGCCCGTGCCCATCGTGACCTTCGTGTCGCCGAGCGGCGCGCGCGCCGCGAGCGCCGGCACCTATATTCTTTATGCGAGTCACGTAGCGGCGATGGCCCCCGCCACCAACCTGGGATCGGCGACGCCGGTGCCCGTGGGTGGCGAGCCGGTCCAGCCGACACCGACACCGACCCCCACCGGCGACAAGAAAGCGGACGACGACGACAAGTCCGACGAGGACACGGAAACCGCGCCGGTTCCGGGCGGAGCGATGGAGCGCAAGGTGATCAATGACGCGGTCGCGTACCTGCGCAGCCTCGCGCAGCTGCGCGGCCGCAATGTCGAGTGGGCGGAGAAGGCGGTACGCGAGGGCGCCAACCTGCCCGCCGAGGAAGCGCTCGCCCAGAAGGTCATCGACCTCATCGCCACCGACGTCCCCGACCTGCTCAAGAAGATCGACGGCCGGAAACTGCGCATCGGCGCCGGCGAGATCACGCTCGCCACAGAGCACATGACGGTGGAGGCGGTAGAGCCCGACTGGCGCACGGAGCTGCTCTCCGTCATCACGAACCCGACGGTCGCCTACGGGTTGCTCCTCATCGGGATCTACGGCCTCCTGTTCGAGGGGTACAACCCCGGCGCCGTGCTTCCCGGTGTCGTCGGTGCGATCTGCCTGCTGCTCGCGCTGTTCGCGTTCCAGGTGCTGCCGGTCAATTACGCCGGTCTCGCCCTGATCGTGCTCGGCGCCCTGCTAGTGGTGGCTGAAGCCTTCATGCCGAGCTTCGGCGCCCTGGGCGTCGGGGGCCTGATTGCCTTCGTGATCGGCTCGATCATGCTCTTCGACACCAGTGTGCCGGGATTCCAGGTTGCAATGCCCATCATCGCGGCCATCGCCTTCGTGGCCGGCCTGATCCTGTGCGCGATCGTGTGGATGTTCGGACGCGCGCGTCGCCGGCCGGTCGTGACCGGCGTCGACCAGTTGCTCGGCAGCACCGCGGAAGCGATCGACGGCTTTGCCGACACGGGCATGGTGCGGCTGGGCGGCGAACTGTGGAAGGCACGCAGCAGCGCGCCATTGCGCGCCGGCCAGCGCGCCCGCGTGGTACGCGTCGAAGGTCTCGAGGTCTGGGTTGAACCTCTCTGATTTGGACGGAGACACTGCATGAGCACATTTGCCCTGGTTGTCATCTTCATCGCCGGCGCGCTGATCTTCAGCGCCCTCAAGATCCTCAAGGAATACGAGCGCGGCGTGATGTTCACGCTCGGACGCTTTACCGGGATCAAGGGGCCTGGCGTCATCATCGTGGTGCCGATCATCCAGCAGATGCGCAAGGTCGATCTGCGGGTGATCGTGCTCGACGTGCCCAAGCAGGACGTGATCACGCGTGACAACGTTTCGGTGAAGGTGAACGCGGTGATCTATTTCCGCATCGTGGATGCGGGCAAGGCGATCATTCAGGTGGCCAATCCCTGGGAAGCCACCAGCCAGTTCGCGCAGACCACGTTGCGTTCCGTGCTCGGCCAGCACGAGCTCGACGAACTGCTCGGGGAGCGCGAGAAGCTCAACGTCGACATCCAGCGCATCCTCGACCAGGCAACCGACGCCTGGGGCATCAAGGTCGCCAACGTCGAGATCAAGCACGTCGACATCGACGAGACCATGATCCGCGCGATCGCCAAGCAGGCCGAAGCCGAGCGTACGCGGCGCGCAAAAATCATTCATGCCGAGGGCGAGAAGCAAGCGGCTGCCCAGCTCGTGGAGGCCGCTCATTTATTGGGGGCCGAGCCCAAGGCTTTGCAGTTGCGCTATCTGCAGACGCTGGCGGATATCTCGAGCGAGAAGAGCTCGACCATCGTGTTCCCGCTGCCCCTCGACCTGATCGGCCCGCTGCTCAAGCGCAACGACGGCTGAGCGCCCAGGCTCAACGAGCGGGCAGCACCACCTCGATACTCGCCCCGCCGAGCGCTGAGTCCCCGATGGTGAGCTCACCGCCATAGAGCGCGACGATCTCGCGCACCATCGCGAGCCCGAGTCCCTGGCCGTCGACCTGCTCGTCGACGCGCGTGCCGCGCTCGAGGATCCGCTCGCGATCGGCGATTGCGACGCCTGACCCGTCGTCCTCGAGCTTGAGCCGCACGCGCGCGCGGCCCAGGGCATCGAGCTCGCGCCGCGCGCTGACCCGCACGTGGCTGCGGCACCATTTGCAGGCGTTATCGAGCAGGTTGCCGCTGAGCTCGAACAGGTCGCCGCGGTCGCCGGCAAAGCGGATGTCTTCCGCGACGACGACCTCGATCATCAGGTCCTTATCGCCATAGACCTTGCCCATGGCGGCGCGCAGCTCGTTGAGCACCGGCGCCATGTCGACACCCGCCTGTCCCACCACCGCGCCTCCGGCGGCGGCGGCGCGGCGCAGCTGGTGCTGCACGATCGCGTCCATGCGCCCCACCTGCTGATCGATCACGCTGCCGTGCACGGGAGCGCCACCGCTGCTCAGGGTCGAGCGGATCACCGCCAGCGGCGTCTTGAGGCTGTGGGCGAGGTTCCCCAGCGTATTGCGGTAATGCTCGACGCGGCGACGCTCGCTCGCGAGCAGGGTATTCATGTTGGCCGCAAGGCCGCGCAGCTCGGTGGGCCAAGCGCTGCCCAGCGCCTGGCGCTCGCCGGTTTCCACCTCGCGGATCTCGCGCTCGATGCGCCGCACCGGCTGCAGGGCCCAGCGCAACAACACCGCGAGCGATCCCAGCAGCAGCACGAACAAACCGAGGAACCAGCCGAACATCTGTTGCCGGAAGCGGCGCAGTTGCTTTTCATACGGAGCGACGCTGGTGGCAACCGAAAAGACGAACGGCCGGCTGACACCCGGCTCCAGCTCCCAATCGATCGGCGCGCTCAGCGTCATCACCTCGGAGCCGTCATCGAGGCGTTGTCGTTCGATGCGCCTTTCGTCCGGCTTGACCGTGCTGCCGAGCGAGGTCTCGCGCCCGAGCAGCGACGGCGAGCGCCAGATCAGCGTGCCGTCCTGGGCGCGGATCACCGCGTAAAGACCCGAGCCCGGCTGGCGCAAGCGTGCCTCGGCCAGCGGTCCGGCGGGCTGCGGATTGCGGTGATCGTCGGTCTCGCTGACGGCCAGCAGCGCGATGAGCTGTGCATCGAGGAGCTCGCCCATGCTGCGTTCGCTCAGGTCGCGAAACAGCAGGTCGAGGACCGCGATGGTGAGGCCGAAGAAGACGATCAGCAGCAGCGAGACGGAGGCCAGCAACCGCCCGCTGAGCGAACCAGAGGGGTCAGATCTGTTTTCCGAGGTGGCTGGCGTGCGCCGGAAAATAGACCTGACCCCTCTGGCTCGCTCACCCGTCCGCGCGCGCGGCAGGGGCGCTTTCTGCGCGCGCCAACGCGAGGCGGTAGCCGCGGCCGCGCAGCGTCTCTATCGGCTGGCGATTGCCATGCGGGTCGAGCTTGCGACGCAAGCGCCCGATGAAGACTTCGATCACGTTGCTGTCGCGCTCGAAATCCTGCTCGTAGAGGCGCTCCGTGAGCTCGGTCTTGGAGATGACCTCGCCGGCGCGCAGCATCAGGAAATGCAGGATGCGGTATTCGAACGAAGTGAGCTCGACGACGCCATCGCCGACGGTAACGATCTGGCTACGCGTGTCGAGGCTGATATCGCCACATTGGAGCACCGCCTGCGACCAGCCTCCGGCCCGGCGCAGCAGCGCCTGCATGCGCGCCAGGAGCTCCTGGAAGTGGAATGGCTTGACCAAGTAGTCGTCCGCGCCCGACTGCAAGCCTTCCACTTTTTCCTGCCAGCGATCGCGCGCGGTCAGGATCAGGATCGGGATCGAGCGACCGGCGCTGCGCAGCTGGTTGATGAGCTCGATGCCGGAGAGCTTGGGCAACCCGAGATCGACGATTGCCAGGTCGATCGGGTATTCCTTGGCGGCGTACAGCCCCTCCTCGCCATCGGCCGCCGTGTCCACGTTGAATCCGGCGGACTTGAGCTGGCTGGCGAGCGACTCGCGCAGCGCCGCTTCGTCTTCCACGATGAGAATTCGCATAGTCGTCGCCCTGCTAGAGCACCGCTCCGCTGTCAGCATCGACCTTCACGGTCCACACCTTGCCGTCCTCACTGAGGAGACGCAGCACGTACACCGTGCGGCCCTTCTCCTCGCGCGTTTCCGCGCGCACCACGCGGGCATTGAAGCGCTGCTCCATCTGCCGGACGACGGCGTCGAGTGACACCGCCCCCTGTGCGTAGCGTGATCCAGCCCTGGCGGGCTCGCGCTTGTCCGCATGCGGCGCCTTCGCCCAGGCCGCAGGCTGAGCGCTCGCAATCGCGAAGGCGATCACGAGCGCGGCCAGGATTCGTCGTGCGGCAGGTGAAGTCGTGCGTGCAGGCCGTAGCATTGCGGTCAGTTTAGTGGTTGGCCTAGGCCGGCGTCACCGCCACCCGCACCCGGATCCGCTCGCCCGGATCGTAGGGCAGGCGCGTGTGAAAGCGCTGACCGGCATACTCGTACTCGACGTCATAGCCATCAATACGCTCTTCGTAGCTCTCCTCGATGCGCTCGTCACAGCGCTCGACTTCGCGGCCCTGCGGCTGCGCATACTGCACGCGCCGGCGCTCACCCACGTCATGACCGATGACGCCGCCGACCAGGGCACCGATCAGCGTTGCGTTGCTGTGGCCCTCGAACTGGTGGCCCAGGACGCCGCCAATCGCGGCACCGAGCAGCGTCGGACCGGCGACGCCGCGATAGCGCTGCGGCTGGTCGTAGACCACCTCGGTCCAGCACTCGCGGCGTGGCATCTCCACGCGCACCCGGCGGACGATCGGATCGACGTCCAGGACGCGCGCGTAGTCGTAGCCCCCGCCGTTGGTGGGTGTGTAGTAGCGCGGCTTGGGATCGGCAAACGCGGGCGCCACCAGGATCGACGCCAGCGCAGTCATCGTGAGCATTCGCGTAAACATGACGGTCTCCTTTGGCGCTCGCGCCGGGCGAAGCGCAACCGGCATCCCGCGAGCGTGGCCACACGTTAAGCGGCGGAGACTGAATGCCGACTGAACCTGCGGCGGGCGCCGCAAGACCTTGAACTCATTGATCAGGCGTGGCTTTCTTGGCTTCGTTCCACAGTTCATCGAGCGCGGCCAGGTCGAGGTCCGCCACGGAGCGTCCGCTCGCGCGCACGCGCGCCTCGAGATGACGGAACCGCCGGCTGAAACGCCCGTTGCTCGACCGCAGCGCGGCCTCGGGGTCGACCCCCAGGTGGCGCGCCAGGTTGACGACCGCGAACAACAGGTCGCCCACTTCAGCGGCAATCCGCTCTGGCGCCTGCCCGGCCGCTCTCGCCTGGTCGAGCTCCGTCAGCTCCTCGTCGATCTTGTCCCGCGCGCCACGCCAATCGGGCCAATCGAAGCCGACGCCGGCAGCCCGCTTGCCGAGCTTCGCCGCGCGGGTCAGCGCCGGGAACCCGAGCGGGACGTCGTCGAGCACGCCGGCGTCGCGCTGCTCGGCGCTGCGCTCACGCGCCTTGTGCGATTCCCAGGCACGCGTTTGCTCCGCGGCGGATGCGATCTTGTCGTCGCCAAACACGTGCGGGTGCCGGCGGCGCAACTTGCCGGATATCGCGCGCACCGCATCCTCGAACTCGAACAACCCGGCTTCGCGCGCCATCTGCGCGTGGAACACGACCTGCAGCAACAGGTCGCCCAGCTCGTCGCACAGCTGGCGGTGATCGTCGCGCTCGATCGCGTCGGCGACTTCGTAAGCCTCCTCGATCGTATAGGGCGCGATGGTCCGGAATGTCTGCTCGACGTCCCAGGGGCAACCCTCCTTCGGGTCGCGCAAGCGCGCCATGATCGTCAGCAGTTCGTCGATAGCCGCCCGCGTACTCATTTCTGCACCAGGCGGTACAGCGTCATCAGCATGCCCGCGGTCGCGCCCCAGATATTGCGTTCGCCGTAAGGGATGTCGTAAACCTCGATCTCGCCCTCCCCCAGCTTGCGCCGCCGTGCCTTGTGGTTGCTGGGATCGAGCAGGAAGTCGAGCGGCACTTCGAATGCGTCGGTCACCTCGCTGCGATCGAGCGCGAGTTCGAACCCCGGCCGTACGAATGCCACCACCGGCGTGACGCGATAGCCACTGATGATGAGGTGATCCGGGAGGTAGCCGAAGACATCGACGAAGCCGCGCTCGAGCCCGATTTCCTCGTGGGTCTCGCGCAGGGCCGCTGCCATCGGCCCGTCGTCCGCCGCCTCGATGCGCCCGCCCGGGAAGCTGATCTGGCCCGCGTGGTTCTTGAGATCCGCTGCGCGTTGCGTCAGCAGCACCGTCAACCCGCCAGGGTGGTCCACGATCGGAACGAGCACGGCGGCGGGAATCGGCGCGACCGGCATGAGGTGACTAAAGCTCGCGCTCAACTCGGGCGGCAGGCCGGCGAGCCAGGCTTCGCCCCCGATCGCCGTGGGTGTCGTGCTGAGTCGTTCACGCAAGCGGTCCCGCAATTGCGAGTTCGCGGTCTGGCGCCTGGCCGCGATCGTTGGCTTCGGCATGGGTCTCAGCCCGAGCTGCCGCCGCCCTTGATGCCGCCGCGCGTCAGCTCGAGCGGATCGAGCAGGCGCTCGAGCTCGTCCTGGCCGAGCTGAGTCGATTTCTGCGCCACTTCGCGGATCGGTCGTCCCTCGGCATAGGCTTCTTTCGCGATCGCTGCGCCCTTCTCGTAGCCGATCACCGGGTTGAGCGCGGTGACGAGAATCGGATTGCGATCGAGCGCTTCGGCGATGCGGGCCCGATTGACCGTGAAGCCTGCGATGGCGCCGTCCGCAAGCAGTTGCGCCGCGCTCGCGAGCAGCTCCACGCTCTGCAGCAGGTTGAGCGCAATTACGGGCAACATGACATTCAACTGGAAATTCCCCGACTGCGCCGCGATCGTGACCGTGGCGTCGTTGCCGATCACCTGGGCCGCGACCATGGCGACGGACTCCGGCACGACGGGATTGACCTTGCCCGGCATGATGCTGCTGCCCGGCTGCAGCGTCGGCAGCGCGATCTCGCCCAGGCCTGCCAGCGGTCCGCTGTTCATCCAGCGCAGATCGTTGGCGATCTTCATCAGGCTGACCGCAACCACCTTGAGCTGTCCGGAAAGCTCGAGCGCCGCGTCCTGGGCGCTGAGCGCTTCGAAGTAATTGCCGTTGGGAGTGAACTTCGTGCCGGTCGCCGCAGCGAGCTTGCTGGCGAAGAGTGCCCCGAAGCGGGGATCCGCGTTGATGCCGGTGCCGACGGCGGTCCCCCCTTGCGCCAGCGCCAGCAGCCGCGGCCGCGCAGCCTCGAGGCGCGCGATGCCATTCTCGATCTGCGCACGCCAGCCTCCCAGCTCCTGCGCGAAGGTGATCGGCATCGCATCCATCAGGTGCGTACGGCCAGTCTTGACCACGTCACCGAGCTCCTGCGCTTTGCGCTCGAGCACCCTGGCGAGATGCTTGAGAGCCGGCAGCAGCCTCTGTTCGAGATCGAGCGCCGCGCTCACGTGAATGGCCGTCGGGATCACGTCATTGCTGCTCTGGCCCATGTTGACGTCATCGTTCGGGTGCACCGCGCGACCGAGGTGCCGGCTCGCGAGGTGCGCGATGACCTCGTTCGCATTCATGTTGGAGCTGGTGCCGGACCCCGTCTGAAAGACATCCACCGGGAAGTGAGCGTCGTGGTTGCCCTCGGCGACTTCGAGCGCGGCCTTCGAGATGGCATCCGCCGTGGCCGCCCCCAGCAACCCCAGTTCCTTGTTGGCGGCCGCCGCGGCCTGCTTGATGAGGCCGAGCGCGCGCAGGAATGCGCGCGGCATGCGCAGACCGCTCACCGGAAAGTTCTGGACGGCACGCTGCGTCTGCGCACCCCACAGCGCATGGGCCGGCACCTTGAGCTCACCCATGCTGTCGCGCTCGATGCGGAACTTCGCTTCGGCCATCGCCGGACCTCGTCGACTCGGGCGTGTGCGCGCCGCGGGCGCGTCGCGCAGAGTGGCAACGACACGCCGTGAGCGGTAGTTGCGGTATGATGCTGCATCCTAGCATTACCGGCGCACCGTGGCATTGCACCGCCAATGACGGCATGACCTCTTCCGAGCTCGACGCGCTCTCCCCGGTCGATGGCCGATATGCGGCCAAGCTCTCACAGCTACGCTACCTGTGCAGTGAAGCCGGGCTGATCCGCCTGCGAGTGCGTATCGAGGCGCTCTGGTGGCAGCACCTGGCGCGCAATCTCTCCGTCGCGACCCTCAAGAAGGCGCCGTCCGCCGTACAGAAAGAGGTGGCGCGACTCGCAACAGACGCCGCAGCAGTGGATCCGGCAGCGGTGAAGGCCATCGAAGCGCGCATCAATCACGACGTCAAGGCGGTCGAGTACTACGTGCGCGAGCGCTTGCAGGCGGCCGGCGCGGAGGCCGCGCATCTCGAATTCGTGCACTTTGCGTGCACCTCCGAGGACATCAACAACCTCGCTTACGCCCTCATGCTGGCTGCTGCGCGCCAGGAGCAGTTGCTGCCGGCTCTCTCGGCCCTCATCGAGCAGTTGCGCACGCTCGCGCATGCGCAGGCGGAAACCCCCATGCTCGCGCGCACGCACGGCCAGCCCGCGAGCCCCACGACGCTCGGCAAGGAGGTCGCGAATTTCGTGGCGCGCCTGCGCCGCGCACAGCAACGCTTCGAGCGTGTCGAGATCCTCGGCAAATTCAACGGCGCCGTGGGCAACTTCAACGCCCACGTGGCGGGGTTTCCCGATGTGGCATGGCCCCGGCTGGCGCAGAGCTTCGTGGAGTCCCTGGAACTCGGGTGGAACCCCTACTCTACGCAGATCGAACCGCACGACTGGATCGCCGAGTACTGCGACGCCCTGGCGGGTATCAATACCGTGCTCATCGACGCCGCGCGCGATTTCTGGGGCTACATCGCTCTGGGTTACTTCCGGCAGCGGGTCGCCGCGAATGAAGTCGGCTCATCGACCATGCCTCACAAGGTGAACCCGATCGACTTCGAGAACGCCGAAGGCAACCTCGGTCTCGCGAACGCGCAACTCAGGCATTTCGCCGACAAGCTTCCCGTGTCGCGCTGGCAGCGTGATCTCAGCGATTCGACCGTGATGCGCAATATCGGCGTCGCCCTGGGCCAGGCGTTACTCGCGCTCCAGGCCTTGCAGCGGGGGGTCGGCCGGCTCGATGTCGATACCGCGCGGCTGCGCGCCGATCTCGACAGTGCCTGGGAAGTCCTGGCAGAGCCCGTACAGACGATCATGCGGGCACACGGCCTCCCTGATGGCTATGAGCGCCTCAAGGCCTTTACGCGTGGCCAGCCGGTCGATCGCGAGCGTCTGCACGCCTTCATCCAGTCGCTTGATTTGCCGGCCGAAGCGCGCCGCCGGCTGCTCGAATTGACCCCGGCCGATTATGTGGGGTTGGCTGCCCGCCTCGCGCGCGACATCTGAGCTCGCTGGACACAAATTTCACAATCATTGTCGCCACGTGGCAACGCCATCGCGCGGCGATCGAGCGCGTGCGACGTGCTGTTTTCATCGTCGAGCAGGGCATAGCCGAGGCGGACGAATGGGACGACGGCGATATTCATTGCGTGCATGCCCTGGTACTCGCTGCGAAACGTGACCCAGTTGGCACGGGTCGGTTGGAGCCCACCGGTAAGATTGGCCGCCTCGCAGTTCTGGCTGAATTCCGTGGTCGGGGTTTGGGGGGAGAACTGCTGGAGTGGCTCGTGACAGAAGCGCGCCGTCAAGGAATGAAAAACGTCTTTCTCCACGCTCAGGTGCACGCTCTCGAGTTCTACCTGCGCCATGACTTCAGACCACAGGGAACGGTATTCGACGAAGTGGGTATTCCTCATCAGCGCATGTCGAGAAGGTTGATCCCATGATGGGTCTCGTCCAGTCCGTGGTGCAGGCCGTCGCCATCCCCGAGGTGGCGCCTTCACGCAGCATCCTCACCACGCTCGACGAAGTTCGCCAGGCCGTCGTCAAGGTGGCCGGTACCGCGCGCCGCAACGTCTGCATCTACACACCCGATCTCGAGCCGCAGATCTATGACCAGCACGGTTTCCTCGAAGTAGTGAAACGCCTGGTGCTCGGACGCAGCTACGCGCGCGTGCGCGTCCTGATCTCCGAGCCCGCGCGCACCATTCGCGAGGGCAACCGATTCCTGGCCATGGCCCGGCGGCTCACCACCTATATCGATCTGCGCAATGTGCACGCCGACCTGCGCAACAACGCCTCTGCGTTCCTGATCGCGGACGATCACGCCCTGGTGTATCGGCTGCAGTCGACGCGCTGGGACGGCATGTCCGACATGAACGACACCGCCGTGGCGCGCAAGTACCGCGGCTACTTCGACGAAGTCTGGCACGCCAGCGAGCCGGAGCCCGAAGTACGCCTGATGCGCGGCTGATCGGTCCATAGCCCGGGCCGGTCTATACTCCCTGGCATGATCTGCAGACCCGAGCTCACCGTCGCGGCGATCGCCGCGGAACGGGGGCGATTTCTCGTCGTGGAGGAGCGCGTCGCCCGCCGCCGCGTGTTCAATCAGCCGGCGGGCCACGTCGAGGACGGCGAATCGCTGGTCGAGGCCGTGGTGCGTGAGACGCTCGAGGAAACCGCCTGGCATTTCGACCCGCAGTTCGTGGTCGGCATCTACCTGTGGAAGAACCCGGGAAACGCCCGCTCCTACTTGCGCGTCGCGTTCGGGGGGGCGTTGCTGCGGCAAGAGCCCGCACGCGAGCTCGACACCGGCATCGTGAGCACCCACTGGTTCTCCCGTGCGCAATTGCTGGCGCACTCGAGCCGTCTGCGCTCACCGCTGGTCATGCGCTGCGTTGACGACTGGCTGG
>DATFEQ010000096.1:0-10483 GCA_035250905.1 Steroidobacteraceae bacterium
GACTATGTCATCCCCGGCAATGACGACGCCATGCGCGCCATCCAGCTGTACGCGCTGGGGATTGCGGAGGCGGTGATCGAGGGCAAGTCGGCGATTCCGGAAGTGCCCGCGGGCGAGGACGAGTTCGTCGAGCTCGACGAAGAAGGTGTGCCAAAGAAGAAGGCCGCCCGGCGCAAGCCCATGCCGCCGCGCAAGAAAGCCGCCATTCGCCGCAAGCCGCCGGTCAAGATGCTGGCGCGCGAAGCGCCCGCTGCGGAGCCGGCCGCGGAAGCGGCGCCGACCGAGACCCCCGCGACGGTCGAGGCCGACCTGGATGAGCTGGACGATGACGGCACCGATGTCGACGCCGCTGCGGCGACGACGGGTGACCGCTTCGGCGCGCGACGCCGTCCCGCCGCACGTCGCAAGTCCCCGGCGACCGGAGGTGGCACTGGCGCCGCTGGCGGGTCCTAAACCGCGCGGCGGGTGCAGGGTCTTCATGTGCGGCGTGCGCCGCGAGCATTGAATTCGAGGACAGAAGATGACGATCACGGCAGAAGCGGTCAAACAACTCCGCGAGCGGACCGGCGCGGGCATGATGGAGTGCAAGAAGGCGCTCGTGGAGGCCGGTGGCGACCTCGACGCGGCGGCGGAGCTCATGCGCAAGCAGGGGCTCGCCAAGGCCGACAAGAAGGCGACGCGCCTCGCGGCCGAGGGCATCATCGTTACGGCTCGTTCGGCTGACGGCCTGAGCGCCGCGCTCGCCGAGGTCAACTGCGAGACCGATTTCGTCGCGCGCGAGCAGGACTTCCGCGCCTTTGCTGCGGCGGTCGGCGAGCTGGCCCTGGCCAACCGCACGCTCGAGACGGGCGCGCTGCTGGCGCTCAAGACACCGACCGGCGAGACGCTCGAAGAGCGCCGGCGAGCCCTGATCGCCAAGATCGGGGAGAACATCACGGTACGGCGCGTGGCTTCGATCACGGCCCCCACTGCGCTTGGCGGTTACCTCCACGGCACGCGCATCGGCGCGCTGGTCGCGCTGCGCGGCGGCGACGAAACACTCGCCCGCGACATCGCCATGCACGTGGCGGCAATGAATCCCGACTTCGTCAAGCCGGCGGACGTCCCGGCGGAACTGGTCGCCAAGGAGCGCGAGATCTTTGCCGAGCAGGTCAAGGCGGAGGGCAAGCCGCCCGAGATCGCGGCCCGGATGCTCGAGGGGAAGCTACGTAAGCGCTTGAATGAAATCTCCCTGATCGGCCAGCCGTTCGTGAAGGACGACAAGATGACGGTCGAAAACCTTCTCAAGAAGGCCGGCGCCGAAGTGACCGCGATGGTGCGCTTCGAGGTCGGGGCGGGCCTCGAGAAGAAGCAGGGCGATTTCGCCGCGGAAGTCATGGCCACGGTGCAGGGCGCGACAGCGTCGGCGAGGCACTGACCGCCGGTCTACGGAACGGAAGCCGCGGCGCGGTTCCTTATAATGAGTCCAGCAGCCGCGGTGCCGGTCGGGGCGACCGGGCCGGGTCACGGCCAGCAGGATCGGGAGTGCGAGCGTATGGGGCAGAGCGACAGTCGAGCACGCTACCGGCGCATCCTGGTCAAGCTGAGTGGTGAGGCGCTGCTCGGATCCGAGGACTACGGCATCGATGCCGCTATGCTCAAGCGCATCGCAGGCGAGGTTCGCGACGTCACCGCCCTGGGTGTCGAGGTGGCGGTGGTCATCGGCGGCGGCAACATCTTCCGTGGCGCGGGCCTCGCGCGCGCCGGCATGGACCGCGTCACCGCGGATCACATGGGCATGCTCGCCACCGTCATGAATGCGCTCGCGATGCAGGACGCGCTCGAGGGGCTCGGCAGTCACGTACGCGTGATGTCGGCGCTGCGCATCAACGAGGTGTGCGAGGACTATATCCGCCGCCGCGCGATACGCCACCTCGAGAAAGGGCGCGTGGTCATCTTCGCCGCCGGCACCGGCAATCCCTTCTTTACCACCGACACCGCGGCGAGCCTGCGCGCCATCGAGATCAGCGCCGACGTGCTGCTCAAGGCCACCCGGGTGAGCGGGATCTACTCCGACGACCCGGAGAGGAACAAGAACGCGGTGCGCTATGCCAGCCTGACCTTCGACCAGGTGCTCACCCAGAAGCTCAAGGTCATGGATGCCACGGCCATCGTCATGTGCCGCGACAACAACCTGCCGCTGCAGGTCTTCAATCTCAACAACGCCGGCGACCTGCTGCGCATCGTCCAGGGTGAGAACCTGGGGACCGTGGTCAGCAATGAAGCGTGAGGGCCAGTTCCATGCTCGAAAACTTCAAGAAAGACGCCATTGATCGCATGGCGAAGTGCGTCACCGCATTTCGCAACGACCTCAAGAAGCTGCGCACCGGCCGCGCACAGCCGAGCCTGGTGGAGCATCTCAAGGTCGAGTACTACGGCAACGAGGTGCCGCTCAACCAGGTGGCGAGCATCAACGTCGAGGACGCGCGCACGCTCGCGGTCAGCCCCTGGGATCGCAACATGGTGCAGGTCATCGAGAAGGCGATTCTCAAGTCCGACCTGGGACTGACACCCGCGACCGCCGGCCAGGTGATCCGCATTCCGCTGCCGCCGCTCACCGAGGAGCGCCGGCGCGAGCTCACCAAGGTGGTGCGTCACGAGGCCGAGAACGCGCGGGTCGGCGTGCGCAACGTGCGCCGTGACCTGATGAACGAGCTCAAGGAGATGCTGAAGAAGAAGCAGCTCTCGCAGGACGACGATCGCCGTGCGCACGACGAGGTGCAGAAGCTCACCGACAAGCACGTGGCCGAGATCGATCACGTGCTCGCGGACAAGGAAAAGGAGCTGATGCAGGTGTGAGCCGGCGCCTGCGTCCCGCATGGATTCATCCACCCTTCAGTCGAGTGCCTTGCCGCGCCACGTGGCCATCATCATGGATGGCAACGGGCGCTGGGCGCAGGCGCGCGGCCTGCCGCGACATGCCGGGCACAAGGCGGGCATCCGCCCGGTGCGCCTGGTGGTCGAGACCTGCGGCGAGCTCGGCATCGAGGCGCTGACGCTGTTCGCATTCTCGAGCGAGAACTGGCGCCGGCCAGCCGAGGAGATCGGCATGCTGATGGAGCTTTTCCTGCAGTCGCTCGAGCGCGACGTGGAGGAGATCCACAGCAAGGGCGTGCAGGTGCGCTTCATCGGCGACCGGCGCGCGCTCACGGTGCGCCTGCAGACCAAGCTCAACGACGTCGAGGACCTGACGCGCGACAACACCGGTCTCAAACTGGTGATCGCGGTGGGCTATGGCGGGCGCTGGGACCTGGTGCAGGCAGCACGCGCGCTCGCGCGGCGCTGCCAGCAAGGCGCGCTCGCGCCCGACGACATCGACGAGCGCGCCGTGCAGGCGGAGCTCGCGCTCGGCGCCTTGCCCGATCCGGACTTGTTCGTGCGCACCGGTGGCGAGCGGCGCATCAGCAACTTCCTGTTGTGGAACCTGGCGTACACCGAGCTCTATTTCTGTGACGTGCTGTGGCCCGATTTCACCCGTGCCGATCTCGAGGCGGCGTTCGATTTCTTCGCGCACCGGCAGCGACGCTTTGGCATGACCTCGGCGCAGGTGAGCGCGCGCTGATGCTGCGCCAACGCATCATCACCGCGGTGCTGCTCGGCGTCGGTCTGCTGGTGGTGCTGCTGTGGCTGCCGGCGGCCGTAGCGATCGGCGTGTTTGCGCTGATCGTGCTGGTGGGCGCCTGGGAATGGTCAGCTTTCCCCGGTTTCCGCTTGTCCGCCGCGCGTTTCGTCTATGTCGCCGCCGTGGCAGCGACGATGGCGCTCGCCTGGCGGTTGACGCTCGAGGACGGCCGGCTCGAAACCCTGCTGTGGATTGCGGGCGCCTGGTGGTTGATCGCGTTCCTGTGGGTCACGCTCGCGCCCGCGGCGCAGTCGCGAGTGCTGATCGCGACCAGCGGCCTGCTGGTGCTGGTGCCCGCCTGGGTGGCGCTCGGGCATCTGTACCTGGCGCCGGCGCAGGACATGGCCGTGTCGGGCCCACAACTCGTGCTGTTTCTGCTGCTCCTGGTATGGGCCGCCGATATCGGCGCCTTCTTTGCCGGCCGCAACTTCGGGCGGCTGAAGCTGGCACCGCGCGTGAGCCCGGCGAAGACCTGGGAGGGCGTGCTCGGAGGACTCGGCGCCGCGGCGCTGGTCGCGGCTGCGGGCGCGCAATGGTTCGACCTGCCGCGCGTCGCGTTCCTGTCGCTGTGTCTCGGCGTCGCGCTCATTTCAGTCGTGGGCGATCTCACCGAAAGTATGTTCAAGCGTCACGCCGGGCTGAAGGACAGCGGCGCGGTCTTTCCCGGGCACGGCGGCGTCCTCGATCGCATCGATAGCGTGACCGCCGCGGCTCCCATCTTCCTGCTCGGCGTGCGCTGGCTGGGATCGCCCGCATGAGGGGTGTCACGATCCTCGGCTCGACCGGCAGCGTGGGCGTGAGCACGCTGGACGTGATCGCACGCCACCGCGGCGAGCTGCGCGCCGTGGCGCTCACCGCCCATGGCAACGATGCGCGACTCTTCGATCAGTGCCTCGAGCATCGGCCGGATCTCGCGGTACTGGTGGACGCCGCCGCAGCCGAGCGTCTGCGGGAGCGCCTGCGCGGCGCCGGATTGAAGACGCGTGTGCTCGAGGGCGTCGCGGCGCTCGAAGAGGCGGCCCGCCATCCCGACGGCGACTGCATCATGGCGGCGATTGTCGGCGCGGCCGGTCTCCTGCCAACGCTTGCGGCGGCGCGCTCCGGCAAGCGCCTGTTGCTCGCCAACAAGGAATCGCTGGTGATGTCGGGGCAGCTGTTGATCGAGGCAGCGCGTTCGAGCGGCACGCAGCTCATCCCGATCGACAGCGAGCACAACGCGATCTTCCAGTGTCTGCCTCCGACCGCGACCGGGACGCGGCCGCAGGGCGTGCGGGGAATCATCCTCACGGCTTCCGGCGGCCCGTTCCTCAAGACGCCCGCGGACAAGCTGGCGCGCGTCACGCCTGCGGAAGCCTGCGCGCACCCCAACTGGGTGATGGGCCGCAAGATCTCGGTGGACTCCTCCACGCTGATGAACAAGGGCCTGGAGCTGATCGAGGCCTGCTGGCTGTTCGGGCTGCGCGCCGACGATGTGCAGATCGTCGTACACCCCCAGAGCGTGGTGCACTCGATGGTCGAATACGTCGACGGCTCGGTGCTCGCGCAACTGGGCAATCCCGACATGCGCACGCCCATCGCGCACGCGCTCGCCTGGCCGGAACGGCGCGAGTCGGGCGTGGAAGCGCTCGACGTCGTGCGCCTGGGACGAATGACTTTCGAGGCGCCCGACCTCGAGCGCTTCCCCTGCCTGGCGCTCGCGCAGCGCGCCGCACGCACCGGCGGATCGGCGCCGGCGATCCTGAACGCGGCGAACGAGGTCGCTGTGCGCGCCTTTCTGGAGGGGCACCTGAACTTTACCGCGATCCCGGTGGTCATTGAGGGCGTGCTGAATCGAGTTCCCAGCGGACCGGTGCGCTCTCTCGATGCGATCCTCAGCGCTGACGCGGCGGCCCGCCAGGCGGCGGTCGAGGACCTTGCACGCCTCGAGGGCGCGTCTCACGACCCGGTCGCGGGAGCCTGCGCATGATGCCGGTGCTCGTTTCGATCCTCGCCTTCGTCATTGCCATCAGCGTGCTGGTCGCGGTGCACGAATTCGGCCACTTCTGGGTGGCCCGCCGGCTCGGTTTCAAGGTCCTGAGGTTTTCGATCGGTTTCGGGCGCCCGCTGTGGAAGCGCAGCGTCGGTCCCGACGCGACGGAGTACGTGATCGCCGCGATTCCGCTCGGCGGCTACGTCAAGTTGCTGGACGAGCGCGAGGCGCCGGTCGCCGAGCACGAGCTCGAGCGCTCGTTCACGCGCCGTCCGGTCTGGCAGCGCCTGCTGGTCCTGGCCGCGGGCCCGACCTTCAATTTCGCGTTCGCAATCCTGGCGTACTGGGCGCTCTTCATGTGGGGCGTACCGCAGACGCAACCGGTCATCGGGAACGTCACTGCGGACTCCTACGTGGCCAGGGCGGGTCTGCGCAGCGGCGACGTCGTGCTGCGCGTGGGCGAGGAGCGCACACCCGACCCGAAAGCCGTGATCTTCGCGTTGCTCGAAGACTTGCTCGATGACGGCAGGACGACGCTGACGGTTCGCTCCGGGGACGAAAGCGAGCGACACCTCCCGCTCGAGATCGCAAGCACCACGGAACGCCACGGGCTCACCGAGCCGGGTGCCTTGCTCAACGGGCTCGGTTTCGACTTCTCGCCGCCGCCCGTGCCGCCGATCGTGGACCGTACGGTCGATGGCGGCGCTGCCGAGGAGGCGGGCATCGAGGCGGGCGATCGCATCCTCGCGGTGGACGGCACGCTCACGCCGACCGGCAGCGCGCTGGTGGAGCACGTCAAGGCCCGTCCGGGCGAGCGCGTGATGCTCACCGTGCGACGCGACGGGACCGAGCGCACCGTGCCGGTCACGATTCGGGCCGAGCAGCAGGAGGGCGCAAGCATCGGGCGCATCGGTGTGGAGCTGCGCCGCGTCGAGTTGCAGCGGCTCGGGCCGCTCACGGCGCTGGGACGCGCGGGCGCGGAGACCTGGGAGATGTCGCATCTCACGGTCACCATGCTCTGGAACATGGTGATGGGCCGCGTCTCGGTCAAGAACATCAGCGGCCCCATCAACATTGCGGCCTTTGCCGGCGAAACGGCGCGCGTGGGACTGCGGCCGTTCCTGACGTTCCTGGCGATCGTGAGCATCAGCCTCGGCGTGCTCAATCTGCTGCCGATCCCGATCCTCGACGGTGGGCAGATGTTGTTTCAGGTGATCGAGTGGGTCAAAGGGAGCCCGCTCTCGGATCGTGCGCAGGCGCTCGGCCAGCAGGTCGGCATCGCGCTGCTGCTGCTGCTCATGAGCCTGGCGTTCTACAACGACATTTCATCACGACTTCTAAACTAAACGACAGTGCTGCTCTCGAAGATCCGCTATCTGCTGGCGTGCTGCGCCCTGTTCGCGCTCGCCGGTGGCGCCGCGAACGCCCAGGACGCGAGCGAAGAATTCACCGTGGGCGACATCCGCGTCGAGGGCCTGCAGCGCATCTCCGAGGGCACGGTCTACAACTACCTGCCCGTCAATATCGGCGATCGGCTCAATACGCAGCGCATCCAGGAAGCGCTGCGCGCGCTCTACGGCACCGGCTTCTTCCAGGACGTCGAGCTGCGACGCGACAGCAACACTCTGGTGGTGGTGGTGCGCGAACGCCCGTCGATCGAGAGCTTCGAGATCAAGGGCAACAAGGACATCAAGACCGAGGACCTGCAGAAGAGCCTGCGCAACGTCGGCCTCGCCTCGGGCAAGACCTTCGACCGCTCCGTGCTGGCGGAGGTCACGCAGTTCCTGACCGACCAGTACTACAGCCGCGGCAAGTACGCGGTGCGCATCGACACCAAGGTCGAAGAGGTGCCTGGCAACAAGGTCCGCATCGCGATCGACATCGCCGAGGGCAAGCGCGCGCGCATCCGGCAGATCAACATCGTCGGCAACACGCGCTTCGACGAGGACGAGTTGCGCGGGGAATTCGAGCTCAATACGCCCAACTGGCTGTCGTGGTATCGCCAGGACGATCGCTACGCGCGCGAATCGCTCCAGGGAGACCTGGAGAAGCTGCGCTCGTACTACATGGACCGCGGCTACGCCAACTTCCAGATCCAGTCCGCACAGGTCGCCATCGCGCCCGAGAAGGACGACATCTTCATCACGGTGAACATCAACGAGGGCGAAGTTTTCAAGGTGAGCGAGGTCAAGCTCGCCGGCAACATGGTGGTGCCCGAAGCGCAGCTCAAGCGCTTGTTGCTCGTCCAGCCGGGACAGACGTTCAACAACAAGCTCGTCAGCCAGACTCAGGAACTCCTGAGCTACCGCCTGGGCGAGGACGGGTACGCCTTCGCCAAGATCGATCCGGTGCCCACGGCCAACAACGAGACGCGCGAGGTCGCGCTCACGTTCTTCCTGGAGCCAGGCAATCGCGTGTACGTGCGTCACGTGAATTTCCTCGGCACCTCGAGCATCGATGACGAAGTGCTGAGACGCGAGATGCGCCAGCTCGAGGGCGGCTGGCTGTCGAACTCCGCGGTGGAGCGTTCCAAGGAGCGCATCCAGCGCCTGCCGTATGTCGAAACAGTCGACTACGAGACCACGCCCGTGCCCGGCTCGCCCGACCTGGTGGACGTCGACTACACGATCAAGGAAGGCCTGCCCGGTCAGTTCGGCGGCGGCATCGGCTACTCCGAGTCACAGTCCTTCATCCTCAACGGCAGCTTCGTGCACAGCAACTTCATGGGTTCGGGAGAGCGCGTCGCGGCGGAGATCAGCGCGGGCAAGTACAGCGATGTCTACAGCATCTCGCACACCGATCCGTATCGCACGGTCGATGGCGTGTCGCGCACGATCTCGCTGACCTACCGCGACATCACGCAGTTCGTGTCGGCCTCGTCCGATTTCTCCACGGAAACGATGACGGCGGCGCTCGATTACGGGTACCCGATCACGGAGTACCAGGGCGTGCGCTTCGGTCTGTCGGCGCAGAAAGCCGAGCTCCTGACATCGCCTGGCAGCAGCGCGCGCCAGGCGGTCGACTGGGTGCGCAACAACGGCGAAACCTTCCAGTTCACGGAGCCCGGCAGTTTCGGTCCGGTCACCTTCTTCGGCACGCGCTACACGACGTTCGAGCTCGGCGTCGGATGGAGCTTCGACACGCGCAACCGCGCACTGTTCGCCGACCGTGGACAGCGCCACCAGGTGAACCTCGCCTACTCCGTGCCGGGTAGCGACGTCGAATACTGGCTGATGACCTACAACTACCTGCAGTTCCTGCCGATCTACGGACCGTTCACGCTCGCGCTGATCGGCGAGTTCGCCTACGGCGAAGACGTCGGCGAGACCACGGCGCTGCCGCCCTACCGGCAGTTCTTCGCGGGCGGGCCGGAGACCGTGCGTGGTTACAAGGAGAGCCGCCTGGGACCGAAGGACGACTTCGGCAATCCCTACGGCGGCAACCTGAAGGTGGTCGGGCGCGCGGAGCTGCTGCTGCCGCTACCGCAGAAGTGGCGGGCTTCGGCCCGATTCAGCGCCTTCTACGACATCGGCAACGTGTTCTCGACCGGCCACGTCGAGTTCCGTGGCGCGGACGGCGTGACGCCGATCGACTACGGGTTCGAGTATGATAAGTTGAAGCATTCCGCCGGCGTGGCCGTGCAGTGGCTGGCGCCACTCGGCATCTTCCGCTTCAGCTACGCGTTCCCGCTCAATGCCTACGGCGGCGACAACGTGTTGTTCGAAGACGAGACGGAGGAATTCCAGTTCTCGGTAGGCCAGGCGTTCTAGGCATCTCACTGTGATCGGTATCGGGGATATGTGCAGAAAACTACTATGGCTCGCGGCGCTCGTCGTGGGCGTCAGCTCCACGGCCCATGCGGAGCTCAAGATCGGCGTGGTGAGCGTGCCGCAGTTGATCGAGGAATCACCGCAGGCCAAGTCGGCGATGCAGGCGCTGCAGGACGAGTTCATGCCGCGGCGGCGCGAGATCGAGACCCAGCAGAAGGAGCTCAAGTCGCGCGAGGAGAAGCTCACGCGTGACAGCGCCGTGATGTCCGAGGCGGAGCGCACCAAGGCGGAGAAGGACCTGCGCGACGGCCAGCGCGAGATGCAGCGGCGCCAGAACGAGTACGTGGAAGACCTCAACGTGCGCCGCAACGAGGAGCTCGGCAAGCTCCAGCGCACGCTGTTGCAGGAAGTGCAGACCTACGCCAAGGCGCAGGGCTTCGACCTGGTGATCGGCGACGGCGTGTTGTTCGCCAAGGAGGGCATCAACATTACGCCGGCCGTGCTCGGCAACCTCCAGGCACGCAAGGGAGCCGCGCCCGCCGCGCCGGCAGCGACCGCGCCCAAACCCGCCGAAAAGAAGCCCTGAAGAGCCCCGATGGGAGCGGGGACGGCGCTGACGCTGGGCGAGCTTGCAGTTCGCTTCGGTTGCGAGCTCGAGGGCGATCCCGGGGTCGAGGTCGACTCGGTCGCGACCTTGCAGAGCGCCGGTCCGCGCAGCATCACTTTCCTCGCCAACCCGAAGTATCGCCGCCAGCTCGCGGCCACGCGCGCGGCCGCGGTGGTGCTGGAGGCGCGTTCCGCCGCGGCTTGTCCGGTTGCTGCGTTGATCAGCGCTAATCCGTACGCCACCTACGCGCGCGTCGCGGCGTTGCTGCATCCCGCGAGCACCTGGCCCGCGGGCATCGACGGCGCCGCGCGCATCGGCGAGCGCGCGCAGATCGCCGCGAGCGCTTCGATCGCGGCCGGTGTCGTGGTCGAATCGGGCGTGCGCATCGGCGAGCGGGTGCGCATCGGCCCCGGCTGCGTCCTGATGCGCGATAGCACCCTCGGCGATGCCACGCGCCTGAGCGCCAACGTGACGAT
>DATFEQ010000097.1:0-39055 GCA_035250905.1 Steroidobacteraceae bacterium
GAGTACCTCCTCGACCGTGCATACGCCGCGGGGATGCTGGAGGCGTTTCTCGAAGTGCGCCCGTCCAACGTGGCGGCGATCCGGCTCTACCAGGCTGCGGGCTTCGAGCAGGTGGGAACGCGGCGCGGCTATTACCAGGCAGTCGGCGGGCGCGAGGATGCGGCCGTGTTGCGGCTCGACCTCGCCGCGCGCGCGAGCGCCGCCACGCGGCGTCGATGAGGCGGCGCTGATACAATGCGCGCCCTTTTTCGGCCCGCGTCCCAATCCTATGTCCGAGCTTCCCGCTGACGTCGCGCGACGGCGCACCTTCGCGATCATTTCGCATCCCGACGCCGGCAAGACCACGTTGACGGAGAAGCTGCTCCTGTTCGGCGGCGCCATCCAGATGGCCGGTACCGTCAAGGGGCGCAAGGCCGCGCGCCACGCCACCTCGGACTGGATGCGCCTCGAGCAGCAGCGCGGCATCTCGGTGACCTCTTCGGTCATGCAGTTCCCCTATCGCGGGCGGGTGGTCAACCTGCTCGACACGCCCGGCCACGAGGACTTCTCCGAGGACACCTACCGCACGCTCTCGGCCGTGGACTCGGCACTGATGGTGATCGACTGCGCCAAGGGCGTGGAGGAGCGCACCATCAAGCTCATGGAAGTGTGCCGCTTGCGCGATACGCCGATCATGACGTTCATCAACAAGCTCGACCGCGACGGACGCGAGCCGATCGGCCTGCTCGATGAGATCGAGCGCGTGCTCAAGATCGCGTGCGCACCGGTGACCTGGCCCATCGGGATGGGCCGCGACCTCAAGGGCATCTATCACTTCCTCGAGGATCGCATCTACGTCTACACCGCGGGCGAACGCGGCCGCGCCGGCAGCAACGTCGTCATCGACCGGCTCGCGAGCCCTGCCGCGCAGGAGGTTCTCGGCGATGCGGCACGCGCGCTGCACGAGGAGATCGAACTGGTGCACGGCGCCGCGCACCGCTTCGACCCTGCGGCCTATCTCGCCGGCCGGCAGACGCCCGTGTTCTTCGGTTCCGCCATCAACAACTTCGGAGTGGAGGAGCTGCTGGCCTCGTTCGTGGAGCACGCGCCCGCGCCGCGCGCGCGGGAAACGAGCGAGCGCCGCGTCGCGCCCAACGAGGACAAGTTCACGGGTTTCGTGTTCAAGATCCAGGCCAACATGGATCCGGGCCACCGCGATCGCATCGCCTTCGTGCGGCTGTGCTCCGGTCGCTACGAGCGCGGCATGCGACTGCACCACGTGCGGCTCGACAAGCAGATCAAGGTGAGCGATGCGCTCACCTTCATGGCGGCCGATCGCACGCAGGCGGAGGAAGCCTGCGCCGGCGACATCCTCGGCCTGCACAACCACGGCACCATCAATATCGGCGACACCTTCACGGAGGGGGAGCGGCTCACGTTCACGGGCATCCCCAACTTTGCGCCCGAGCTCTTCCGCCGCGCGGTGCTGCGCGATCCCTTGCGGATGAAGGCGCTGCAAAAGGGCCTGTCGCAGTTGTGCGAGGAGGGCGCGACGCAGCTCTTCAAGCCGCTGCGCAACAATGACCTGATCCTGGGCGCCGTCGGGCCGCTGCAGTTCGAAGTCGTGGCCTTCCGACTGCAGGACGAGTACGGCGTCGAGTGCACGTTCGAGAACGTCAACGTCGTCACGGCGCGCTGGGTCGACGGCTCCAATCCGGCCAAGCTCGAAGAGTTCAGCACGCGCGCGCACGACAACCTGGCGCTGGATCATGCCGGCGCGCTCGTCTATCTCGCGCCCACACGCGTCAACCTGCAGCTCACCCTCGAGCGCTGGCCGGACATCCGTTTCCGGACCACACGCGAGCACCTGGCGACCGCTGCGTGAAATCACCGTTCCTGCGTCGGCCGGTGCTGTCGTGGGCCCTGTACGACTGGGCGAACTCCGCGTTCGCGACCACCGTGATGGCGGGATTCTTTCCGCTCTTCTTCAAGCAGTACTGGGCCGCGGGCGCGGAAGCCACCGTGAGCACCTTCTGGCTGGGGATGGGCAACGGCCTCGCGAGCGGCGTGGTGGCGCTGCTGGCGCCCTTCCTGGGAGCGGTCGCCGACCGTGGCGGGGCGCGCGTGCGCATGCTGTTGTTCTTCACGGTGATCGGGGTTGCCATGACGGCGGGGCTCTACTGGGTGGAGCGCGGCGACTGGCCGCTGGCGCTGTTCCTGTATGCGGTTGCGGTGCTCGGCTTCTCGGGTGGCGCCACGTTTTGCGATTCGTTGCTGCTCGACGTGGCGGAGGAGCGGGAGTTCGACCGGGTATCGGCCTACGGCTACTCGCTCGGCTACCTGGGCGGCGGGCTGCTCTTTCTGCTCAACGTCGTGATGTTCAGCAAGCCCGCACTCTTCGGCCTGGCCGACGGCGCGCACGCGGTGCGCGTCGCGTTCGTGAGCGTCGCAGTCTGGTGGGCGCTGTTCACGATCCCGACGATGCTGTTCGTGCGCGAGCGCGGTCCCACGGTGCCGCTACGGGCGCGAGCGGCGCTGCGAGCGGGCTGGCAGGAGCTCTGGAGCACGATCGGGCATCTGCGCAGCTACCGGGAGCTGGTGTTGTTCCTGGTCGCCTACTGGCTCTACATCGATGGCGTCAACACCGTGATCAAGATGGCGGTCGACTATGGCCTGGCGCTCGGCTTCGAGGCGCAGAGCCTGATCACCGCGCTCCTCATCACGCAGTTCGTGGGATTTCCCGCGGCGCTCGCGTTCGGCTGGCTGGGCGATCGCCTGGGCGCACGCACGGGCATCCTGGTCGCGATCGCGGTCTACCTCGCGACGACGCTCTGGGCCTACTTCCTCGACAACGTGAGCGAGTTCTACGCCATGGCGATCGTGATCGGACTCGTGCAGGGCGGCATCCAGAGCCTGAGCCGCTCCTTCTATGCGCGGCTGGTGCCGCGCGACAAGGCGGGCGAGTTCTTCGGGTTCTTCAACATGATGGGGAAGTTCGCCGCGGTGCTGGGGCCGGTGCTGATGGGCTGGGTGGCGCTCGCCACCGGCAGCTCGCGCGCGGCGATTCTCTCGCTCGCCGTATTGTTCGCCGCTGGCGGCGTGCTCCTGTGCCTGGTCAGGGAGCCGCGCCGCGAGCCCAGCTTGCCGGATCGAGCCGGTAGTAGCGCCTGAACTCGTCGTAAAGCGCGGCGTGCTGCTCGCGCAATTCGGCCGGCAGCTCGAAAAAGGTCTCCGTCACCACCGCGAAGAACTCGCCGGGATCCTCGGCGCCGTATGGATCGATGAGCGTCGGCTGGTTGCGGGCGGCCGCGTCCTGCAGTTTCTCGAATTCCTCCTTCATCACCTTGGACCAGCGCTCGTAGTGCACGCTCTCGCCCAGCAGCGGCGCGCCATTGACATGCCCATCCTCGGCGTCGAGGTAGTGCGCGAACTCGTGGTAGACGACGTTGAACCCGGAGCCGCGCTCGGCAGCGCTCGCCTGCACGTCATCCCACGACAGGATCACGCGATGCGTGTCCCAGGTCTCGCCGGAGAGCACGCGGTCATGTCTATGCACGACGCCGGCTTCGTCGTGATGCTCGTGCGGCGCGATGAACGCGGCCGGATAGACGAGCACCGAGTGCAACTCGTCGTACAGCCGTGCGGCGCGATTGACCACCAGCAGGCACGCCTGGGCGGCGATCGTCAGCTTCATCTCGAGGCTGACCTCGAGCCCGCGACAACCGACGAATTCCTTCTCCGCGACGAACTGTTGCACGAGCCCGTCGAGCCGCGCGCGCAAGTCGGCGGGCATCGCGCGGTAGAAGGGCAGCTCGCGCTCGAAGTGCTCGCGCCATGCGGCGGGCAGCGGGCGCGCCCGCAGCTGGCGCTGCTGATGCGCCTGCCACAGCGGGCGGCCGAGCAACACGGCGATCACCACTGCGGCGAGCGCCAGAATAATCGCCGCGGTCACGGTCTCTGTTCTCTTATTGAGAGTGCTCCCCTCCAGAAGCTCTTTCCAGGACCGTCGAAAACAGGGATGTTTTCGCCGGAGCCTACAGGGATGTATTTACGGCGTTCCTGGAAAGAGCTTCTGGAGGGAAGCACTCGGTCTTCGCGCCTACTGCGCCTTCGTCAACTTCTCGACGACGGCGACGTAGGCTTGCATGGCCTTCTCCGCCGTCGTGCCTTTCTTCGCCGCCCACGCGTCGTACTTGGCGCGGCCGGTCAGATCGAGGAATCCCGGCCGGCTGCCCTTCACATCGCCCTCGCTCGCCTGCTTGTAGAGCGCATAGAGCTCGAGCAGCTGGTCGTTCGAGGGCCGCGACTTGAGCTTCTGCACTTCCTGCGCCGCGGTCGCGAACTGAGTTTTCAAGTCAGCCATGCGCGCCTCCTGCCAAGGGAGGATCAGTATGCCACAGGAGTTCTGTGGCTTAGGTCGGGCGCCCGGCGGGCCGGAACGTGCGCACGAGGCGTAGTAGCTCATCGATTGCGCTGCTCGCGGCAGATTTTCCGTAGCGCAACTCGAGGTAGAGGCGAGTGATCGCGTCCGCGTCCGGTGCCAGGTCGGGTCGCGAGGCACGCACGCGCGCTGCGAAATCGCTGGCTCCTTCGTGTGGGAGCCTGGGCAAGCCACGATGTTCGAGCCTGCGGCAGAACCTGGCATAGGCGCGCTGCACGGCGTCCGCATCACGCGCCCGCAACTCGCGGCTGAGCTGCACGCTCAGGACTGCGAGCACGAACACGACACCGAGCGAGAGCAGCAGGCCGAGAGCAGGCCAATCCGGCTGCACGAAGCCGAGCCACTCGAGCAGGCGCACCTGCGACGCCTTGTTGAAGTCCACCACGTGCTCGCGCCAGAGCGTATTGGCGGCGTCCCAGGCGAAGCGCAGATCGCGCAACCACTCGAACTCGTGCAGCAGCCGGTCCGGCACCGGCTCCCCGGCACCGAGTGCGTCGACCAGCCCGCCCTCGATGCGACTGGGCGCGACAGCCGCGGTGGGGTCGATGCGCACCCAGCCGCGCCCGTCCAACCAGACCTCGCTCCAGGCGTGCGCATCCGATTGGCGCACGATGTAGTACCCCGCCAGGCGGTTGTACTCCGCGCCCTGGTAGCCCGTGACCACGCGGGCAGGTATCCCGGCGGCGCGCATCAGGGCGGTGAAAGCGGACGCGAAGTGACCGCAGAAGCCGCTGCGCGTGTTGAAGAGAAAATCATCGACCGAGTCGAGGTCGAGCTTGGGCGGCGTCAGCGTGTACACGAAATTCTGGTTGCGGAACATGGCGAGGACCGCCCCGACGTATGCCGCTTCGTCAGCCGCGGCGGCGCGCATCTGTGCGGCGAGCGCAAGTGTCCGCCGGTTGGATTGTTCCGGCAGGCGCGTATCGCGGCGCTGCGTGGTGAGCGGCAGGTGTGTGCCCGCCACGTACTGCGGCCACGAACGCAGCTGTACCGACAGGGGTTCGTGGATCGGATCGCGTGCCAGCAACTGATAGTCGGCCGTCTGTCGATAGCGGCGCGGCCACGATTCCGCCAGGTCGAGCGCGAACACCCAGCGCCGTCCGGTGGGCTCGAGCATCAGCGTGTAGTCGTAGGGCGCGCCGCGCCATGTGGCGGGCTGCTGCACCATGGCGTAGCGCTCGTCGGTCCACGCATAGCCATCGAAGTCGTGCAGCACGGGGCCGCGCCAGTAGCGCTGCGCAGGCGGTGGCGGCGCGCCGGCGAAGCGCACGCGAAAGGCGACCTCGCCGGAGACGCTGAGCTCCGAAATGTCGCCCGGGCTCATGCGCTCGCTCAGCCCCGTCACGGCGCGCTCGGCGCCGGGCATGGCCCAGAACGGGCCAGGGATGCGCGGGAAGAGCAGGAACAGCACCATCATCGTGGGTGCCGCCAGCAGCAGGACACGCGCGCTGAGCTGCATCGCTGCGCGCGGCGCGAGCTGCACGGACGCGTCGGATTTCAGCAGCGCGGTCGTGATGAACCACACGACGACGGCTGCGAGTGGCACGCGCCACAGGTGTTGACCATAGAGAAAAGAGGAGAGCACCAGGAAATACGCGGTGAGCAGGACCAAGCGGTGGTCGCGCGCCTTGCGCGTTTCCAGGAACTTGAGTCCCGCCATCAGCGTGAGCAACGCGGTGCCCGCGTCGACACCGTTGAACGTGCGGAAGCTGCCCGCCACGGCCAGCACGACTGCGACCACCGCCAGCGTCCGCAGCATGATCGAGGGTACCGGCAGGCTGCGCTGTGCGATCAGCAGTCGCCACAGCGCCAGCAGAGCAAACGTCGCCAGCACCCAAACGGGGAGCTGCTGAACATGCAGCGCTACCGCCAGCGCGACGCTCGTCAGCGTCCAGGGGAGCGGTGCCTGCCACGCCGATTGTCCGCTGGTGGAGAGCACCGGCATCACCCCTGGTCGAAGAGAGCGAGTGCGGTCAGGCAGCGGCGCCGCTGCAGAGTGCCGCTCGCGGCTGCGATACCGCTCCCGGGGAGCCTCAAGCCGAAAGCGCGCGCCCGCTGCTCGGCATCGAGAATCCAGCGCGTGATCTGCGACAGGCGCCGCTCGAGATCACGATCGGCGACCTGGTCGAGCTCGAACACGACCGGAGTGCCGCTCGCGCCGGCATGATCCTTCACCAGCAGCGGGCCGCCGCGCGCGAGCGCCTTCCACGCGATGTGGCGCGGCGAATCGCCGGGGTGGTAGCTGCGAAACCCGCGGAAGTCCTCATCGCCGCGCTGCTTGAGATCCAGTCCCGCGTGATCGGGCCCGCGCGTGGCGGGCGGCGCCTGGTCGCCGGCGGAGCGCGGATACACGACCGCCTCGAGCGGCAGGTGCAGCCAGCTCCAGGCGCGGAAGAGCCCGAATGGAAAGCGCGTGCTGACCGCGACGCGCGAGGGGCGCAGGAGCCCGCGCCGCTCCGTCGGCAACTGCAGCGTCACCAGTCCGCGCCCGCGGGCCTCGAGTGATTCAACACGGCCGGCCGAGCCGTCGCAGACAAACTGGAGCGCGAGCCGCGCTACAGCGGTCGGATTCTCACAGCCGATGGTGAGTGCGAGCGGCTGGCCGGCGAAGGCCTCCCCGGTCTGCACGCCCGAGATCACCAGGCCGTTGAGATTGCGATGGCACAGGTGCATGGCCGCGAGCCCCACGCCCACCAGCAGGAACGTGAGTGCCAGGCCGAGGCTGTTGTTGTAGTTCATCGCCGCGAGCAGCATCACCAGCAAGAAGACCGCGTACAGGTAGCCGAACCCCGTCGGCAGGATGTAGACCCGGCGCTTCTCGAGCGTGAGCGGCACGCTGTCCATGCCTTGCCGGCGTTGCGCCCAGCGGCGCACGCGATCCTCGAGCGCGGCGCGGACGCGTCGAAACATCAGGGAATGGGCACGCTCTCGATGATGCGACGGCCGGTGGCGAGGCTCGAAGCCGGGCTCGCTTCAGCCGCGAGGCGCAGGCGATGGCCGACGAGAGCGGGCAGCACGGCCTGCACATCTTCCGGCAACACGCTCGAGCGGCCCTCGATGAGCGCCCAGCTCTGGCTCGCATGCAGCAGGCCGATCGCCGCTCGCGGCGACAGCCCGCAAACGAAGCGGCCGCTCGCCCGCGTGAAGGCCACGAGCGCCTGCACGTAGTCGAGGAGCGCCGGTGCTGCGTGGACCTGCGAGACCGCGTGCTGCAACTTGGCGAGATCGGCGGGTTGCAGGATCGCACCGAGGGTCGCGAGCAGGTCACGCCGGTCCTGCCCCATGAGCAATTGGCGCTCGTGAGCCGCGTCGGGATATCCCAGCTCGATGCGCATCAGGAAGCGGTCGAGTTGCGATTCGGGCAACGGGAACGTGCCGACCTGGTCGATGGGGTTTTGCGTTGCGACCACGAAGAAGGGCTCGGGCAGCGGGTAGCTGCGGCCATCGACAGTGACCTGCTGTTCTTCCATCGCCTCGAGCAGCGCACTCTGCGCCTTCGGCGTCGCGCGGTTGACTTCGTCCGCCAGCACCAGCTGCGCGAAGATCGGGCCGTGCTGGAACTCGAAGCGGTTGGCGGCGCGATCGAAGATCGAGACGCCGATGATGTCGGCGGGCAGCAGGTCACTGGTGAACTGCACGCGCTGATAGGAGAGGCCGAGCGTCTGCGCGAGCGCATGCGCCAGGGTAGTCTTGCCGACCCCGGGAATATCTTCGATGAGCAGGTGTCCGCGCGCCAGCAGGCAGGCGAGACACAGGCGGATCTCGGCTTCCTTGCCGAGGATGACGCGGTTGAGCTGGCCGAGCGCCTCGCCCAGCCGCACGCGCAGGCTCGAAGCCGGTTCCTCGTTCAGCGGCGTCACCTTCACCATGGCCTACCTCGGCTCCTACTTGAGCTTCTCGAGCCGCACGAGCTGCGCGCCCACCTGCTCGAGCTCACGCTTCAGGACCACCACCCGTTCGCGCATCCGCTCCGCCACCTCGGGCGGCGCATTGCGCAGGAATTCCTCGTTCCCGAGGCGCGCCTCGGCGCTCGCGAGGTCCTTCTGCGCCTTCTCGCGCAGCTTCGCGAGCCGCGCCCGCTCGGCGCCGAGGTCCTCCTTGAGCCCACGGAGGGGCACGTATATCGTGATGCTGTCGAGCGTTGCTGTGGCTGAAGTCTCAACGTCGCACTGTGCATCGAACGGTACGACCGCCGCGTTGGCGAGGCGGTCGAAATGCGCGGCATTGGCGGCGATGCTGGCGAGCTGAGCGGGCGAGGCGTTCTGGACGTAAACCTGCGCCAGTCGCTTCGAGGAGGGGATGTCGTTCTCGCCGCGGATGTTGCGCAGCCGGACGATGAGACCCCGGAGCAACTCGATCTCCTGTTCGCTCGCCGCATCCACCGAAAAATCCGCCACGCGCGGGAACGGCTGCAGCATGATCGTGTCGCCGCCGCGGCCGCCGAGCGGCGCGATCCTGAGCCAGATCTCCTCGGTGATGAAGGGCATCAGTGGATGCAGGAGCCGTAGCAGCGCCTCGAACACGTCGAGGAGCGTACGCCGTGTGCCGCGGCGCTGTGCATCCGTGACGTTGGGCTCCTGCAGGACGGGCTTGCTGAGCTCCAGGTACCAGTCGCAGAACTCGTACCAGGTGAACTCGTACAGCGCGGAAGCGGCCAGGTCGAAGCGATAGGCCGCGAAGGCGTTCAGATAGGTGGCGATGGCGTGGTGCAGGCGCGCCCGGATCCAGCGATCGGCGGCGGTGTACTCGCAGGGCTGGTCGGCCGCGGCATCCTTGCCCTTGGTCGCCATGACGACGTAGCGCGCCGCGTTCCAGATCTTGTTACAGAAATTCCGATAACCCTCGACACGGCCGAGATCGAAACGGATGTCGCGACCGAGCGTGGCGAGCGCGGCGAACGTGAAGCGCACCGCATCGGTACCGTAGGAGGGAATGCCCTTGGGGAACTGGCGGCGCGTGTTTTTCTCGATGGTCGCGCGCATGTGCGGCTGCATGAGTCCGGAGGTGCGCTTGGCGACCAGCGCCTCGAGATCGATGCCGTCGACGAGATCGATCGGATCGAGGATGTTGCCCTTCGATTTCGACATCTTGTCGCCGTGCTCGTCGCGGATGAGCCCGGTGATGTACACGTCGCGAAATGGCACGTCACCCGCAAACTCGAGCCCCATCATGATCATGCGCGCGACCCAGAAGAAGATGATGTCGAAGCCCGTGACCAGCACCGAAGTGGGGTAGAAGGTCTTGAGCTCCGGCGTCTGTTCCGGCCAGCCGAGCGTGGAGAAGGGCCACAGGGCCGACGAGAACCAGGTGTCGAGAACGTCCTCGTCCTGGCTGAGCTCGACGTCGCGTCCGCGTGCCGCACGCGCTTGCGCCGCTGCCGCCTCGCGCGAACGGGCCACGTACACGTTGCCCTGGTCGTCGTACCACGCCGGGACGCGGTGCCCCCACCAGAGTTGGCGACTGATGCACCAGTCCTGGATGTTGCTCATCCACTGCGAATAGGTCTTCTCCCAGTTGTCGGGCACGAAGCGCACGCGCGCATCGGCGACCGCGCGGATCGCGACGTCGGCGAGCGGCTGGATCTTCACGTACCACTGATCGGTGAGCCAGGGCTCGAGCACGGCATCGCTGCGGTCGCCGCGTGGCACGGGCAGCGTGTGCGCGTCGATCTTCTCGATCAAGCCCTGCTCGGTGAGCAACGCGACCACGCGCTCGCGCGCCACGAAACGGTCGAGCCCCCGCAGCGCTTGCGGAATCGCGGCGGCAGCCGCGGCCGCGTCGTCGCTCACGATCTGGGCGTCGCGATCGAAGATATTGAGGAGCGGCAGGTCGTGACGCCGACCGATTTCGTAGTCGTTGAAATCGTGCCCCGGCGTGATCTTGACGCAACCCGAGCCGAACTGCGGATCGACGTAAGCGTCCGCGATGATCGGCACCAGGCGATGGGTGATCGGCAGGCGAACTTGTCGGCCCACGAGGTGACGATAGCGCTCGTCCTCGGGATGCACGGCCACGGCCGTGTCCCCGAGCATGGTCTCGGGCCGGGTGGTGGCGACGACCAGATGAGCGCTGCCGTCGGCGAGCGGATAGCGCAGGTGCCACAGGTGTCCGGCCTCTGGCTCCGAGAGCACCTCGAGATCGGACAACGCCGTGTGCAGCACCGGGTCCCAGTTGACCAGGCGTTTGCCGCGGTAGATGAGCCCCTTCTCGTGCAGGCGCACGAAGACCTCGGTGACCGCGGCCGACAGGCTGGGGTCCATCGTGAAGCGATCGCGACTCCAGTCAACGGACACACCCAGGCGACGCATTTGCCGCGAGATGATGTCCCCCGATTGCGCCTTCCATTGCCACACCCGCTCCAGGAAGGCTTCACGGCCCAATCGGGTGCGCGAGGTGCCCTCGGCGTCGAGCTGGCGCTCGACCACCATCTGCGTCGCGATGCCGGCATGATCGGTGCCCGTTTGCCACAGGGTGTTGTGCCCCTCCATGCGATGGAAGCGCGTCAGGGCGTCCATCAGGGTGTGCTGGAACGCGTGCCCCATGTGGAGCGTCCCGGTCACGTTGGGCGGTGGGATGACGATCGAGAAAGGCTCGCCGCGTCCCGACGGGGCGAAGTAGCCCGCGGCCTCCCAGCGCGCGTACAGCCGCTGCTCGATTTCGTGCGGTGAATAGACCTTGTCCATCAGGCGCAGCAGTATAGCGAAGCGCCCGGAACAGACCCGCCGGAAGCGCTCAGTTTCCCAAGCCGCGCGCGCGTAGCGCGGAGTCGATGAGTTCGGGAAGGCGGGCGCGCAGGCGATCACAGACGCGCTCGAACAGCATCTCCTCGATCTGCTGGCCCGCTTCGCGCAGCAGCTCCTCGGCGACGCGCATCACGCGCTCGGTGATGTCGGCCTCGAGCGCCGCCAGCTCCTCCGCGGACAGCGTCGGTCCGCCGAGATCCACCACCTCGGTGAGCGTGGGGATCGCATCGTCGTGCGAACGCGAACGATCAGAGCTCATTGTGGTGCTGCACGGTGTGCGACTCCGGTGCCATGCCCCGTTCACGGTAAAACCGATACCGCTCGCGGCCCGCCTGGCGGCGCGCCGGGTCGCCGTCGACCGGCTCCACAATGCGCGGGAAGCGCTCGAAACCCTCCGGCACCCGATCGCACAGGTTGATCAGCACGTCGGCTTCCGCGGGCAGGGCGGTGCCGTCGCTGATGAGCACGGTGCTGCGCGGTGCCTGGCTGGGTGCGTAGATCTCGTGCGGCACGAAGCTGCGGTCGCGAAACGTCCACAGCATCTCGTCCAGTGCACGGGCGTCGTCGGTACCCGCGGCCAGCATCAGCACCTTCTGCGCTTGCAACCAGGCCTTTTCCGCCAGCCGGCAGGCGAGCCGCAGGCGGGCCTGGCCGTCGGCCTGCTCGAGGATATAGAAGTCGACGCGCGCCATGCGCGTGCTCACGCGCGGGCCGGGCGTGCCCGCTGCAGCAGAAAGTCGACCAGCAATGGCACCGGGCGCCCGGTGCTGCTCTTTTGTGCGCCGGTGAGCCAGGCGACGCCCGCAATGTCCATGTGGGCCCAGCGCATGCCTTGCGTGAACTTGGAGAGAAACACCGCCGCCGTGATCGCGCCGCCCTCGCGCCCGCCGGTGTTGGCGAAGTCGGCGAAGTTGCTCTTGAGCCCTTCGCCGTAGTCGTCCACGAGCGGCATGCGCCAGGTGCGATCGTCGGCGCGCTCGCCCGCGCTCACCAGCTCGCGCGCGAGCTCGTCGTCCGCCGACATGAGGCCGCTATAGTGAGCGCCGAGCGCGATCACGCAGGCACCGGTGAGCGTGGCGATGTCCACCACCACCGCGGGCTTGAAGCGGCGCACGTACGTCAACGCATCGGCGAGGATCAGCCGACCCTCGGCATCGGTGTTCAACACTTCGATCGTCTGTCCCGACATGCTGCGCACGATGTCGCCGGGCTTGGTGGCGCGGCCGCTCGGCAGGTTCTCGCACGCCGGGATCACGCCGACCAGGTTGAGCGGCACCTTGAGCGCGGCGGCGGCCGCGAACGTGCCGATCACGCTGGCAGCGCCGCTCATGTCGAACTTCATCTCGTCCATGCCCGCGGGGTCCTTGAGCGAGATACCGCCGCTGTCGAAGGTGATGCCCTTGCCGACCAGAGCCACCGGTGCGGCGCCGCGCGCCGCGCCGCGATACTCGAGCACGATGAGCTGCGGTGGCTCTTCCGCACCCGCCGTCACGGACAGGAACGAGCCCATGCCCAGCTTGGCGATTGCCGGACGGCCGAGCACGCGCACCTTGATGGCCCGCTGGCGGCGCGCCAGCCCGCGTGCCGTCTGTGCGAGGTAGCGCGGCGTGCAGACGTTCGCCGGCAGGTTGCCGAGGTCGCGGGTGACCTGCATGCCCGCGGCGATGCCCTTGCCGTCGTCGAGGCCGCGCTGCGTGTCGCGGCGCGCCTTGTCGCTCGCCACGCCGAACGACACGCGTTTGAGTGCCGGCGGGGGCGGCTTCACGCCGGTCTTGAGATCGGGAATTCGATACAGGACCTGTGCCACGGCTTCGGCAGCGGCGCGCCCGGCGTAGTAGGCATCGACACCGTTCAGCGGCTCATGCGCGAGCCACGACACCGCATGTCGCGTGGCGGTGCGCGCGAGCGCCTGCGTCGCCGCGACCGAGGCCCGGCGGTAGGCGCGGCGATCGTAGGTCTTGCGTGGCCCGAGGCCGACCAGCACGATGCGGGCCGCGGGCGCATTCGGCAGCTCCGGGAGCAATAGGGTTTCGCCCAGCTTGGCGGCGAAGTCGCCGCGGCGGATCAGCGCACTCAGGCGCTTGCCGAGACGGCGATCGAGTTGCCGGGCGGCGTCGGTGAGCTCACCCGACTCATAGACGCCGACCAGCGCGCAATCGCTGCGCACTTCGCCTGCGGAACCGCTAACCGCCCTCAGCTCCATACAATCTGTCCTCGGGACGCGCGCTGCGCGCAGTCCGGGCGTCCGCGGCCGCATTGAGCGGCACGCACGACTGGTTTAACGTTGACGCCGGCGCGGCTCCTGGAATTTCGGTTCACCGCAGTCGTTGCGGAGGCGCCCGGCAGACATGGCGCCGTAGTGTACTCAATTTGGAGCCTCTGGTTCGAGGCTCCCGGCCAGCGCCCACAGCAGCGGGTAACAAGTGTTCCGCATTCTCGACCGCTACATCCTGCGCGAGGTGACGCTTTCCTGGTTGGCCGTGACCGGCGTTCTGCTCGTCATTCTTCTCTCCAACCAGCTCGCGCGCGTGCTCGAGCGGGCGGCCGAGAATCGCTTTCCGCGGGATGTGGTTCTCGCCCTGATCGGTTACACGTCGCTCGAGAACCTCACCATCCTGATCCCGGTGGGGCTCCTGCTCGCGATCGTGCTCGCCTTCGGGCGCCTCTACCACGAAAGCGAAATGGCGGCCGTGCACGCCTGCGGCGTGGGGGTGGCGCGCCTGTACGTGCCGGTGCTGTCGCTCACAGTGGTGCTGACCGGCCTGCTCGTCTGGCTGGCGCTCGTGATGTCGCCCCACGCCGCCGAGCGCGTGCAGGAACTGCGGGGCGAGGCGCTCAGGGATGCGCAGTTCGGAAACCTCGAGCCGGGTCGGTTTCGCACCGTCGGTGGCACGGGCGTGGTCTTCTATGCCGCGGCCGTCGACCGCGATGGGACGCTGCGCGATGTGTTCGTGAAGCGCAACGAGGGCCCGCGCATCGAAATCGCGGTGGCGCGGCTGGCGCGGCATCACGTGGGCGAGAACGGGCTCCTGCATACGCTGGTGCTCGAGCAGGGCCGGCGTTACGAGGGTATTCCCGGTTCGCGCGCGTTCCGCGTCACGGAGTTCGCGGAGCATGGCATCCCCGTGCGTCTCCCGGAGGTCGTGGGCGGTGCATCCGACGTGGAATTGAAGCCCACGAGCGCGCTGTTCGCCTCGTCGGACCTCGAGGATCGCGCCGAGCTGCAATGGCGCCTGTCGATTCCCCTCATGGCGGTGGTGCTGACGCTCCTCGCCGTGCCGCTCGCGCGCCTGCGCCCGCGACAGGGACGTTACGCGCGCATCGGTCTCGCGATCCTGCTGTACTTCCTCTACTCGAACCTGCTGGCCGCGGCAAAGGTGTGGGTGGCGCGAGGCGTGGTACCCGAAGCCCTCGGCCTGTGGTGGGTGCACGCGGCGCTCGTGGCGCTGGCGCTGCTTGCGCTTTTCCGTGACGACATCTGGCGGTGGCTGCGGCCGCGCGCGGCCGCGGTGAAGTGACATGAGAATCCTCGGTCGCTACCTGATCGGCACCGTGCTTCTCTACACCACCATGGTGCTCGCGGTTTTCCTGACGCTCGGCGGCCTGTTGGTCTTCATCCAGCAGCAGGACGACATTGGCGTCGGCGACTTCGGCGCCGCGGACGCGCTGCTCTACTCCCTGCTCAACCTGCCGCAGCAGGCGTTCGAGGTCATGCCGATCTCGGCGCTGCTCGGGTCGCTGCTCGGGCTGGGCGCGCTCGCCCGTGGCAGCGAGCTGGTCGTGATCCGCGCCTCGGGCGTGTCGGTGAAGCGCGTCGCGGCTTCCGTGGCGGCGGGCGGCCTGATCCTCATGCTGGTGGCAGTGGCGCTCGGCGAGTACGTCGCGCCGCCGCTGCAGAAGTTCGCGCGTCAGCAGAAAGCCTTCAGCAAGTTCGCCGACGTGAGCTTCGCGAGCTCCGGCAGCGCTTGGGTCAAGGACGGCAACATGATGATCAGCGTCGAGGAGCAGACCGGCGCCAATCTCTTCGGCGGCGTGTTCGTATTCCGCTTCGACGACCCGCAGAGGCTCGCGAACGTCGCGCAGGCGGCGCGGGCGACCGTGGCGGAAGACGGTCGGCAGTGGCAGCTCGAGGGCTACCGCGAGACGCGCTTCGTGGGCGACCGGGTGGAGGCGACCAAGGCGCCGCGCTGGCTGCTCGAGACCCGCGCGGACCCGGGTTTCCTCGGCCTCGCCGTGAGCGAGCCGCGCCAGCTGCCGTCGCTCGACCTGCTGCGACTGATCAGGCACCTGCGCGCCAATGGCCTCGAGACGCGCGCTTACGAATTTGCGTTCTGGTCGCGCATCGCGCGCATGTGCGCGATCGTGCTGGTCGCGATCCTCGCGGTGCCATTCGCGTTCGGGCCGTTGCGCACCTCGGGAGCCGGCGCGCGCCTGGTGATCGGGGTCCTCATCGGTATCGCGTTCTTCCTGGTGCAGCGAACGCTCGAGAGCGGCGCGATCGTGTTCGACGTCCAGCCGATCGTGCTGGCGTGGATTCCGACCACGCTGCTCGCGCTGATGACCGCGGTGCTGGTGGCGCGCACGCGCTGACTGAGCTGCTGCGTCCGCTGGCTACGTCCTGACGACGCGGGTTGCGCTCAAGCGGTCGTGCCATGTGAGTCGATCGCGGTCGACGAGGATCCACAGGTACCCCAATCCCACCGGCAGCCACGAAAGCACGGCCGCCGCCAGCCGCAGGCCGGCGTCACGCCAGCGCAGCGGCGTGCCGTTGTCCCGCACGACGCGAATCTTCCACGCCAGCATCCCGAGCGTCTGGCCACCGCGAGTCCAGAACAGCCCGAAGTAGGCGCAGCCGACCGCGACCAGCAGCACGCGATAGCCGAGCAGCCACCAGCCGGGCGACTCGGCTGCGATGGGGCGGCCACGCGTCACCACCAGCACCAGCCCGGTGACGATGATCAACACGGCGACGATCAGCAGCGCGTCGTAGAACAGGGCGGCGAGCCGGCGCAGCAGTCCGGCTGAGCGGAAATCGGGGTCAGATTTATTTTCCAAGCCGGCGAAGGGTTCCGGAAAAATAAATCTGACCCCGATTTCCGCTAGGGCTTCTTGATGAGCTCGTCGAGCGGGCGGAACAGGCTCTCGTACTTGTAGCCGGGGACTTCGTAGTCCCAGCCGGCGAAGCGCGCCGCCCACTTCTCGACTTCGGCGCGCACCTCGTCCGGCTTGCGCTCGGTGGCGGGCGGCGGCGTTGCCGGTGGCGCCACGGAAGCGGACTCCGCGGCCGCCTTTGCATCCTTTTCATCGGTCGCAGGCGGAGTCGCGGCCACAGCGAATAACTGCTGCTGCGCCTCGTCGAAGCGCGGCTGCAGCTGAATCCAGCGGTGCTCGCCGTCCTCGCGGCCGGTGATATCGATCACCGTCCCGTCGAACAGGCGAAACTCCGCGCGCACAACCCCTTTGGGCGATGCCGGTGCCGGCGCTGCCGGTCGCACGTCGTCGAATGTGACGTCGTCCAGGGCCGTGGAGGCGGAGTTCGCGGCAGTGGGACTCGTGAGAGCGCGACCCTTGGGGAGATCCGGCACCGTGAAGTCGGTCTGCTCGCGCGACTCGCGCTTGGCGAGGTAGCTGTGGCCGTTGGCGTCGGTCACGCGGACCTGTTGCACCCGCGCTGCGGGGACGTCGAGCAGCGAGCGATCGAGCCAGTTCCGGGGCTCCGTGTCGAGCGTGAGCGCCGGCGTCACCGCCAGGCTTTGAGCGGATTGGGCGAGGCGCGCGTAGGTCGAGCGCGAGCCCGCGTTCTTGCCGACGATCAGGCTCACAGGTTCCGGCAGGCCCGCGATGTCGATGCGCACGCCGGTGGCCGTCGGCGCCTTCACGTCCTCGACGCCGAGCACCGCGTAGTTCGCGGGGTTGTCGGTCTTCTGCTCGATCACCTTGAGATCGGCAAGGTCGATCAGGAGCTTGCGAACCTTGGCGCTGTCCGCTGGATAACCGGCGCGTTCCGCGACCTGCCAGTTCGTGTCGGCGCGCTTGAGCGTGACCACGGTCTGATCGCCCGCCTTCACCAGGCGGATTTCCGTCACGTTGTTGAGTGCGGGAGAGAGGGCTGGCAGCGCGCGGGCGCCCGCGGTGTCGTCGCGTCGCAGCTCGCGCTGGCCGCTGAGCCAGATCGCTGCCGCGATCACCAGCAGCGCCAGGACGACGAGGATGACGAAGCGTTGCCGGGTCATGTCGGCGCGCGCGCCCGGCGGCGGCGCCACACGAATGCCGCCAGGCCGAAGATCGTGAGGAGCAGGGGTACCAGCGCGATGTTGATGACGTCGAGCACCGTGCCGAGACGCTTGATGTCGCGGTCGAGACCGTGGCGGACTTCGCGCAGGTCCTTGCGGATGCCGGCCTTCTGCTGCTGGAAGCGCTCGAGCTCCTGCTCCTGCTCGGGAGTCAGGATGAGCGAGGACTGGTCATTGCGGTTGGTCTGCAGCGCGGTGAGCTTCTGCTCCGTGGCGCGCAGCTCCTCCTCGAGCTCGCGCTCCTTGCTGCGGAAGCGGGCCTCGGCATCGCGGCGCAGCGCCTCGACGCGTTCGAAGGGGCGCACGAACGTGGCGCGACCGCGGATGCTGATGAGGTCACTGTTGCCGGTGAGGTTGTCGACGGCGTTCATCACGAGGTCGCCGTTGTTGGCGAAGGCCTGCGCGAAGCGTTGCCCGAAGAAGTTCTCGCGCTGGACCCACATCATGTCGGTCAGCACGTCGGTATCCGCGACCAGCACGAGATTGATGGGCTGCGCCGACTCCTTGAGCGCGGGCGCTGGGTTGGGAGCCGCGCCCGCCTCGCCGGCCGGCTTGCCGTCGGGATAAGCGCTCTTGACCTTGCCGGTGGCGCGCACCGCAATGACGTACCGCTCGCCCGTGGGCTGGAAACCCTCGAGTAGCGTCTGCGGCTCCATCAGCATGGCCAGTCGCTCGACCGGGATGAGGCCCGAGAGCTCGCTCGACTGCACCAGTGGTTCGAACGTGAGCGGCGAATTCTCGGCGCGCTTGAAGCGCCCGCCCGTGGCGACATTGACGCTGTCGAGCGCCGCCGTGATGACATCCTTTTCGTCGAGGTTCGAGTGATCGAAGCCGAGAAAGGCGAGATGCCGCTGCGGCTCGCCGGTCCGACCGCCCAGCATGAGCGCATGCTGCTGGTCGCCCACCACTTCGCGCGGGTTGAACTCGACCCCCCAGGCCTTGAACAGCGGCTCGAGCGTCGAGCTGCGGTTGGCGCCCATCGCGCCGAAGGGATTCCCGGGCTGCTGTCCCGCGGTGTCGGCCTCCGACTGCGGATCGACGAAGATCAGCGCGCGGCCGCCGCGCAGCACGAACTGGTCGATGGCGAAGAGCGTCGCGGGGGAGAGCGCCTTGGGATGCACCAGCAGCAGCACGTCGACGTCTGCGTCGATGGCGGCGACCTCGGTGTCGAGCGTGCGCACCGTAAAGAGTTGCTCGAGCTGCGACACTACGGCCCAGGGCTCGCTCGCCTGTCCCGTCATCGGGTTGAAATCGCTCCCCATGGGCAGCGTCGACAGCACGCCGATGACCGGCTTCTTGGGCCGCGCGAGATCGACGATCAGCTTGGCGACGTCGTACTCGAGGAACTGCTCCTGGCGCGGATTGAAGAGCTCGATCGTGGCGCGGCCGTCGGTCGAATTGGTGCCCGCGAGCCCGAAGTAGAAGGACTCGCCCGCGGTGCCGGTGGGAATCGCGCGCAGCCCGAACTCCGCGGCGCGGTCCTCATCTTCCGAGAAGGGCTCCGGATCGATGGTCTGCAGGCGGATCTTGCCCCTCGAGCGTGCCGCCATCTCCTCGAGCACCTCGCGCACGCGGTCGCCGTAGGTCTTGATGTCGGCGGCGCGCTCGCCGGCCGTCTGGCGCGAGAAATAGAAGTACAGGTTGATGGGCTCCCCGAGCCCTTCGATGATGTGGCGCGTGCCCGGTGAAAGCGTGTACAGGCGATTCTCGGTGAGATCGACGCGCAGGCCGCGCAGGCCGTAGTTGCTCAGGATGATGAGGCCGATGAACAGCACCGCCAGCACCGCGAGCGTCAGCGCGCCGCTGCCGCGATGTCCCTGCAAGGTCTTGCGCAGATCGAACATGCTAGTTCGCTTTCTTCATGTCGAGGACGATGCCCGTGGCCGCGAGCCAGAAGCCGATCAGCAGGGCGAAGAACACCACGTCGCGCAGATCGATCACGCCCTTCGAGATCGACTGGAAATGGGTGTAGAAGCTCAGGGAGGCGATGGCATCCACAAGCGGCGTGGGGGCCCAGCCGCCCACGAGATCGAGGAATTGCGGGAAGCCGGCGATCACGAATACGAAGCACACGGCCACGGTGAACACGAACGCGATCACCTGGTTGCGCGTTGCCGCGGACAAGCATGACCCGATCGCCAGGAAGCCGCCCGCCATGAGGAAGCTACCCACGTAACCGGTGAGAATCGCGCCGTTGTCGGGGTCGCCGAGGTAATTCACCGTCAGCCAGATGGGGAAGGTGAGGGCGAGCGCGATGCCCGCGAAGCACCACGCCGCCAGGAACTTGCCGAGCACCGCCTGGGGAAGAGTGATCGGCAGCGTCATCAGCAACTCGATGCTGCCGCTCTTGCGATCCTCGGCCCACATGCGCATGGCAATCGCCGGGATCAGGAACAGGTAGAGCCACGGATGAAAGGTGAAGAAGGCATCGAGATCGGCCTGGCCGCGCTCGTAGAAATGGCCGAACTTGGCGGTGAAGAAGCCGGTGAGCAGCAGGAACATCACGATGAAGACGTAGGCGAGCGGCGTGGCGAAGTAACCGGCGAGCTCGCGGCGGAAGATGATGCCGACGTTGCGCATCACGCACCCTCCGTGATGCTGCGGAAGACTTCGTCGAGGCGCCCGGACTCGAGGTGCAGCTCGCTCACGCCCCATTGTTCGCGCCGCGCCAGGTCGCTCACCGCGGGCAGGATCAGCTGACCGGACCTGGGCAACGCGGTGAGGCGCGCCTCTTTCTCCCTCAGCTCGACCGCAGCGACTCCCGGCAATGCCGCCAATGCCGTGCGCGCGAGTTCGAGATGCGCCGCGCTGGTGAAGCCCACCGTGACCGCGTTGTGATAGCGCGAGCGGCTCGCCATCGCCTGTGGCTTCTCATCGGCGACCACGCGTCCCCTGGAGATGATCACGACGCGGTTACAGACCGAGTCGACCTCCTCGAGGATGTGGGTCGAGATCACGATGATCTTGTCGGGCGCCATGGCGTTGATGAGCCCGCGCACCTCGTGCTTCTGGTTGGGATCCAGGCCGTCGGTGGGCTCATCGAGGATGAGCACCTGCGGGTCGTGCAGGATCGCCTGCGCGAGACCGACGCGGCGGCGGAAACCCTTCGAGAGCGTATCGATCGACTGGCCGAGAACCGAGCCGAGCTGCAGCCGCTCGATCACATCGTTGAGCCGCTGCTTGCGCCGCTCGGCGGCGAGCCCGCGAATGTCGGCGATGAACTCGAGGAAACCCCGCACGGTCATCTCGCCGTAGCTGGGCGCGCCTTCCGGCAGATAACCCATGCAGGCCTTGGCGGCGAGCGGCTCGAGCTCCACGTCGTGTCCGCACACCGAGGCGCGCCCGGAGGTGGGCGCGATGAACCCGGCGATCATCCGCATCGTCGTGGTCTTGCCGGCGCCGTTCGGTCCGAGAAAACCGAGCACTTCGCCCGGGCCGACGCGAAAGCTCACATCGTCGACCGCAGTCAGCGCGCCGTAGCGCTTCGTCAGGTTGGCGATCTCGATCATTGGGACCCTTCAGACTGCCCACGTCACACGGCGGTTCCCGCCGCGGAGGCTCTTGTTCTGGGGCGGCGATTGTGTCGAGCGGATCGCGAAAATTCAAGCCGCCGGCGCTGCTAGAATCGCGCGCCACCGCGAGGCGAATCACCACATGTCCGCACGCGCTTCGACGCCGCCCGGCCGGCTGATCTGGGATCTGCCCGTGCGCATCTTCCACTGGGCGCTGGTACTCGCCGTGCTCGGCTCCTGGATCACGCACAAGCTCGACGCCTTCGCCTGGCATGTCTGGTTCGGCTACAGCGTGCTGGTGCTCACGTCGACGCGCATCGTGTGGGGATTCGTCGGTCCGCGCCACGCGCGCTTCGCGAGCTTCGTGCGCTCGCCCGCGAGCATCACGCGTCATGTGCGCTCACTGTTCGGGGCCGATACCGCGGATCGCTACCCTGGCCACAATCCACTGGGCGCGCTCATGGTGCTGACGTTTCTCGCGCTGCTGACCCTGCAGGCCGGCGCCGGCCTGTTCGCCAACGACGACATCGCCAACACCGGTCCGCTGTACGGGTACGTGAGCGATGCGACCAGCGACACGCTCGCCCGCGTGCACAAGCTGTTCGCCAAGCTCCTCTGGTTCGCGGTGTGGACGCACGTGGCCGCGGTGTTCGCCTACCTCCTGGTGCGGCGGGTCAACCTGATCGGCCCGATGCTGACCGGGCGCAAGACCGATCCGTGGTTGACGCCGGCCGACGAGATCGCGGGTTCGCAGCTCTGGCGCGCGGTGCTGATCGCGGCCGGGTGCGCAGCGATCCTCTACTGCGTGATCGTGACCGCGCCGGAGCCGTCGCTCATTCTCTTCTAGTCGGTGCGGTACTTTTCGTGGCACGCCTTGCAGGCGGCGGCCGCGTCGCCGAACGCCGCCTTGGATTTCTCGAAGTCGCCGTCCTTGGCAACGCTCGCGAGCGCCGCGGTCTTGTTCTCCATGTCGTGCATCAGCTTCTCGAACTCGGCCTTGTTATCCCAAATCTCGGGACGCGCGCGGGTCTTGACGCCGGCGGCGCTGGCGGAGCCCTCCGGGTAACCCTCGAGCAGCATCGGCGCCATCGTCGCCACGCGCTCGGCGCGTCGCGCGAAATCCGCCGCGTCATAAGGGATCTTGCCCTGGGCCATGCCGGCGACCGGGCCGAAGTTCCACAGGATCACCTTGTACACCGACTGTCGGTACTTGATGGCCTGCTCTGCCTTGGAGGGCGGCTGCTCCTGTGCCAGCGCGGCCACAGCCACGCCAACCAGCAACGTGAATGCAAGCGGCAGGGCTCGTGCCGGTCTAGACCTTGGACGATGCATGCGCGGCTCCTTGTGAATCAGGACTTCAGTTGTTTCTCGATGGCTGCCTTGTGATCGCGCAGGATGCGACGGATCTCCGCGCCCGGCGGCCGGTCGGCCATGCGACCGATGAGATCGGGCAGCTCGTGCCACTCGCGGCCCCAGCCGAGCAGGCGGATCGCATCGGCCACCACGGTCTTCTCTTTCTCGGGGCTCGTGCGGGCACGCGCGCCGGCGCCATGAGCATGCTTGCCGTCACGACGCGCGCCCTTGCGTGAATCCGCGCGCGGATGCGCGTGACGTCCTGAATCCTTCGGCGCCGGACGCGCCGCCGGTGGGGGCGGTGGCGCCGGACGCGCCGCGGGTGGCGGCGGTGGCGGCAGAGGCTCGACCGGTTCGGGGCGTGGCATCTCGCGCGTGACGTCAGTGCGTGCGCGGATGGTTTCCCGCGGCTGCGTAACGAGGGCGCTCTCGCGCGTCGACTCTTCGGCGCGCGCCACGTGCGGCATTTCCTGCGTCTGCGACACCGCGCGCGGGTCGATTTCGCTCTGCGCCTCGGCGAGCGGAATGAAGCGCTCGATGTGCTGCGAGCCCACCAGGTTGGTGAGGAAGGCCATGAGCTCGAGCGCGTCGCCGAACTTGGTGTCCCCCATGGTGGCGCGCGAGTCGATCTGCTCCTTCAACTGCAGCGCCTTCTGCTTGGCGAGCTCGATGATCCAGCGCGACGGCCGATCGTGCTTGACCCACGGCTGCACCTTCCAGTAGCTCGCCTCGTCGAGCGTGGAATACTTGAGGTGCAGCTCGAGACTGGCGAGCCACTTGTCCAGCAGCTCGGTCAGGCGCTTGTCGGCTGGGTTCACCGGTTACCGGACTCCGCGAGAGGTCCGCGTAAGCTAAACCAATTGCCGCGTGCGTGGCCAGCCTGAAGAGAGGCTCGCGCCCTTGCCCTCTCAGGGGCGTCGGAGAAAGAAGTGGCGGGCGACCGGTTTCGGCTTCCGTGCCGGGTGCGCCCGCCCCAGGTCCATCATGGGTTGTCGCCGATGACGTGGCCGACGAACTTCCAGCCGGCCTCGCGAATATAGGCGAACGTGTAGCCCGTCGGTCCATCGACGAAGACCGCCAGCGGATCCTCGATCGGCGTGTCGGCCCGCGACTCGGCGACCGGTGACAAGCTCAGCTTGCCGAGCGTCGGCCCGCTCTCGGCGCGGCTCGGGAGATATTTCCAGCCGCAGTCTGAAAAATGTGCCAGCCGGAACGAACGGCCCTGCGCATCTTCTAAGGAAATGGTCTGCGTCGGCTCGTGCCCGGCACACGGCTGCTGACCGGTTGTCGCGGTTTCCGTCAGGTCATCGGCTGCGCAACTCGCCAGCGCGAAGGCCGCGATCGCCACGATCGTGCGCGCCGCCGCGAGCGTGCGCGTTTCGGTGCAGGTTTTCATGGGTCCCCCCCTTTGGGTATGAGTTCTATCGGGGGGTCATACTGGGCACTGCAGGGGCGGCGCTCTGTCATTCAGCCGACACTACGGAAGGAATGCATCAAAGAGGTCCATCCATGTACCGTCACACCAGAACTTTCGTGATCGCGTTTGCCACGGCGACGGCGACTGTCCTTGCGTACGCTGCGGCGACACCCGCCGCCACCACCAATGATGGTGAGGTCAAGTTCAACAACCATTGTCGTACCTGCCATTCGCTGAAAAAGGACGACAACCGCATGGGGCCCACGCTCCATGCCATCTTCGGGGCGAAAGCCGGGGCGGCCGAGGGATACCCGAACTACTCGCAGGGACTCAAGAGTTCCGGCATCGTCTGGGACGAGAAGACGCTCGACCAGTTCATCGCCAATCCGGACAGCGTCATTCCCAGCAACAACATGAAGCCGTACAAGGGCGTGACGGATAAGAGCGTGCGCGCGAGCATCGTCGAGTACCTGAAGGCGAACGGGAGCTGAGCGCGGGCTCGCTACGGCAGTAAGACTTTGTTTTAACTGGCGCTCCCAGAGGGATTCGAACCCTCGTACCAGCCTTGAGAGGGCTGTGTCCTGGGCCTCTAGACGATGGGAGCGCGGCTCGATTGCCTGTGAGGTGCCCTTGAGCGGCGCGGTATTATACGGGCCGCTTCCTGCTGCTCAAGCGGACAGAATTTGAACCTCGCACCCGCCGGCTCCCAACCGCACATCGTTTCGCGCTCCGACCACCCGATATCGCGCGCCGCGATATCCGCCAATGCGCTGCGCGTCCTGTATCGCCTCAAGGACGGCGGTTACCAGGCTTTCCTGGTGGGCGGGAGCGTTCGCGACCTGCTGCTCGGCCTGCGTCCGAAAGACTTCGACATCGCGACCAACGCGCTGCCCGAGGAAGTGAAGGCGCTGTTCCGCAACTGCCGGCTCATCGGCCGGCGTTTCCGCCTTGCGCACGTGTACTTCGGTCCGGAGGTCATCGAAGTGGCCACCTTCCGCGCCGCTCACGAGTGGCAACCGGAGGAGCGCGACGAGGACGAATGGCGCGCGGGCGAGGACGCGGAGCGCTTGCTCGATGCACGCGGGCGCATCCTGCGCGACAACGTGTACGGCACCATCGAGGAGGACGTCTGGCGGCGCGATTTCACCGCGAACGCGCTCTACTACAACATCCAGGATTTCTCGGTGTGGGACTTCGTTGGCGGTGTCGAAGACGTGCGCGCGCGGCGCCTGCGCCTCATCGGCGATCCGGTCACCCGCTACCACGAGGACCCAGTGCGCATGCTGCGTGCGGTGCGGTTTGCGGCCAAGCTCGGTTTCACGCTCGATGCGGCGACCGAGAAACCGGTGCGCGAGCTCGCCTACCTGCTCACGCATGTGCCGCCCGCGCGGCTCTTCGATGAGATCCTCAAGCTCTTCCTGAGCGGGTTTGGCGCTGCCTCGTTTCGGCTGCTGCGTGAATACGATCTGCTCGAGCCGTTGTTCGCGGCGACTGCGCAGGAACTCGCGCGCGATCCGGGCGGCGCGGCGGAGCGCTTGCTCCTCAACGGTCTCGACAGCACCGACACCCGCGTCGGCGCGAACAAGCCGGTCACGCCGACCTTCCTGTTCGCGATTCTTTTCTATGCGCCGGTGATGGCGCGCGCGGCGCGGCTGCAGGCGGACGGCCAGCCGGAAAGCACGGCACTGTTCAATGCCTGCGAGGACGTGGTGCGCGCGCAGCAGTCGCGCGTGGCCATCCCGCGCCGCTTCACGCTGCCCATGCGCGAGATGTTCGTGCTGCAAGCACGCTTCCGTCGCCGCGAAGGCAAGAAGGCGTTGTCGCTTCTCAGTCACCCGCGTTTTCGCGCCGCCTACGATCTCCTGCTGCTGCGCGCGGACGTTGGGGCGGAAGACCCCGCACTCGCGCAATGGTGGACCCAGGTGCAGACGGCGCCGGCTCAGCAGCGCGAGACGATGGTGAGGCAGAGCTCACCGACGCCCGGCGGCGGGCACACGCGCGGCCCGCGTCGCCGTCGCCGGGGACGGCGTCGGGCCGCGCCACCCGCCTGAACAGCCGATGCGCTGGATTCCGGCGTACGTCGCGCTCGGCAGCAACCTCACCGAACCGCGAGCCCAGATCGAACGCGCTTATGAGCTCCTGGCGCGCATCCGCGATACACGCCTGGTGAGTCGTTCGCGGCTGTACGCTTCTCGCCCCATGGGGCCACAGGACCAGCCCGAATTCGTCAACGCGGCCGCGGGTCTGATGACGCGGCTGGCCGCACCCGAGCTGCTGCGCGAGCTGCAAGCGATCGAGACTTCCATGGGCCGCGTGCCGCCGCCGGTGCGGTGGGGACCGCGTCTCATCGATCTGGACCTGCTGTTGCATGGGCAGCACGTCAGCCGCGAGCCCGGGCTCGTGCTGCCGCATCCCGGTATTCATGAGCGCAACTTCGTCCTGTATCCTCTCGCGGACATCGCGCCGACGCTGCTCGTTCCGGGTCATGCCTCTGTGGCCGAGCTTGCCCGCCAACGGGGCGGCGACGGACTGCGGGTCCTCGCAGCAAGCGCGGGTCCTGGCTGACGGGCCGCGCCTTCTCTCTCGAGATCAGGAGCCTCATGTCGACGCCGCCGGTGCATCGTTACATCGTCGTCGAAGGTCCGATCGGCGTGGGCAAGACCAGCCTCGCGCGTCGCCTCGCGCAGAGCTTCGGCAGCGAGCTGCTGCTCGAGCAGAGCGAGGAGAATCCGTTCCTCGAGCGCTTCTATCGCAACCCGCGCGCTGCGGCATTCCCGACCCAGCTCTATTTCCTGTTCCAGCGCGCGCGCCAGTTGCAGCAGATGCGCCAGCACGACCTGTTCGATCCGGTGCGCGTGGCCGATTTCATGCTGGAGAAGGACTGGCTGTTCGCGCGCGTGACGCTCGATGACGAGGAATACGCGCTCTACGAGCAGGTGTACGCCAAGCTCGCGATCGATGCGCCCACGCCGGACCTGGTCGTGTACCTGCAGGCGCCGGTCGACGTTCTGATGGAACGCATCGCGCGGCGCGGCATCGCCTACGAGCGGCTCATCGAGAAGAGCTATCTCGAGCGCCTGGCGGATGCGTACGCGCGCTTTTTCCTGCATTACGACGACGCACCGCTCCTGATCGTGAACGCCGGGCTCATCGATCCGGTCGCCAATGAGGCCGATTACGAGTTGTTGCTGCGCGAGATTCGGAAAGCCCATCGCGGCCGCCAGTACTTCAATCCGGCGCCGAGCGCGCTTTGACCGCCGCGCCTCGACCTGCCATTCTTCCGGTCCCCGCATGTATACCCATCTGCAATTGCGTGGCGCCGCGCGCCCGCCGGTGAACGTCTCGACCCTGCAGAAGATGAAGGCCGACGGCGACAAGATCGCCTGCCTCACCTGCTATGACGCGAGCTTTGCCGTGCTGCTGGACGATGCGGAGGTGGACGTCGTGCTGGTCGGCGATTCGCTCGGGATGGTGATCCAGGGCCACGACACCACGGTCCCGGTCACCATGGACCACATCGTCTACCACAGCACCGTGGTGTCACGCGGCCTGTACCGGCCGTTCCTGATCGCCGACATGCCGTTCATGAGCTACTCCTCGAAGGAGCAGGCGTTGCAGAACGCGGTGCGGCTCATGCAGGAGGGCGGCGCGAAGATGGTGAAGCTCGAGGGCGGGGCGGGGCAACTCGACATCGTCGAATTTCTGGCGAGCCACGACATCGCCGTGTGCGCGCACCTCGGTCTGAAGCCGCAATCGGTGCACAAGATCGGCGGCTTCCACGTGCAGGGGCGCGAGGACGCGGCAGCGGAGCAGATGCGCAAGGATGCGCGCGCGCTCGAATCGGCCGGTGCCGACATCGTCCTGCTCGAATGCATTCCGGCGAGTCTGGGCGCGCTGATCACGCGCGAGATCCACGTGCCGGTGATCGGCATCGGCGCGGGGCCCGACGTCGACGGCCAGATCCTCGTGCTCTACGACATTCTCGATATCACCGCGGGACGCAAGCCCCGCTTCACGCGCAACTTCATGGCCGGGGCCGAGAGTCCGCTGCAGGCCGTCAAAGGCTACGTGCAGGCGGTCAAGGACCGCAGTTACCCCGCGCCCGAACACTGCTTCTGAATGGAAACGATCACGCGCATCCGCGCGTTGCGCGAGCGTGTGTCGGCCTGGCGTCAGCTCGGTCTCACGGTGGGTTTCGTGCCGACCATGGGCAATCTCCACCCGGGGCACATCAGCCTCATCGACGAAGCGAAGCGGCGCGCCGATCGCGTCATCGTGAGCATCTTCGTGAATCCGTCGCAGTTCGGGCCCGCTGAGGACTACGCACTCTACCCACGTACCCCCTCGGAAGACACCGAGTTGCTCGACAAGGCGGTGGTCGACCTGCTGTTTCACCCGGAAGCCGCGGAGATGTACCCCGAGGGTCACGAGCGCGGTGCCGTAGTCGACGTGCCGCAGCTCTCCGGCATCCTGTGCGGTGCCTTCCGTCCGGGTCACTTCGTCGGCGTCGCCACCGTGGTCACCAAGCTCCTCGGGATCGTCCAGCCGCATGTCGCAGTCTTCGGCGAGAAAGACTATCAGCAGCTCACCATCGTCAAGCGCGTGGTCGAGGACCTGTGCCTGCCGGTCGAGATCGTCGGCGCCGCCACCCTGCGCGAGCGCGACGGCCTGGCCATGAGCTCGCGCAACCGCTATCTCAATCCCACCGAGCGCGAGATCGCGCCGCGGCTTCACCAGGCCCTGCTCGGCGCCAAAGAGCGCATCGCCAACGGCGATCGCAATTTCGAGGCGATCCAGCGGTCGGGTATGCGCGCGCTCGAGGTCGCGGGCTTCGTGCCGCAGTATTTCGCGGTGGTCGATGCCGACACGCTTCTGGCACCGGGCGACAAGACCCGCGAGCTCGTGATCCTGACCGCTGCCAGGCTGGGGAAGGCGCGCCTGATCGACAACGTCAGGGTTGCGCGGCCTCAGTCCTGAATCGCGACGCCGTGCTCCTTGAGGGCCCACTCCACGTGCTCGCGCACCAGCGCTGAGTCGCTGCGCCGCCGGCTGCGAAGCGCTGCGATCACCTCCGGGGTCGTGGGCGCGTTGCCGAGCGCGACCGCGAGATTGCGCAACCACCGTTCGTGACCGATGCGGCGGATGGCGCTGCCGGCGGTTTGCGCCTCGAACTCGGCGGGCGTCCAGGCGAAGAGCTGCGCAAGCCCCGCCGCATCGAGCCCATGGCGCGGCGCGAAGTCCGCTTCGGGCGTGAGGCGCGCGTACCGGTTCCAGGGGCAGACCAGCTGACAGTCGTCGCAGCCATAGATGCGGTTGCCGAGCGCCTTGCGGAACTCGAGCGGAATCGCGCCGTGGTGCTCGATGGTGAGGTAGGAAATGCAGCGCCGGGCATCGAGCTCGTATGGCGCGACGATCGCGCGCGTCGGGCAGATATCGATGCAGGCCTTGCAGCTGCCGCAGTGGTTGCGCGGCGCCTGGTCCGCGGGCAACGGCAGGTCGGTATAGAGCTCGCCCAGGAAGAACCACGAGCCCGCGTGCCGGTTGAGCAGGTTCGTGTGTTTGCCGATCCAGCCGAGACCGGCATCGCGCGCGAGCGCCTTCTCGAGCACCGGTGCACTGTCGACGAACACCCGGTAGCCGAACGGGCCCACCTCCTGCTCGATGCGATCGGCGAGACGCTGCAATCGCTGGCGCAGCGTCTTGTGATAGTCGCGCCCGAGCGCGTAACGGGAGATATAGGCGAGCGTCCGGTCACGCAGCACCGACCAGGCATCGCGCGCGCGCGGCGGCAGGTAGTCCATGCGCGCGGAGATCACGCGCACCGTGCCCGGCACCAGGTCGGCCGGCCGGCTGCGACGCGTGCCATGACGGCGCATGTAGTCCATGTCGCCCTGACGACCGCGCGACAGCCACTCCTCGAGCCGCGCTTCGTCCTCGGCCAGCGTGATGGCGGCGATGCCCACCTGCTGAAAGCCGAGTTCGGTTCCCCACCGCTTGATCTCGGCAGCGAGCGCTTGCGGGTCGGGTGCGTGGACGGAGTTCATGTGACGAGTCGCCGCTACCAGCCCAGTATAATGAGGACATGCCGGCGCTTCCGCTCGAGCTCTATACCGCCGCGCAGGTGCGTGCGCTCGATCGCCATGCGATCGAGGCGGGACACATACCGGCGCTCACGCTGATGAATCGCGCAGGCGCGGCTGCGCTGCGCGCGCTGCGTGTGGCGTGGCCCACGGCGCACCGCGTCGTGGTGGTCTGTGGCGGCGGCAACAACGGCGGTGATGGCTACGTGCTCGCGCGTCTCGGGCGTGCCGCGGGTCTCGAGGTCTCGGTGGCGACGGTGAGCGATCCCGCACGCTTGCGCGGTGAGGCTCAAGGCGCCTACGAGGCCTGCCGCGCGGCGGGCGTGAGCATCACGCCATTCGGCTCGTCGAGCCTCGCCGGTGCGGAACTGATCGTCGATGCGATGTTCGGCATCGGCCTCGACCGGCCACTCGATGCGGCGGCCTGCGCGATCGTCGCTGAGATCGCCCGGAGCCGCCTGCCGGTGCTCGCGCTCGATCTGCCGAGCGGGTTGCACGCCGACACGGGCGCAGTGATGGGCGCAGCCGTGCAGGCGACACGCACGATCACGTTCATCGGGCCGAAAGTCGGTTGCTTCCTGGGCGCCGGGCCCGATCTCACCGGCACGCTCGAATTCGACGGTCTCGATGCGCCCGCTGTCCCCGCCGGGTCCGTCCGCCCGGTCGCGGAGCGACTCGATCCGGGCCTGGTTGCCCGAGTGTTGCCACGCCGGCGGCGCACCGCCCACAAGGGCGACTTCGGCCACGTGCTGATCGTCGGCGGCGGACCCGGCATGGCCGGTGCCGCGCGGTTGTGTGGGGAAGCCTGCTTGCGCAGCGGCGCGGGTCTCGTCACGGTCGCGACGCGCGCGGCGCATGCGCTCGCCATCAATGCGGCGCGGCCAGAACTCATGTGTCACGGGGCCGACGACGCCGGCACGTTGCGGCCACTCATCGAGCGAGCCAGCGTCGTCGCGATCGGGCCGGGCCTGGGCCGTGACGAGTGGGCGCGCGGCATGCTGCGGGCCGTGCTCGATTGCGAGCGACCGGCAGTGCTCGACGCGGACGCACTCAATCTGCTGGCCGAGGAGCCGCGGCGTCGCGACGACTGGATCCTCACGCCGCATCCCGGAGAAGCGGCGCGCCTGCTGGGCGTCGACATACCGGCCGTCCAGGGTGACCGGCTCGCGGCGCTCGCGCGACTCACGGAACGCTACGGTGGCGTCGTCGTGCTGAAAGGCGCGGGGACGCTGATTGGCGGCGCTGGCGAGATCCCCGCGCTTTGCGATCGCGGCAACCCCGGGATGGCGACCGCCGGGATGGGTGATGTCCTCACCGGCATCATCGCGGCGTTGCGCGCTCAGGTTCGCAACCCCCGGGATGCGGCGCGCGCCGGCGTGCTCGTGCACGCACTGGCCGGAGACCTTGCCGCCCAAAGCGGCGAACGCGGTGTGATTGCGAGCGATGTCATTGGGCGGCTGCCGGCATGTCTCAATCCGCCACGCGCGAGCTAGCGGCGACCGATGCCGCCGTTACGCGCGAGCTCGGCGCGCGCCTGGCGCGTGACGTCGACCGCTCGCAGCGCAAGCCGATCCTGATCGGCCTCAGGGGCGAGCTGGGCACGGGCAAGACGACCTTCGTGCGCGGGTTCCTGGAGGCTCTTGGCGCCACGACCGCCGTGCGCAGCCCGACCTACACGCTGCTCGAGGAATACGAGCTGGGGACGCTGCGCGTCGCGCATCTCGATCTCTACCGGCTGCAATCACGCGAGCAGATCGAGGAGCTCGGCATTCGCGAGTTGCTCGACCGGACGCAGGTGTTGCTGGTCGAGTGGCCCGAGCGTGGCGCAGGTGCGTTGCCGGCCGACGATGTCACCGTGGAGCTCGAGTACGCGGGCGAGGGCCGGGTGGTGCGCGTGAGCGGACACACGGCGGCAGGCGTCGAGCTGGTCGCGCGATTCAGCCGCAATTCAGGTAGGCGGTCAGATTAAGCGTCTATCCTCTCATTTCTATTGAATAAATCGCGATTATCGGTTTAGAGTACCGCCCGGGAAGCTGAAACTCGAACGTCCTTGATGCCTGCGACATTGCGTTGCCTCGCACTCGGTCTTCTGGCCACCGTGGTCGTCGGCGCGGCGCACGCGGTCGAGATTCGCGACGTGCGCCTGTGGGCCGGCCCCGATCACACGCGCGTGGTCGTCGAGCTCTCCGGCCCTGCGACCCACAACCTGTTCACGCTGCACAACCCCGAGCGCGTCGTCATCGACGTGAGCGACGCCAATCTCGTCGCGACGCAGACTGCGCCGTCGGGGCAGGGGCTGGTGCGTCAGGTGCGCTTCGGCGCGCGCGACGACGGCAGCCTGCGCGTGGTCCTCGACATCAACGGTGACGTCCAGTCGAAGAGTTTCGCAGTCGCTCCCAATGAGTCCTACGGTCATCGACTGGTGATCGACCTGGCGCCGGCGAGTGAGCCTGCGCCAGTCAGGGTCGAGCATGCGCCCCCGGAAGAGGCGCGCGACCTGGTGGTCGCCGTCGACCCCGGACATGGCGGCGATGACCCGGGCGCCATCGGCCGCGGCGGCACGCGCGAGAAAGACGTGGCACTCGCCATCGCACGCGCACTCGCGCAGCGCATCGATCGCGAGCCCGGCATGAAGGCGGTCCTGATCCGCGACGGCGACTATTACGTGGCGCACCGCGACCGCATGCGCAAGGCGCGCGAAAAGCGCGCGGACCTGTTCGTGTCGATCCACGCCGATGCCATCCGCGACCGTGCGGTATCCGGCTCTTCGGTCTACATCCTGTCGCCGCGGGGTGCGAGCGACGAAGCCTCGCGCTGGCTCGCCGAGCGCGAAAATGCTTCCGACCTGATCGGCGGTGTCTCGCTCGACGACAAGGACAACGTGCTCGCCTCGGTGCTGCTCGACCTGTCGCAGACCGCGAGCATCAGCGCGAGCATGACGGCCGCCGAGCGGGTGTTGGTCGAGCTCGACCGCGTCGGCGTAGTCCGCAAGCCGACGGTGCAGCAGGCCGGATTCCTGGTGCTCAAGTCTCCCGATATCCCCTCGATGCTGATCGAGACGGCCTACATCTCCAATCCCGGCGAAGAGCGCCGCCTCAAGGATCGCCGCCACCAGGACAAGCTCGCGAACGCCATCCACGGCGGCATTCGTGGCTACTTCTACGAGAACCCGCCGCCGGGCAGCCGCGTGGCGGAACTGGTGGCGCAGCGTTCGAGCGGCGACAGCGAGCGCGCCGTGATCGCGCAGGAAGGCGGCACCGACGTCGAAGCCCGCTGAGCACGGGCCCCGCGCTCTGCAACGTTTCCTGATTTCGCCAACCGGGCGACCGCGCGGCGTTCCGGCTACACTGCGCGCCGCCACGCCGGTCCGCCGCCGAACGAGCCCGCATGCCGATCCGCATACTCGACACCGAGCTGATCAGCCAGATCGCCGCCGGCGAGGTGATCGAGCGCCCCGCATCCGTGGTCAAGGAGCTGGTGGAGAACTCGCTCGACGCCGGTGCCCGCGAGGTGGAGATCGAGGTTGAGAAGGGCGGCGTGGCGCTCTGCCGGGTTCGCGACGATGGCGCGGGCATCGCGCGCGAGGAGCTCGAGCTCGCGCTGGCGCGGCATGCGACCAGCAAGATCCGTTCGCTCGACGATCTCGAGCACATCGTGAGCCTGGGATTTCGGGGCGAGGCGCTGCCGAGCATCGCCTCGGTATCGCGACTCGCGCTGACCTCGCGCACGCGGCAGGCCGAGCATGGCTGGACGGTGTCGGTGACGGATGGGCAGATCTCGACGCCCACTCCCGCTGCACACCCGGTCGGCACCATGGTCGAAGTGCGCGACCTCTTCTTCAATGTACCCGCCCGTCGCAAGTTCGTGCGCAGCGAGCCGACCGAGTTTCAGCACATCGCGCGGCACGTCGAGCGTCTGTGCCTGAGCCGCTTCGACATCGGCTTCGGTCTCACGCACAACCGGCGGCGCGTGTTGTCACTCCCGGCCGCGCCGGATCGCGCCGCGCGCGAGCAGCGCGTGGCCCAGGTGTGCGGCCGCGAGTTTCTGCAGCATGCGCTCTACATCGAGCACGCCGCTGCGGGTGTGCAATTGCGCGGCTGGATCGGCCTGCCCACCTTCGCACGCAGCCAGCCCGATCTGCAGTTCTGGTGCGTGAACGGGCGTCCGGTCCGCGATCGGCTGCTCGCCAACGCGGCGCGCATCGGCTATCGCGACGTGCTCTATCACGGCCGGCATCCCGCCTACGTGCTGTTTCTCGAGCTCGATCCGGCGCGCGTGGACGTCAATGCGCACCCGACCAAGCAGGAGCTGCGCTTCCGCGACGGGCGCAGTGTTCACGACTTCGTCCTGCGCACGCTGATGCAGGTGCTGAGCGCGACGCGGCCGGGTGCGCAGGCCATCGGACCCGCCGCCAAGTCAGCGCTGCTCGACTCCGTCGCGCCAGCGCCGCTGTCGGGACTCAATGAGCCGGGCGTGCAGGTGGGCATGATGCTGGGCGAGACCGCCGCTCACTACGAGCCGCTGGCGGCCGCGACGGCAGAGCCTGCGCAGCCTCCGGACCGTGCCGGCGATTTCCCGCTGGGCTTCGCGCTCGGCCAGCTCCACGGGATCTACATCCTCGCCCAATCGTCCGACGGTCTCATCCTCGTCGACATGCACGCCGCGCACGAGCGGGTCACGTACGAGCGTCTCAAGCGTCTGACGGAAGGGCAGGGCGCGGCGCCGCAGGTGCTGCTGGTCCCGGTGACGCTGGAAGTGTCGGTTTCCGAGGCGGACTGCGCCGAGGAACACCGGGCGCACTTCGGGCGGCTCGGCTTCGAGATCGACCGCCTCGGTCCCACCGCACTCGCGATCCGGCAGGTGCCCGCGTTGCTCGCGCGCACCGACATCGCAGCGCTCGTCCAGGACGCGCTCGCCGATCTGCGCGAGCGCGGTGGGTCGCTGCGCGTCGAGGATCGGGGTCTCGAGCTCATGTCTACGCTCGCGTGTCGGTCCGCCGTGCGCGCCCATCGGCTGCTCACGGTGGCGGAGATGAATGCGCTGCTACGCGAAATGGAACGCACCGACCGCGCCGACCAATGCAGCCACGGGCGCCCGACGTGGATGCGGCTGTCGATGGCCGAGCTCGATCGCCTGTTCCTGCGCGGCCGCTGAAATCGGGGTCAGATTTATTTTTCCGCAAGGTCTAGGACCGAGCCGCCTTGTTCGGGTCGAAAAACAAATCTGACCCCGATTTCAGGATGTCAGTCGTGCTGCTCATGGGGCCCACCGGCGCCGGCAAGAGCGCTGCCGCGGTCGCGCTTGCGACGCGCCTGCCAGCCGAGATCGTCAGCGTCGATTCCGCACTGGTGTATCGCGGCCTCGACATCGGCACGGCCAAGCCCGATGCCGCGCTCCGCGCGCAGGTCCCGCATCACCTGATCGACATCCTCGACCCCGCGCAGCCTTATTCGGCGGGTCAGTTCCTGCGCGACGCGAGCGCGGCTATCGAAGCGATCCACGCGCGCGCCCGGATTCCCCTGCTGACCGGCGGCACGATGCTTTACTTTCACGCGCTGCTGCACGGCCTGGCGGAGTTGCCCGAAGCCGATCCCGATCTCAGGCGCGAGCTGGACGAGCGCGCCGCACGTGGCGGAACGGCGGCATTGCACGCAGAGCTGGCGCGGGTCGATGCGCAAGCCGCGGCGCGTATTCACCCGAACGACCCGCAGCGCATCCAGCGCGCGCTCGAAGTCTTCTACCTCACCGGCCAGCCGATCAGCGAGCTGCAGGCGAGCCGGCAGGCGCCACTCGCCGGGCACGACACCGTGAAGATCGTGCTGAGCCCGGAGCGCCGTGCGGTGCTGCATCAGCGCATCGAGGAGCGGTTCCTGGGCATGATGGCGGCGGGTTTTCTCGAAGAAGTCCGGGCTCTGCGCGCGCGCGGGGACCTCGAAGCTCAGATGCCGTCCATGCGCGCGGTCGGGTATCGGCAGCTGTGGGCGCACCTCGACGGTGCCTATGGACTCGAGGAGGGCGTGAGGCGCGGCATCGTGGCCACGCGGCGCCTGGCCAAGCGGCAACTCACCTGGTTGAGGGCGCTTGCCGGGGCGCGCTGGGTCGAACCGTCCGACCATGGCGCTGTCGACTTGATCGCGGGCCTTGTCAAGTCGAGCCCTAGCCCCAACCCTTCGTGAGCCTCGCGGGGCCTATGTTAAGATTTTGGCCCACTGGCGCCCCCGGCCGGACGACGACGGCGACCCCAGGGAAGGGGTGCGTGGGGGCCAACAGACTCGAGAATCTGATTAAGAACAAGGAGATGAACATGGCCAGAGGCCAGTCGCTGCAGGATCCGTTCTTGAACACGCTACGCAAGGAACGGGTGCCGGTGTCCATCTATCTGGTCAATGGCATCAAGCTCCAGGGTCAGATCGATTCCTTCGACCAGTTTGTCGTGCTGCTCAAGAACAGCGTGAGCCAGATGGTCTACAAGCACGCCATCTCCACGGTCGTGCCGGCACGTAATATCCGTGTACCTTCCGGCGACGAGGAAACGACGCCCGCGCCCACCGAATAGGACCCGATGACCCAGGAGAGACCGGTTGTTTGAGAGACCGCGCAGCGGAGAGAACGCGGTTCTGGTTCGTGTCGGCATCGGGGAGCCTGCCTCGGAGCAGGACGTAAACGAGTTCACCGCACTGGCGCTGTCCGCCGGAGCGCGACCCGTGGCCACTGTCAGCGGGACGCGACGCCGGCCGGATGCGCGCCTGTTCGTGGGCTCGGGCAAGGCCGAGGAGATTCGTGACGCCGCAATCGCACAAGGGGCGGACGTGGTGCTCTTCGATCACGCGCTCACGCCCAGCCAGGAACGCAACCTCGAGAAGCTGATCGGCCGGCGTGTGCTCGACCGCAATGGCCTGATCCTCGATATCTTCGCGCAACGCGCCCGCAGCTTCGAAGGCAAGCTCGAAGTCGAGCTCGCGCAGCTCAGGCACCTGGCGACGCGACTGGTGCGTGGATGGACGCACCTCGAGCGTCAGAAGGGCGGCATTGGCCTGCGCGGCCCGGGCGAGACGCAGCTCGAGACCGACCGGCGCCTGCTCGCCAATCGCATTCGCACGCTGAGCCGGCGACTCGAAAAGCTCCAGCGCCAACGCGACACCGGGCGGCAGGCGCGCCGCGACGTGCCGGTCCCGACCGTTGCGATCGTCGGCTACACCAACGCCGGCAAATCGACGCTCTTCAATGCGCTCACCGACGCCGGTGCCTACGTGGCAGACCAGCTGTTCGCGACGCTCGACCCGACGGTACGCCGGGTCGAGCTGCCGGGTGCGCAGGTGGCCGTGCTCGCCGACACCGTGGGATTCGTGCGCGACCTGCCGCACGAGCTGGTGGCGGCATTTCGCTCGACGCTCCAGGAAGCTCGCGATGCGAGCCTCCTGCTGCACGTGATAGACGCGAGCGATCCGCAGCGGCTCGAACGCATCGAGCAGGTCAATTCGGTGCTCGCATCGATCGGCGCGGGCGAGATCCCGCAGATCGAAGTGTTCAACAAGATCGACCGGATCGGCGCCCAGCCGCACGCCGGGCGCGATGCCGGCCATGCGCGCGCGCGTGTGTGGCTCGCCGCGGCCCCGCAGGTCGGGATCGACGCCCTGCGCGAGGCGATCACCTGCGCGTTGTGGCCCGAGCTCGAGCGCGCCACGCTGCACCTGAGTCTGCGCGCCGCCTCCGCGCGCTCGCGCCTGTACGCGCAGCATCGGGTGCGCGGCGAACGCGTGCGCGAAGACGGCGGTTGGGACATCGACGTCGAGCTCACCCCGGCGCAGATCGCGGCGTTGTGTCGCGAGCCCGGCGTGGCGCGTGCCGCGCCTTGTGTCGCGCAGACGCGCTCCCTACAATCTCGCGCCCCCAGAAGCCGGGCGGCGCGCTGATCCAAACAGTCTCGCTGGCGACTCGCAATGGCGTGGAACGAACCAGGCGGTAACAAGAATCCGTGGGATCGGCGGCCCGGTCAGGGCCCGCCCGACCTCGACGACATCGTGCGCAACTGGCAGCGCCGGCTCGGCGCCATTTTTGGCGGCGGTCAGGGCACGCGCCCCCCGGGCGGCCGGCCGCGTCTCAACTGGGGAGCCATCGGACTGCTGCTGCTCGCGGTATGGGGCGCGACCGGCTTCTACCAGGTCGACGCGGCCGAACGCGGCGTGGTGACGCGCTTCGGACGCTACGTGCAGACCACCAACGAGGGCTTGCGCTGGCACTGGCCGTGGCCCGTTGAGGCCGTCCAGATCGTCAACGTCGCCAAGAACGACAGCATCGACGACAAGACGCGCATGCTGACTTCAGATGAGAACCTGGTCGACATCAGCATGGCGGTGCAGTTCCTGCGCCTGGATCCGCTCAAGTTCGTTTTCCAGGTTCGCGATCCCGAGGAGACGCTGCGCGACGTGAGCGAGAGCGCCATTCGCGAGATCATCGGCCAGAGCAAGCTCGATTTCGTGCTCGGCGCCGGGCGCCAGGAGATCACCGAGCGCACCAAGGTGCTCATCCAGGGCATGCTCGATTTCTATCAGACCGGCATCCAGGTGATCACGGTGAACCTGACCGCGGTCAGCGTCCCCGATCAGGTCGCGCCGGCACAGAAGGATGCCATCAAGGCGCGTGAGGATCGCGACCGCTTCAGCCAGGAGGCCCAGGCTTACGCCAACGACGTGGTCCCCAAGGCGCGGGGCACGGCTTCGCGCCAGCTGCAGGATGCGCAGGCCTACCGGACGCGCGTCGTCGCGGAGTCCGAGGGCGAGACCGCACGCTTCGCGCAGCTGCTCGATGCGTACGAGCGTGCCCCCAACGTCACGCGCGAGCGCTTGTACATCGAGACCGTCGAGACCGTCCTCAGCCGCTCGCACAAGGTGCTGCTCGACACGAGCCCCGGCAACAACGTGATCTACCTGCCGCTCGACAAGCTGCTGGAGAAATCCTCCGGCGCCGACGCCGCGGCGGGGCTCATGGGGACGCCGGGCGCGCGCGCGCCGGACGGTCCCACTGAAACCATCACCGTGGATCCACGCACGCGGGGAGATCGCTGATGCCATCGCGTCCGCTGAGCGTGGTGATCCTGGTGGCGGCCGTGCTGTTCGTGCTCACGAACTCGGTGTTCGTCGTGAAGGAGACCGAGCTCGCCATGAAGTTCCGCTTCGGCGAGATCGTGCGTGCCGATTACCAGCCCGGCCTGCACTTCCTGATTCCCTTCGTGAACAA
>DATFEQ010000007.1:0-6019 GCA_035250905.1 Steroidobacteraceae bacterium
TGCCGGGAGATTACGACAGCGTGCGCGGGACGCCTAGCAACGAGCGTCAGGTGGGCGAGATAACGAACGAGGCCTGGCGTTACGCTAACGCGGCACGCCGGCCATAATTGTGATGGGCGTAAGCCCTAACCAGGTAAACGCCCCGCGTCTCCCGCACCTCCGCGGAGGAATTTCTCGTAGGCTCGTCGCTCCCGACATCGTCATCCCGCAGGTCCTCCAGCCGATAGCCAAACCGCGGAATCACCCGCCCATCGGGCCGCTGGAAGTAGATCTCGCCCTGCGCGTCGCGGCGAATCGCGAAACCGCCCTCGTGCAGCAGTCGGTGGTGGTGCGAGCATTATGCCGACCGCCAGATTATGCCGACTTACTGGCAGGCGGCCCGCGAAGCTGGCGTGGAGCTCGAACGCCACGCGGCATAATTAGAGGCCCTGCAGGAACGCGAGAAGCTGGTCATCCGGCTTATAGCGCGCGGCGTAACGAGGCAGCGGCGCGGTTTTGGCGAGCGCACGTTCCTTCATCGCCAGGTCGGCATCGAGATACATTTGCGTCGTCTCGATCTGCTCGTGCCCGAGCCACAGCGCAATAACGGAGCGATCTACACCTGCCTGAAGTAGCTGGACGGCAGTCGTGTGACGCAGCAAGTGCGGCGTAACACGTTTAGCGCCGAGCGATGGGCAGTTCTGACCGGCCACGGCGGCGTGTTTGGTGACGAGTTTCTCGACAGCGTCGCGGCTGAGCCTTCCACCGCGCAGGCTGGGGAACAGCGGATCGAGCGGAGCTCCGTTCCGTTCGCGTAGCCAGCCACGCAACGCACCGGCTACCTGAGGACTCAACGGAGTACAGCGCTCCTTGCGACCTTTGCCATGGCAGCGCACGTGCGCGCCGTATCCAAGGGTCACGTCCTCGCAGCGCAATGCAGTGAGCTCTGAGACACGCAAGCCGGTTTGCACCGCCACGATGAGCAGCGTGTAGTCGCGTCGGCCGAGCCAGGTGTTGCGATCGGGCGCGCTGAGCAGCGTCTCGATCTCGTGGTGGGCGAGGAAGCGGACGAGATTGCGCTCGAAGCGCTTCTGCGGGATCGCGAGGACGCGCTGGATCATGCCGCCATGATCGGGTGCGTGCAGCGCCGCGTATTGAAAGAAGGAATGGAGCGCGGCAAGGCGGGCGTTGCGACTACGTATGCTGTTGTGTCGATCGGTCTCCAGATGATCGAGGAACGCGCCGACGAGGGTAGCATCGAGCGAGCTGAGCGGCAGTGTCGAAGGCGTTTTGCCGAGACGCGCTTGAGCGAAGCGCAACAGCAACCGGAAGGTATCGCGGTACGCAGCCACTGTGTTCGGGCTTGCTCGGCGCTGGCGCAGCAACCGTTCGGTGAAGAACGCTTCGAGCAACGGAGCGACCAAGCTCATGGCAACGCTCCCAGCGTCTCATCCAACCGCCCGGCAGCGAGCTGTAGCAGCTCAGGCGCAGCGCTTAGATACCAGTACGTGTGCGACGGGCAGACGTGGCCGAGGTATGTCGACAACGACGACAGTCGCGCTGGTACGTCGAGACCGCCGCGATAGCCCTCGGCGATTGTCCTCAGAGCAAAGGTGTGTCGGAGATCGTGGATGCGAGGTCTACGCGGCTGCCGATCCGCGAGCCCGGCCAGACGTAGAAGGCGCAAGAAGCAGAAGTGGGCGTTCTTGTAGTGCAGGCGCGTGCCGGCGAGTGAGAGTAGGAAGCTCGGGCTGCGCGGATGTGGCAATAAGCGATCGCGCTGGCGCGCATAGCGGCGTAGCGCCTCGACGGTGCTCGGATGCAGTGGCAGCTCTCGCGACTTGCCGAACTTGCTATGCCGTATCAGCAGTGTCCGCTCTCGCCAGTCGACATCGGCTCGATCAAGACGTAGCGCTTCCCCGACTCGCATACCGGTTGTGGCCAGTAGTCCGAGCAGCGTCGCGTAGGTAGCGCTCTTGAGGCCGTCAAGCGTCTGCGCGGCACGTAGCAGCGCCACGATCTCTGCGTCGGTGTACAGATAGGGACGCCGCTTCCGCGGAGCCCATGTCGGCAATAGCTGAGGTGAAGGCACCTCGGTACGGGGGTCGAGCGCAGCCACGTACTTCGCCAGCTCTCGTATCATCCCCAACCGGGTGGCCCACCACTTCGGTGTCGCTTGCGCCGGTAACGTTGCCCAGCGCAGTGCGCGTTCCGCCGTGATGTGCGCACCACCGTCACGCTCGACGAAGGCAACAAAGTCGGGCAGCAGACGCCCCTCGCGTTCGAGCTTGTAACCGAGGCCGCGGCGCAGCTCGAGATACTGGTTGACCCTGTCGGCAAGCGAGCTCATGCGACACCTCCCGGCCATGGCTGAGCAAGCGCGCGCAGCGCCACCCAATCGACCTTGGCGTAGATCGCGGTGGTATCGACACTGCGGTGACGAAGCACCTGAGCGACCTCGTCAAGCGAGCTGCCTGCACGAAGCATGGCGGTGGCTGCCGTATGGCGAAGACGATGCGCACCGACGGCGTCCAGACCCGCCAACAAGCTGTGCCGTTGAACGAGCGCGGTGACGGCGTTACTCGCCATGCCAGTGTGCGGCGCGCGCACTCTGACGAAGACGTGCCGAGCGCTCGTGCGAGGTCGAGCGAAGCGCAAGTATCCGCTCAGTACTTCGCCGACGTCGGCCGGGAGCGGAAGACGCGCCTCACGTCGGCCCTTGCCGCGGACAACAAGTTCAGCGCCCTTCCAATCGACGTCATCAAGCTGCAGGCCTGCAACTTCGCCGGCGCGTAACCCGAGCCGAGCGAGCAGCAGCAGCACGGCGTGGTCACGCCGGCCAATGCGCCGACGCCGATCGCAACTGCGCAGCAAGCGGCGCAACTGGGCTTCGGTCAACCCCTTCGGCACTCCAACGAGTCGCCAGCTCGCAACTCTTGGGATCGCCCCGGCCAGATCCGCTCGTAAATCTCCCTCCAGATAGAGATAGCGAAGAAAGGAGCGCAGCGCAGTGACCCTATAGTTGGTGCCGCCCGTGCTGTGGCGACGCGTGCTCGCCAGCACGAACGACGTAACGTCTTCGGCGTGTAGTTCTGCGAGCTCGAATGGCCCTTCCGCGAAACGCTCTTCAAGGAACTCTCGCGCGATGGCGCTGTAAGCGTTGGAAGTGGTGATCGCGACCGAGCGCTCTTCGCGCAGGTATCGGGCGTACCTGTGTAACAACTCGCTCCCAGCGCCTGCTTGTTCAGGCTTCGGCGCCAGCGAACAGTTCGCTGCAGACTCCAGATAACGGATCAGAGGTCTAAGAGCACGCGGGGTGTGAAACTGCGTATAGCCTGCTCGGCGCCTCGCCGCAAAAAATGCATCAAGGTGTTCGCGGGTCAGCTCCCTCAGCGATAAACCGCTCTCTTGCAGCCAGCGACTCAGATGCGCCGCAACGCGTAGCACGTTGTTCGCCGATAAGACTGCGTATCCCTGGCGGGCCAGTACTTGCCGCAGCGCTTCGCGATGCTCAACGAGCGGACCGACGAATCGAACTTCGGATGGAGTAGCCATGGTGACCTCCTTCCCCGACATGGGGAGAGGTCAACCATGATCGACAACTCGCCGATTATGCCGCCTGACAAAACCCGTTCAGCGTGGATGGTCCTCGCGTTGGCGAAGCCGCACCCTGATCACGCGGCATAATCTGGCGGTCGGCATAATGCACGTTATGCGGCGCGCCGCATAACGTGCACAGCGTGACGAGATTCGCGAGCTTGGTTTCGCCGCCGTCGGCCCAGTGTTGCACGTGATGGCCTTCGGTGAAGCGCGTGCGATCGCAGCCCGGGAAGCGGCAACCGCCGTCGCGTGACTTCAAGGCGCGCTGTAGGGCAGGGGAGATGCTGCGCGACTTGCGGCCCACGTTGAGCGGCTCGCCGTCCTGGCTCTCGATGATGCCGACGAGCGAGCAATCGCAGCCGAGCCGGCGCGCCGTCTCGACCGCCAGGGCTCGCTCCGCGCCCGTCTCGTCTTCGAGCTCGCAACGCGGCGGCGAGACGCCGCGATCTTCGTCGGCGGCCGGCTCGGGGTGGGCGACGTTGCCCACGGTGAGCGCCCGTTGGTCGATGTGCACGACGACTTGATAGCGATCGGACACCGCGCCCGCGGCAGCGGTTTGCTGCGCGAGGAACGAGTCGGCTAGCAGGCGCAGCGCGTCGGCGCGCTTCGCACCGTACCCGTCGTTGACCGTGAACGGCTCGCGCTCGGACGCTTCTGCGGAAACATCCGGCCCTGCCGGGTCTGGCTCCGCGAGGTTGACGGCCGTTTCGATGGCCTTGCGCACGAGCGCACCGACCTCGGCCGGCAGCTTCGCGTGCAGCAACATCGAGCCGTCTTCGTCGTACGAGTAGCGCAGATAACGGCTGAAGTGCGTGCCATTCGCGCGTTGCGCATCCTCGAGGCGCTCGACCCAGCAGTACTTGCGGACGAGCTTCTCGACGTGCGCCGCCGTGCCGTGCTCGGCGATCATGAGGAGGGTGGCTTCGTTGTCGGGCGTTGCGATGCGCGTCATCGCGCGGACTTTGGAGTACGACACGATGCCGTGCCGAAACGAGTCGCTGATCCTCGGCAGCGCCTCGAGCGCGCGCGCCACGCGCACTTTCTCGCGCGCGGCCACGCGGCCGATGCCGCACTGCCAACTCAGCCACTGCGCACAGCTCGCGACACCGTGGCGTGCCCAACCTTCGCGTCGATCGAACTCGGCGACGAGCACGAGGAAGCGATAGGTGGCGGCGTTGAGGTGGCCCCAGAGCTCGAAGAGCTCGGTTTCGAGGGCACGCAGTGCCTGCTCTTCGGGGGAGATTTCGGGCCAAGCGTAGAAGCGATTCGGCTCGGGGGATGAACCGTCCATGGCGTTCTCCGGAGGCTGATTATTTGTAAGGGCTATCCCGTTAGCTCCACCGACGCCTAGATGTTGTGGTCGAGCCGGTTGTGGTGATCGCTTGGTAGGTCACGGGCTCGGTGATCACGGCTTGTTCGAGGAGCCGGTAAAAAAGCAATCCGCGAGAGCGAGAGGAGCGTCGGTTGAAGCGGAAGGTGAACTCGTCGAGATAAGCATCCAACTGGTGGGGCTGGACCGAACCTTGATGGGTGCCTAGCAGCCAACGCTTCAACAACGCCGCGACGCGGTGCACGGCGGGCAAGGACGCATGAGCGGGATCGGCGGAGCCGAGGATCACCGTCTTGTCGCGAACGTAACCATGCTCGGGCAGCGACCGATACGCCCACGATCCGTCGGTGTGCACCGTGGAACCGGGCTCGATGGATTCGAGCGCAAAGGGCAGCAAGCTGTCCTCCGAGGCGTCAGGCACGCGGCGCAGCCGCACGCGTCCAAACCCCTTCGGCTGCAGAACCTCGACGGCGACCGCTACGATGGCCTTCTTGCTGGGCACCGCGCGGGGCTTGGTTTTGGCTGCTCGGCGGCCTCTACGCGTGCGCGTCTCGCGCCCGCCCACATAGGTCTCGTCTACCTCGACAATCCCCGACAGTCGTTCACGTCCGGGTCTGACCATGGCGCGGCGCAGCCGATGCAGCATCATCCAGGCGGTCTGATAGCTGCCCAGCCCCAACACTCGCTGCAGCCCCAGCGCGCTGACACCATGCTTTTGATTGGTCGCGTACCACACCGCGGCGAACCAACTGCGCAGCGGCGTGCGGGTCTTGTCAAACACCGTCCCGGCAGTCACCGAGCCCTGAGCTCGGCAGACCCGACACATCAAGCGATGGCGTGTTGCCCGATAGGGCTCGCCGCGCTCGCCGCAGCGCCAACAGACAAATCCCTCCGGCCAGCGCAGCCGCTCCAGGTACTGAAAACACGCTGCCTCATCGGCAAACCAATCCGCAAACTGCGCCCACGTACGCGGGTAATCTCGGCCGGCAGCCAACGACAGCGATGAACGGCTCATCGCTATATATTGATCGAGGTGGAGCTAACGGGATAGCCCTTTTATTTGTCCAGTAGTATGCCGGTAAAATGTCTATTAGTCAATGGGTTATGGGT